>NZ_PTRX01000011.1:0-156434 GCF_002966045.1 Escherichia sp. MOD1-EC5189 | reverse complement strand
ATCTAGGAGTGAAGCAACAGCAGGTCGCGGCGTATATTTTGGCGGCTCAGATTTTGCCTGCAAA
Source organism: Escherichia sp. MOD1-EC5189 (assembly GCF_002966045.1). Classification (NCBI taxonomy): domain Bacteria; kingdom Pseudomonadati; phylum Pseudomonadota; class Gammaproteobacteria; order Enterobacterales; family Enterobacteriaceae; genus Escherichia; species Escherichia sp. MOD1-EC5189. The sequence goes on along the minus strand of NZ_PTRX01000011.1, from coordinate 156,370 downwards.
TAACGTTTAACGGTATTGCGGGAGATCCCCAGTTCTCTGGCAATCGCCCGGCTACTCATTCCCTGCTTGTGCAGGATTTTAATTTCCATAACTGTCTCAAAAGTGACCATAAGCTCTCCTGAATCAGGAGAGCAGATTACCCCCTGGATCTGATTTCAGGCGTTGGGTGTGGATCACTATTGCACCGTTCGTGACAGCCCCGTCTGCCGCGGCTGCCCTGATTTTTCTGTGAGTCTGCCGGATAAGGCCCGGGAAGGCTTCTGAGTCCGTGACGTTATTCAGCGACAGGTCTGCACAGACAACTTCATGTGTGTTGCTGTCAACAGCAAGATGCAACTTTCGCCAGATACGACGGCGCTCTTTGCCGTGCTTTCTGACTTTCCATTCGCCTTCACCAAAGACCTTCAGCCCGGTGGAATCAATCACCAGGTGTGCGATTTCACCCCGGGTGGACGTTTTGAAACTGACATTAACCGACTTTGCCCGCTTACTGACACTGGTGTAATCCGGGCAGCGCAACGGAACGTTCATCAGGGCAAAAATGGAATCAATAAAACCCTGCGCAGCCCGCAGGGTCAGCCGGAATACGCGTTTAATCACCAGAACGGTGGTGATGGCGAGATCAGAATAGCGCTGGGGCCTTCCTCGTGATGAAGGCGTTGCCGACTCATACCAGGCCTGAATCGCTTCATCATCCAGCCAGAAAGTGAGGGAGCCACGGTTGATGAGAGCTTTGTTGTAGGTGGACCAGTTGGTGATTCTGAACTTTTGCTTTGCCACGGAATGGTCTGTGTTGTCGGGAGGATGCGTGATCTGATCCTTCAACTCAGCAAAAGTTCGATTTATTCAACAAAGCCACTTTGGTCTGTAGTTGCATCATATCCCCCAAACTGTCAGTCCATGCATCTTTCGTCCCTGGTGTGTTACATGAACACACGTCACTTTTATCTCCTGGCAGAATAAACAAATTTTACAGGTTTTTTCTTCCCCGGGATTCAGCCTCACTCCCTGCTTGCTCAGCAACCATCTGCTGTTGTTGCCGGGTATGACTGTCTGCATGGCATGCATTTGTTGTATCTGTGCTGACTGAATACGATAAAAATTTCTGGTTAATGACGATCGATATCATCTATCGATTCGATCGATTTTATTCAATTGAGACTATCGCATGGGGGGTTTTAAAATGCACTGAGTACTGCTTGCAGCAACGGAGCAATAACGGAGATAATTGAAATGAAAAAGGTTTTTTCTGTTTCAGTGGTGGCCGCAGCCTGTGTATTTGCAGCAAATGCAGGTGCTGAGGAAGGTAAAAGCGGTTTTTATCTGACCGGTAAAGCCGGTGCCTCTGTGGTGTCACTTTCAGACCAGCGTTTCCTGTCAGGAGATGAGGAAGAAACGTCAAAGTATAAAGGCGGCGATGACCATGATACGGTATTCAGTGGCGGTATTGCGGCCGGTTATGATTTTTATCCGCAGTTCAGTATTCCGGTTCGTACAGAACTGGAGTTTTACGCGCGTGGAAAAGCTGATTCGAAGTATAACGTAGATAAAGACAGCTGGTCAGGTGGTTACTGGCGTGATGACCGGAAGAATGAAGTGTCAGTCAACACTCTGATGCTGAATACGTACTATGACTTCCGGAACGACAGTGCATTCACACCATGGGTATCCGCAGGGATTGGTTACGCCAGAATTCATCAGAAAACAACTGGTATCCGTACTTGGGATTACGGGTACGGGTACAGTGGGCGTGAGTCGTTGTCACACTCAGACTCTGCTGACAACTTTGCATGGAGCCTTGGGGCTGGTGTCCGTTATGACGTAACCCCGGATATCGCTCTTGACCTCAGCTATCGCTATATTGATGCAGGTGACAGCAGTGTGAGTTACAAGGATGAGTGGGGCGATAAATATAAATCAGAGGTTGATGTTAAAAGTCATGACATCATGCTTGGTGTGACTTATAACTTCTGACGAAACTGCTCCTGAAAGATAATAATTACTTATCTTCTGTAATTAAAAGGAAACACCCTGCAGTAATTATACTGCAGGGTTGTCTGTTATCTGTTTTACAGATAATTTCTGATTTTTATTATCCTGTTCTCTTCATAATAATGTTGTCGATATACTCCGATGAATATCAGAAAACTGTTTTGTCCGGGCGACAAACCCCGGATTTTATTGTTTTTATTCTTTTTTGTTATTTCTGTGATAATCACAATTGCATGCGGATACACTGAGAAGAATGCCACAGGAAATGTGCTGCTTCTGTTTCTCCTTCTTCTCCTTGCACACAGAAATACCCTCACATCCATTACAACGCTGTTATTTCTGTTCTGTTGTGCACTGTATGCGCCTGCGGGTATGACGTACGGTAAAATCAACAACAGTTTTATTGTCGCGTTGCTGCAGACCACGGCTGATGAGGCTGCAGAGTTTACCGGGATGATTCCTGTTTATCATTTTCTGGTCAGTGCCGCGATTCTGGTATTCATGGTGATTTTCTGGCGGACACACCACCGCGGTCACCGTAACTGGCTGGCACTGCTGCTGTTCGTATTATGCTCTGTAAACAGCTGGCCGTTGCGGATGGTTAAAGGAATTGTTGTGGGAACAACTGACACATTGCGTGAAATGCAGCGTTATAAACAACTGAGTCAGCACGGGGCTGACAACTGGAAAATCCTGCCGGGAACACCGTTGTATGACACGATTGTTATCGTTACTGGTGAGAGTGTGCGCAGGGATTATATGTCGGTATATGGCTATCCCGTGCCAACCACACCATGGCTGAATACGGCTCCCGGTTTATTTATTGACGGCTATACATCGGCAGCAGCCAGTACCGTACCTTCCCTGAGCCGGACACTGATTTATGACTATGAGCAGAACCCTGACTCCGGCAACAACGTGGTGGCGCTGGCAGCAAAAGCAGGATACAGCACATGGTGGATATCCAATCAGGGAAAACTGGGAGAGCATGACACACGCATCTCTGTTATTGCTTCTGATGCGGAGCATACCGTTTTCCTCAAGAAAGGCAGCTTCGCTTCCCGTAAAACGGATGACATGTTGTTGTTACAGGAAACAGAACGTGCGCTGGCGGATAAATCCTCGCCGAAGGTGATTTTCCTGCACATGATTGGCTCTCATCCGAATCCGTGTGACCGACTTAACTCCTGGCCGAATTATTACCTGGAGCAGTATCCCCGAAAGATTGCCTGTTACCTCGCCAGCATCAGTAAACTGGATAACTTTCTCGGTCAGCTTGATGGTATCCTTCGCCGGCATTCCCGTCACTTTGCAATGCTTTACTTTTCTGACCATGGGCTGTCGGTCAGCGACAGTGCTAATCCTGTTCATCATGATGGTCATGTGCAGGGGGGCTACAGCGTTCCCCTGATTATTACCGCCAGTGACATCACGTCTCATCAGTCCGTCAGCAGGAAAATCAGTGCCCGTAATTTCGCAGGCATTTTTCAGTGGCTGACCGGTATTCGTACCGAAAATATACCGCCATTCAATCCGCTGACAGACGAAGATAATGAACCCGTTATGGTTTTTAACGGAGAGAAAAATGTGCCGGCAGACAGTCTGAAACCGCAGCCACTTATTCTTCCGGACCACAGGTAATCATATATGGCAAACTGTAATACAGTCTCTTGTACTGAAAAGGATTCTGTATAGAATAGAACCTGTATTCATATCAGCACAAGGGACCACCAAATCCCGGCAGCATTCCTTACGTCAGTTATCCCGCATCACCCTGTGGGTGCGGGATTTTTTATGATGTTTCTTTTTATTGAATATATATAAATAACGAATAACTGCGGATTCTGATAATCCACCTGCAGGGAGCAATCCGGTAAACATTTAATACATCAGTTAATATCGTTTTGCCTTTTTTAACAAAAAATAATCCCCGGGTGGTTCCCGGGCATTTTCCCGGGAGGATTATTGTTTTAATGGATTATTAATCTTTGCATATTCAAATGAACTGATAAATCTTTCTCTGTTTGCATCCAGAAAATCGGCCCACCACTGTAGCATAAGTCGACGTTCTTCCAGATGTTCGGCTTTATGGATATACGCAGCACGTACACCATTACGCTCCTGATGGCTCATCTGGCGTTCCACAGCATCGCGGGACCACAAACCTGATTCTATTAATGCACTACATGCCATCGCCCGGAATCCATGACCACAGACATCCTGGGTTGTGTCATACCCCATAACCCTCAGGGCTTTATTTACGGTGTTTTCACTGATTGGTTTACGTGGGTCATGTGCTCCCGTAAAGATCAGACCATTTTCACCTGCCCATGTCTGAAGTTCTGCCAGTATGGCTACAGCCTGTTGGCTGAGTGGCACAAGATGTGGTGTTCGCATCTTGGAGCCCCGGTATGAAAATTTTACGCCTGGCAGAGGTTCGCGTTCGGCTGGAATAGTCCACATGGCATTGTCAATATCAATTTCAGACCAGCGGGCATATCTGAGTTCACTGGAACGAATAAAAACCAGTAAATTCAGCATAACTGCCAGTCGGGTGACAGGCTGGCCTTTATAACCGTCAATACGCGACAGAAGTTCAGGCAGGCGTGAAAGATCCAGAGCAGGGCGATGCTGGCGTTTTACCGTGGTCAATGCACCAGCCATATCCAGAGCCGGGTTATATCTGATGATGCCAGACTGTACGGCATAACGCATTACAGCAGATATTCTTTGCTGCAGACGACTGGCGATTTCATAAATTTGTTTAGCTTCTGCAGCACGAACAGGGATAAGCAGGTCCGGGGTACTGAGTGTTGTGATATCCCGGTTGCCGATAAAGGGGAAAACGTGTGTCTCGAGGCTTTTGAGTACTTTATCGCTGTGTGATTGTGCCCATTGTTTATTACTGGCATGCCAGCGTCGTGCAATATGTTCAAAAGAGAGTTGTAAATCAGGGACTACTTTTTTAGCTCTTTTCTGTTCGCAAGGGTCAACCCCCTCCGAAATCAGTTTTCGGGCCTCATCCCGTTTTGTACGAGCTTCGGAGAGAGAAACTTCCGGATACACACCAAGTGCCAGGGTTTTCTCCTTACCCAGAATACGATAACGGAGACGCCAGTAACGGGAACCATTAGGATGAACCAGCAGGAACATGCCGGCCCCGTCAGTGAGTTTATAAGCCTTGTCAGTGGGCTTTGCAGCCCGGATTTTTGCGTCAGTCAGTGCCATAGTTCAGCCTTCTGAATGCGTTAAAGAGGGTACAAATTCTGTCGAACTGGGGTATACCCGCAATTATACCCACACAATGGGGTTGATGTGGGGGGAATCTGGTTGAGTTCGGTAGAATTGATTTGGAGGCAGAACGCTTAAATTGTGGCGTTCTGAAACGAAAAACGGACCTCCGTGGAGGTCCGTTGATATGAATTTGGTGCCCGGACTCGGAATCGAACCAAGGACACGGGGATTTTCAATCCCCTGCTCTACCGACTGAGCTATCCGGGCAACGGGGCGCATTAAACCTGATTCGCCTCGTCTCGTCAATCAAATTTCTTCAATTTACTGCAGACTGCACAATCTATCATCACTTTGCCGCTATTGCACGCATTGTCAGGCAAACCAGGCGGTCCAGGCGGCGGAAAGCGGCATTGCCAGAAGCAATGCTGGAAGCATGTTGACCACCGGGAACATTTTAATGCCACAGATGCGTAAGCCGGTTGCCAGCAGCAATAAACCGCCCACGGCGCTGAAGTCTGCCATCATCGACGGTGTGGTCAGCGGTAATATCAGCGCGGCAGCCCACGCCAGCGTTAACTGGATGATCAGTAATGGGATACTAATTACCGACACCGCAATACCCAACGAGCAGGCGAAGATCATCGCCGTAAAGAAATCGAGAAATGACTTGGCGATTAAAATACTCGGATCGCCGGTCATACCTTCGTTCATCGCACCGAAGATCCCGGTGCCGCTGGCGCAAAACAGGACAATAATCGCGACAAAATTCTGAATAAAAGATTCATGCGCTGGCTTCTTACGTGAGTGGCGAAACAGATTTTGTGCTTTGGTGACCGCGGTATTGACGCCTTTTTCCAGCAGACACATTTCGCCGATTAATGCACCGAGTAAGGTTGCTAAAACCATCGCTGGAAGGTTGGCGCATTTCACCACCAGTAAAATACCAATCCCCAGCGATGCCAGACCAAAAATAGATGTCATGGAGACGCGGATACGTTCCGGTAAACGTTGGCTGAGCAGAGCGCCGATAACGCCACCCAGTAAGACTGCACTCGCGTTGATAAAAGGGCCGATGACCACAAGAGTTCCTGTTAACTGTATTGTTTGATTTTCTTATTATGAACTTTTTGCCTTGTTGATGGCTTGTTTGGTCGCAAAGTCCTGGCTTGCACGCTTTAGCGAAAGGTGCCATGATTGCGCGAATTTTCTCCTCTCTGTACGGAGTTTGCCCGATGCACGCCACCTCCTTACATTCTCTCGCTTATCGCCGTTTCGCGCGAAACTCCTCCCTTTTTCTGCTCATGCGGTGAAGTTAACGCACGCTCACTGCAGGACAACAGTAAAATCAGAGCGTTTCTGCTTTTACTGATGTCTGGCGGTCGGAGCTGGTGACCAGTTTGACCCATATCTCGTGGGGCAGGGTTTTTCACCTTGTCCGGTATTCTTACTTCCCCGAAACGGGTTTTGCGCTTATGAAATCAATGAATATTGCCGCCAGTAGTGAACTGGTATCCCGACTTTCTACTCATCGCCGCGTGGTGGCGTTGGGAGATACTGATTTTACGGACGTCGCGGCAGTCGTCATTACCGCTGCGGATAGCCGCAGTGGCATTCTTGCGTTGCTTAAGCGCACCGGTTTTCATCTACCGGTGTTTTTGTATTCCGAACATGTTGTTGAATTACCTGCGGGCGTTACGGCGGTAATCAACGGCAACGAGCAGCAGTGGCTGGAGCTGGAATCCGCAGCCTGTCAGTATGAAGAGAATTTGCTGCCACCGTTTTATGACACGCTGACGCAGTACGTTGAGATGGGCAACAGCACTTTTGCTTGCCCTGGGCATCAACATGGTGCGTTCTTTAAAAAGCATCCTGCCGGACGCCATTTTTACGATTTCTTTGGTGAGAACGTCTTTCGCGCCGATATGTGTAATGCTGACGTAAAATTGGGCGATCTGCTTATTCATGAAGGTTCGGCGAAGGATGCACAGAAATTCGCAGCCAAAGTCTTTCATGCCGATAAAACCTATTTTGTGCTGAACGGCACATCGGCAGCGAATAAAGTGGTGACGAATGCGCTGTTAACGCGTGGCGATCTGGTGCTCTTCGACCGTAACAACCATAAGTCGAATCATCACGGCGCGCTGATTCAGGCGGGGGCGACGCCGGTCTATCTGGAAGCTTCACGCAACCCGTTTGGTTTCATTGGCGGTATTGATGCGCACTGTTTTAATGAAGAGTATCTGCGCCAGCAAATTCGCGACGTTGCGCCAGAAAAAGCTGACCTGCCGCGTCCGTTTCGCCTGGCGATTATTCAGCTGGGAACCTATGACGGCACTGTCTATAACGCCCGTCAGGTGATCGATACCGTTGGGCATCTGTGTGATTACATTCTGTTTGATTCCGCGTGGGTCGGTTACGAACAGTTTATCCCGATGATGGCAGATAGCTCGCCGCTGCTGTTAGAGCTTAACGAAAACGATCCGGGGATCTTTGTGACGCAGTCGGTGCACAAACAGCAGGCGGGATTCTCACAGACGTCGCAGATCCATAAAAAAGATAATCATATTCGCGGGCAGGCGCGTTTTTGCCCGCATAAGCGGTTAAATAATGCCTTTATGCTCCATGCTTCTACCAGCCCGTTCTATCCGCTGTTTGCCGCGCTGGACGTTAACGCCAAAATTCATGAAGGGGAGAGTGGGCGTCGGCTGTGGGCTGAGTGCGTTGAGATAGGGATTGAAGCGCGCAAGGCGATTCTTGCGCACTGTAAGCTGTTCCGCCCGTTTATCCCGCCCGTTGTTGATGGCAAATTGTGGCAGGATTATCCGACATCAGTGTTAGCCAGCGACCGTCGTTTTTTCAGTTTTGAGCCGGGGGCGAAGTGGCACGGCTTTGAAGGATATGCCGCGGATCAGTATTTTGTTGATCCGTGCAAGCTGTTACTCACTACACCAGGTATCAATGCCGAAACCGGTGAATATAGCGACTTTGGCGTTCCGGCGACGATTCTGGCGCATTATCTGCGTGAGAACGGTATTGTGCCGGAGAAGTGCGATCTCAACTCCATTCTGTTCTTATTAACGCCGGCGGAAAGCCACGAGAAGCTGGCACAACTGGTGGCGATGCTGGCGCAGTTTGAACAGCATATTGAGGATGACTCACCGCTGGCTGAGGTGTTGCCGAGCGTTTATAACAAATATCCGGTGCGCTATCGCGACTACACCCTGCGCCAGTTGTGTCAGGAGATGCACGATCTGTATGTCAGTTTCGACGTCAAAGACCTACAAAAAGCGATGTTCCGCCAGCAGAGTTTCCCGTCAGTGGTGATGAATCCCCAGGATGCGCATAGCGCTTATATTCGCGGTGAAGTGGAGTTGGTGCGGATTCGTGATGCCGAAGGGCGAATTGCGGCAGAAGGGGCGTTGCCTTATCCACCTGGCGTGCTTTGCGTGGTACCCGGGGAAGTCTGGGGTGGGGCGGTTCAACGTTATTTCCTTGCGCTGGAAGAAGGCGTGAATTTGTTGCCGGGATTTTCGCCGGAGTTGCAAGGTGTCTATAGCGAAACCGATGCGGATGGCATGAAACGGTTGTACGGGTATGTGTTGAAGTAAGAATAAAAAAACGGGTCACCTTCTGGTGACCCGTTTTTCTTTGCGTAATTAGTGGCTAACCGTCTGTGTACCTGTCGGGACACGAACGTGTTTATATTTGAACATCGCCATGAATGCGAAGGCCAGAACCACGGAGTAACCTGCGAAAATCAGCCATACGGTCTGCCAGTCGGTAATGCCGTTTTGGGTGTACATCTCAACCACTTTACCGCTCACGATGCCGCCGAGGATACAGCCGAAGCCGTTAGTCATCATCAGGAACATCCCCTGCGCACTGGCGCGAATTGCCGGGCTAACTTCTTTTTCGACAAACACCGAACCAGAGATGTTGAAGAAGTCGAATGCGCAACCGTAAACGATCATCGACAGTACCAGCAGCACGGTACCGAACGGAGTCGGGTCGCCGTAAGCAAACAGCGCAAAACGCAGGATCCACGCCACGATACTGATCATCATTACGTTCTTAATACCGTAGCGGCTTAAGAAGAACGGGATGGTCAGAATGAACAGGGTTTCAGAGATCTGCGAAATCGACATGATGATTGACGCATGCTGCACGATGAAGCTGCTGGCAAACATCGGATCTTTGTCGAAGCTGTGCAGGAAGGTATTACCGAACATGTTGGTAATCTGCAGTTCCGCGCCCAGCAGCATTGAGAAGATGAAGAAGATTGCCATACGCTTGTTTTTAAACAACGCGAATGCATCGAGGCCCAGCAGGGTTGTCCAGCTCTGATTCGCTTGCTGTTTAGCAACCGGAATATGCGGCAGAGTCAGGGTAAACAGAACCAGAACGGCGGAAAGGGCTGCGCCAATATACAGCTGCATGTGGCTTAATTCGAAGCCGGACAGGCTCACCACCCACATTGCCATGATAAAGCCGATGGTGCCCCAGATACGGATTGGCGGGAAGTCAGTAACGATATCCATCCCGGCATTTTGCAGGCGATAGTAAGAGATGGTGTTGATTAACCCAAGCGTTGGCATATAAGCAAACGAGTTAATCAATATCACAAGGAACATCGCTTCCGGCGTCGTGACCTGTGCTGCCATGAACAGCGTGATAGCGCCAATGGTGTGGCAAATGGCATAGACCCATTTCGCACTTAACCATTTGTCGGCCACAATTCCCAGCAGCGCAGGCATGAAGACTGCGGCGATACCCAGCGAGCTATAAACTGCGCCAATAGAAGCACCGTCAAACTTCAGGGTAACAAACATATAGGAGCCGAGGGTCGTCAGCCAACTTCCCCACAGACAGAACTGCAGAAAAGAGAGGATTTTCAGCTGCAGCTTAAGATTCATGTTAATTTCCTCACATCGTGATGCGGATGAGTGTTTGAAAAAGCACATTTGACCGTGCGAGATGATGCGATTCTATCAACTTCGCAGACTGGTTTTTTGTTACCTGTGGCAAATAATTGCAAACATTCCCAATTTGCAAAACGAAATTGTGATGTGGATAACATTTTTGCCCCTGAGCATCGTCAGGGGCGGTAAGTGGAATTATCGGCGGCGGTAAGATTTTTGCGCCGTGTTCACTTTATAAAGATAACGGCGAGATTCCGCAGAGGGATGGCGGGTCGTCAGCGTCTGATAAACATCGCCCGGAGTCATGGTGTTAATAATATTAGCCGCCTGAATCTTATCATTCGAAAAGACTCGCAGCACGCTGCCTGCGCCGCCGTTATAGGCGGTGATGACGGCATAACGCCGCGACGTTGGGTTATCAATTCCGCCAAGATAAACATTATTCAGCATCGCCAGATACGCGGTGCCGGTATCAATATTGCTGGCAGGATCAAACAAGAAACTGCGGCTCGGCGTGCCGGATTTCCCCTGCGAGCGGAACACATCTTTCCCGGCAGTATGTTGTACCACCTGCATTAATCCCAGCGCATCGGAACGGCTGACCGCATACGGGTTAAAGGAAGATTCAGTCTGCATAATTGCCAGAATCAGCGACTCATCAACGCCATATTTCCGTGATGCCTGGCGGACCATACCGAGATATTTGTGCGCACGTTTATCAAGGTGGTTCGGCACCATGTTAATGGTGACGCTGTAGATGATACGCAGCCCGTTGCTGCGGCTTTTCAGACGGTTTTTCAGCAGATAATCCGCGAAGTTGCTCGCACGACCTTCCCAGCGAATCGGCTGCCCGGTGTTGTCCACCACCTGACCGTAAAGGAAAGGTTCTTTCGAAATCGTAATATCATCAACGTCGGAATAGAGATCGACCGAACTCGGATCGTCACCCATCAACAACGTTTTGATAATTGCCCGTCGCAGGTGCGCGGCAGGTTCTGTCCCGGCGATGGTTTCGATAGTGATCGTACCGTCATCGAAGTTGATGTGGCTGCGGGTCTGATATTGATCGGTGTATTTCACATAGTCCTTAGGACCGGCGATCACCACCTCTTTGAATCCCCAGATGTTCTCAATGTTGTGGGCAAATTGCCCCATTAGAATATCAAAACCGTTGGTATCTTTGACCCAGGCTTCGTTATAGGTATCGCCTTTTTTGGTCGTCGAACAGGAGATGAGCAACGGCGCAATCAAAGCCAGCGCGAGATATTTTTTCATCATTCCGGGTGCGTGTTGTGTTTGTTTTTATGCAAGTTGCCGGAGGTGACCTCCGGCTCTGTTTTTATTTTTTATCTTCCGGCGTATAGCCCTCGATATGTACCTCTTTACCCTCGAACAGGAAGTTGACCATCTCCTGCTCCAGCAGCTTGCGGTGCTCAGCATTCATCATGTTGAGTTTCTTTTCATTAATCAGCATGGTTTGTTTGTGCTGCCACTGCGCCCAGGCTTCTTTGGAGATCTCGTTATAGATGCGTTTTCCCAGCTCGCCGGGGTACAGCTGAAAATCCTGACCTTCTGCTTCACGTTGCAGGAAAGTACAAAAAATCGTTCTGCTCATAAATCATCCTCTTTATCGACTCACGCGCTAAACCGGCGCGCCAGTGCGTAACTGCTGTAACAAACGCTCCACGGGAGCCGCCAGGCCAACTGACGGCGGTTGCGCTAAGTTATACCAGAGCGCATTGCCTTCATCCATGCAGCCGGTGAATGACGACACGGGAAGCCACATAGGCACAATATCTAAGTGGAAATGGCTGAAGGTATGCCGAAACGCAGTCAGCTGCGTCAGGTTATCGGCAGAAATCTGTCGTTGCGCCAGCCACTGCCGCAAACTTTCTTCATCGGCAAACTGCGGGAAACAGTATAAACCGCCCCACAATCCGCTCGGCGGACGCTGCGCCAGCAATACTTCATCTTTGTGCTGTAACAGCAGAAAGTAGCCAGTACGCTCCGGCAGCGTCTGTTTCGGTTTTTTGCCCGGATAAAGCGACCAGCTATTGTTGGCGGCGGCAATACACCCGTTTTGTAGCGGGCAGAGCGAACATTTCGGTTTCGAACGCGTACAAATCATCGCGCCCAAATCCATCATCGCCTGGTTAAACCGTTCCACGCCAACCGCGGGCGTCACCTGCTCGCTTAAACTCCATAGTTTGTTCTCGACCTCTTTTTTCCCAGGCCAGCCGCTTACAGCATAGCAGCGCGCCAGCACGCGTTTGACGTTACCGTCGAGAATCGGAAAGTGCTTACCCAGAGAAAGCGAGAGAATCGCGCCTGCGGTGGAACGCCCGACGCCCGGTAACGCGGCAACCTCATCAAAGGTTTCCGGGAATTTACCGCCGTGTAAGGTGGCAACTTGCTGTGCCGCTTTATGTAGATTGCGCGCGCGGGCGTAATAGCCCAGTCCGGTCCACAAGTGGAGAACTTCGTCCAGCGGCGCATTGGCGAGATCGGTCACCGTTGGGAAGCGCGCCATAAAGCGTTCAAAATAGGGGATAACGGTCGCAACCTGAGTTTGTTGCAACATCACTTCTGAGAGCCATACTTTGTAGGGCGTCTTGTCAATTTGCCAGGGCAGCGTTTTCCGCCCGTATTTATCGTACCAGTCCAGAACCTGGGCTGAAAATTGCGACGCTTGCATGGTCACCGAATTCACTGTTGTTGGGGGCAAGATTGCAGCACAGCGACGGCAGGGTGTAAACCGGAACTTTCCGCAGCCACGGCCTTATCATGCTTGCATCCGGCAACTAACTTTGGATAATGCCCGTTTTCAGAACACTTTCACAAGCGACTAAATCTTTATGAAAAACGACGTCATCTCACCGGAATTTGATGAAAACGGCCGCCCACTGCGCCGTATCCGTAGTTTTGTGCGCCGCCAGGGGCGACTGACCAAAGGCCAGGAACATGCGCTGGAAAACTACTGGCCGGTGATGGGCGTTGAGTTCAGCGAAGATATGCTGGATTTCCCTGCGCTTTTTGGCCGTGAAGCGCCAGTGACGCTTGAGATTGGTTTCGGCATGGGGGCGTCGCTGGTGGCAATGGCTAAAGATCGCCCTGAGCAGGACTTCCTCGGCATTGAAGTGCATTCACCAGGCGTTGGTGCGTGCCTGGCTTCTGCGCATGAAGAGGGCTTAAGCAACCTGCGCGTGATGTGTCACGATGCGGTTGAAGTGCTACACAAAATGATTCCTGACAATTCATTGCGCATGGTACAGCTCTTTTTCCCTGACCCGTGGCACAAAGCGCGCCATAATAAACGCCGTATCGTTCAGGTGCCGTTTGCCGAACTGGTAAAAAGCAAACTGCAGCTGGGGGGCGTATTCCATATGGCGACCGACTGGGAACCTTATGCGGAACATATGCTTGAAGTGATGTCTTCTATTGACGGTTATAAAAACCTGTCAGAGAGCAATGATTACGTACCGCGTCCGGCATCACGTCCGGTGACGAAATTTGAACAACGTGGTCATCGTCTTGGTCACGGAGTATGGGACTTAATGTTCGAGAGGGTGAAATAATGGCAAAGAACCGTAGCCGTCGTCTGCGTAAAAAAATGCACATCGACGAATTCCAGGAATTAGGATTTTCGGTGGCATGGCGATTCCCGGAAGGTACATCGGAAGAACAGATTGATAAAACCGTTGATGACTTTATTAACGAGGTTATCGAACCGAACAAACTGGCCTTTGACGGCAGCGGATATCTGGCCTGGGAAGGTCTGATCTGCATGCAGGAAATCGGCAAATGCACCGAAGAACATCAGGCGGTTGTGCGTAAGTGGCTGGAAGAGCGCAAACTGGATGAGGTACGCACCAGCGAACTTTTCGACGTTTGGTGGGACTAAGAAAGCATACGGGCGATGACAAATGCAAAACTGTCTGATGCGCTACGCTTATCAGGCCTGGAAAGATGCACAATCGAGTAGGCCGGATAAGGCGTTTACGCCGCATCCGGCATGGATAACGTGTACTTTGTTATCAATCTGGGGCCAGCAAATGCTGGCCTGATTTGTTCTTGAGGGAAGACTATGATGCGCAAAATGCTGCTGGCGGCAGCACTTTCAGTGACGGCAATGACCGCTCACGCCGACTACCAGTGCAGCGTCACGCCGCGTGATGATGTGATTGTCAGCCCGCAAACCGTGCAGGTGAAGGGCGAAAACGGCAATCTGGTGATCACGCCAGACGGCAACGTGATGTATAACGGTAAGCAATATTCCCTGAACGCCGCCCAGCGCGAGCAGGCGAAGGATTATCAGGCTGAACTGCGTAGTACGCTGCCGTGGATTGATGAAGGCGCGAAAAGCCGCGTCGAGAAAGCCCGTATCGCGCTGGATAAAATTATCGTTCAGGAGATGGGCGAAAACAGCAAAATGCGCAGCCGTCTGACCAAACTTGATGCGCAACTGAAAGAGCAGATGAACCGCATTATCGAAACGCGCAGCGATGGCCTGACGTTCCACTATAAAGCCATTGATCAGGTTCGCGCCGAAGGCCAGCAATTAGTGAATCAGGCAATGGGCGGAATTTTACAGGACAGCATTAATGAAATGGGCGCGAAAGCGGTGCTGAAAAGCGGTGGTAACCCATTACAGAATGTGCTGGGAAGCCTGGGCGGTCTGCAATCCTCAATCCAAACCGAATGGAAAAAGCAGGAAAAAGATTTCCAACAGTTTGGCAAAGATGTTTGTAGCCGCGTTGTGACTCTGGAAGATAGTCGCAAAGCCCTGGTCGGGAATTTAAAATAATCCTCTATTTTAAGACGGCATAATCCTTTTTTATGCCGTTTAATTCTTCGTTTTGTTACCTGCCTCTAACTTTGTAGATCTCCAAAATATATTCACGTTGTAAATTGTTTAACGTCAAATTTCCCATACAAAGCTAAGGGATAATGCGTAGCGTTCACGTAACTGGAGGAATGAAATGGAGTTTTTCAAAAAGACGGCACTTGCCGCACTGGTTATGGGTTTTAGTGGTGCAGCATTGGCATTACCCAATATCACCATTTTAGCAACCGGCGGGACCATTGCCGGTGGTGGTGACTCCGCAACCAAATCTAACTACACAGCGGGTAAAGTTGGCGTAGAAAATCTGGTTAATGCGGTGCCGCAACTGAAGGACATTGCGAACGTTAAAGGCGAGCAGGTAGTGAATATCGGCTCCCAGGACATGAACGATGATGTCTGGCTGACACTGGCGAAAAAAATTAACACCGACTGCGATAAAACCGACGGCTTCGTCATTACTCACGGTACCGACACGATGGAAGAAACCGCTTACTTCCTCGACCTGACGGTGAAATGCGACAAACCGGTGGTGATGGTCGGCGCAATGCGCCCGTCCACGTCCATGAGCGCAGACGGTCCATTCAACCTGTATAACGCGGTAGTGACCGCAGCTGATAAAGCCTCCGCTAATCGTGGCGTGCTGGTGGTGATGAACGACACCGTACTGGACGGTCGCGATGTCACCAAAACCAACACCACCGACGTAGCGACCTTCAAGTCTGTTAACTACGGTCCTCTGGGTTACATTCACAACGGTAAGATTGACTACCAACGTACCCCGGCACGTAAGCATACCAGCGACACGCCGTTCGATGTCTCTAAGCTGAATGAACTGCCGAAAGTCGGCATCGTTTATAACTACGCTAACGCATCCGATCTTCCGGCTAAAGCACTGGTAGATGCGGGCTATGATGGCATCGTCAGCGCTGGTGTGGGTAACGGTAACCTGTATAAATCCGTGTTCGACACTCTGGCGACCGCCGCGAAAAACGGCACTGCAGTAGTGCGTTCTTCCCGCGTACCGACGGGCGCTACCACTCAGGATGCCGAAGTGGATGATGCGAAATATGGCTTCGTGGCCTCTGGCACGCTGAACCCGCAAAAAGCGCGCGTTCTGCTGCAACTGGCTCTGACGCAAACCAAAGATCCGCAGCAGATCCAGCAGCTCTTCAATCAGTACTAATCACCTCGCCCCGGTATCGTGCCGGGGCTTTTCACTTCAGACTCACGTCCATTGCCAATTTTTATCACCCTAATGATAATCACCGGAATAAATTATTCCGCGCGAGGGTTTTCGGGTGAAAAAGCAATGGATTGTTGGCACGGCGCTGCTTATGTTGATGACTGGTAATGCCTGGGCAGATGGCGAACCGCCAACTGAAAATATCTTAAAAGATCAATTCAAAAAGCAGTATCACGGCATTCTCAAGCTTGATGCCATCAGCTTAAAAAATCTTGATGCTAAGGGTAATCAGGCCACCTGGTCAGCGGAAGGCGATGTCTCTTCCAGTGACGATCTCTATACCTGGGTCGGTCAGTTGGCAGATTACGAACTGCTCGAACAGACCTGGACGAAAGATAAACCGGTAAAATTCTCGGCGATGTTAACCAGTAAAGGAACGCCCGCGTCTGGCTGGTCGGTGAACTTTTACTCTTTTCAGGCGGCAGCCAGCGATCGTGGGCGGGTGGTCGACGATATCAAAACGAATAATAAATATCTGATCGTGAATAGCGAAGATTTCAATTATCGCTTTAGTCAGCTTGAATCAGCGTTGAATACCCAGAAGAACTCGATTCCTGCGCTGGAAAAGGAAGTGAAAGCGCTTGATAAGCAAATGGTGGCGGCGCAGAAAGCAGCGGATGCATATTGGGGAAAAGATGCAAACGGTAAGCAAATGACCCGCGAAGACGCATTTAAAAAAATTCACCAACAGCGTGATGAGTTTAATAAACAGAACGATAGCGAGGCGTTCGCGGTTAAATATGACAAAGAGGTTTATCAACCGGCGATTGCGGCATGTCATAAACAGAGTGCAGAGTGTTATGAAGTGCCGATTCAGCAGAAGCGAGATTTCGATATCAACGAACAACGGCGACAGACTTTTCTGCAATCACAAAAACTTAGCCGTAAATTGCAGGATGACTGGATAACGCTCGAAAAAGGGCAATATCCGTTAACGATGAAAGTTTCAGAAATAAACAGTAAAAAAGTCGCGATTTTGATGAAAATTGATGATATCAACCAGGCTAATGAACGCTGGAAAAAAGATACCGAACAATTGCGGCGCAATGGGGTGATTAAGTAATTTTTGCGATGACGCAAGAGTTGTAGCCGGATGTTGCGTACACGCCGCATCCGGCAATACAAATTTACTCAGCCAGAAAAAGCTCCAGCAGCGAATTTAAAAACAACTTCCCATGTTCCGTTATCTGCCAGTAATCCGCACATTCTGTGAGATAACCCTGAGCAATAGCCTCGTCTAACTGAGGGCGAATAACCTCTTCTGAAAGGCCAGTATACTGGCTAAACTCCACGCGCGGCGCGGCTTCCAGCAGACGGAAGCGATTCATAAAGAACTCAAACGGCTTATCTGCGGCTTCGACATCGCGCTGGCTTTCCAGATACCGCCCCTGCATAAAACCACGCGGATGACGCGTTTTGGTGGTACGCAGAATGCGCCCATCCGGGAAGGTGACTTTGCCGTGCGCGCCGCAGCCAATACCGATGTAGTCACCAAATCGCCAGTAGTTGAGATTGTGCTGGCACTGATAACCTGGTTTGGCGTAAGCGGATGTTTCATACTGCTGATAGCCCGCTGCGGTTAATAACTGATGCCCCTGTTCGAAAATATCCCACAGCGCGTCATCGTCCGGCAGTACAGGAGGGCGCGAGCCAAACAGCGTATTAGGTTCGATGGTTAGCTGATACCAGGAAAGATGCGGCGGATTCAGTTCAATAGCCTGGCGTAGATCGCCAAGCGCCTCTTCCAGTGATTGATCCGGTAGCCCATGCATCAAATCGAGGTTAAAGCTACGTAACCCTAAACCGCTCGCCAGCTTCGCAGCTCGTTTCGCTTCTTGCGGGCCATGAATGCGCCCAAGTCGTTTCAGCTTTTCTTCGCTAAAACTCTGCACACCAATAGAGATGCGATTCACGCCAGCACGCTGATAATCAACAAAGCGATCGGCTTCTACCGTGCCTGGGTTCGCTTCCATGGTGATTTCTGCATCCGCTGCCAGCGGCAAACGCGCACGCACGCCGTCCAGCAGCGTTTGCATCGCCGGGCCAGAAAGCAGGCTCGGCGTACCGCCGCCAATAAAGATTGTCTGCACTTCACGGCCCTGAGCGTAAGCCACATCGTTGTCCAGATCGTTAAGCAGATGCTGAACATAATCGTCGTGCGGCACTTCTCCTTTCAACGCGTGAGAGTTGAAATCGCAGTACGGACATTTCTGCACGCACCACGGGATGTGAATGTAGAGACTCAGCGGCGGTAATTTAACCATTTCGTAAAGCGTCCAACAGCAGTTTCAATGCCTGACCACGGTGGGAAATGGCGCTCTTTTCTTCGCGGGTCAGTTCGGCAGCAGTTTTACCTTCGGAAGGCACGAAGAATATTGGATCATAACCAAAGCCGCCAGTACCCGCCGGTTCACGAGTAATCACGCCCGGCCAGCTACCGTGGCACACCAGCGGAGTCGGATCTTCCGCGTGGCGCAGATATACCAGCACGCAGTGGAAACGCGCTTGACGTTGGTCGTCCGGTACGTCTTTCAGAGTTTCCAACAGTTTTTGCAGATTCTTTTGATCGGTCGCGTCTTCACCGGAATAACGTGCGGAGTAAATCCCAGGCGCACCGCCAAGCACATCTACCGCCAGACCAGAGTCGTCGGCAATTGCCGGTAAACCGGTCACTTTTGCCGCGTGGCGTGCTTTCAGAATCGCGTTTTCGATAAAGGTCAGGCCGGTTTCTTCGGCGGAATCTACGCCGAGGTCTGTTTGGGCCACGATATCAAGACCGAAGTCGCTAAGCAGCGACGCCAGCTCACGCACTTTACCGGCATTGCCGGTTGCGAGGACAACTTTTTGCATAGGATACCTAATTAATTAACGCCGCGATTTCTGGCGGGATTTGTTGCGGATTAATGATTTTAATTTGTTTGTGGCGGCCAAGTTCGCCTTTCTCAATTACCACCTGGCTTTTGGCTACCCGGAATTGCTTGCCGAGAAACTTCACCAGATGGCTGTTGGCCTGGCCGTCAACCGGCGGCGCGGTAATGGCGACTTTTACTTCGTCGCCATGTAAACCGACAATAGAATCACGGCTGGCTTTCGGCTGAATATAAAGCCGTAAAACCAGACCGTCATCATTAACTGTTACGGCACTCATAACGCCATCCACAGCCCCGGTAGTAGCATATTTCCGGTCGCCTGCAGTACTTCTGCGACACCCATATTAATGACATACAGCAGCAGAACGAGGATCATCGGCGAGAAATCAATCCCACCCATTGCTGGCAGCAGGCGGCGAATCGGGCGCAGCAGTGGATCGGCCAGCTGGATCAGGACGTATTCAATCGGGCTACGACCCTGGCTTACCCAGCTCATAATCGCCATCACCAGCAGGACCCAGAAAATCAACAGGCCGATGGTTTTCAGCAAAATCAGTAAACCAGCAATCCAGATGATCGGCAGGAAAGTCACGACTTTAAACAGCACGATGGCTTTGATAAAACTGAGAATATAGGCAACCAGCAGCGAGGCGCTGTCAATCGGTCCCATTGCCGGAATAACGCGGCGCAGTGGTCCAATAATCGGCTGCGTCACCCTCACCACAAACTGTGAGAAGGGGTTGTAAAAATCACAATGAGCCCACTGCATCCAGATGCGTAATAACAGCACCATGGTATACAGCTCAATGACCGTTGAAAGCAGGAAAGTCAACGTATTCATGGCGTTCCTTTAATTCCTTATTTTTTAGAGTAATCACGCGCACCAAAAATTGCAGTGCCGATACGAACCATCGTGCTACCTGCCGCAATGGCGGCTTCCATATCGTCCGACATTCCCAGAGAGAGCGTGTCGATATGCGGGTAGCGCGTTTTCAGTCCGGCAAATGCTACAGCCATTTGGCGTGCAACTTCAAACTGCCTTACATATTCTGACTCAGGCGCAGGGATTGCCATCAGCCCGCGCAGACGCAAATGCGGTAGTTCAGCGACCGCTGCTGCCAGCTCGTCCAGTTCAGCCAGTTGAATCCCGGACTTACTGTTTTCATCACTAATATTAATTTGAATCAGTACGTTAAGAGGGGGAAGTTCTGCCGGGCGCTGGTCGTTCAGGCGGGTGGCGATGCGCAAACGGTCGATGGTATGACACCAGTCGAAATGTTCTGCCACCAGGCGGCTTTTATTAGACTGCAACGGGCCAATAAAATGCCATTCTAATCCTGTTACGCCCAGTTCCTGAAAGTGGCGAATTTTATCTACCCCTTCCTGAACATAGTTTTCACCAAATTGACGCTGCCCGGCATCAATGGCTTCTGCGATGGCGCTCGCAGGTCTTGTTTTACTGACTGCAAGCAGCGTAATTTCTTCTGGAGAACGACCGCAACGCGTTGCAGCCGCTGAGATTTTGTCCCGGACCTGTGCCAGGTTATGCGCAATATCGTTCATTTTCCGAGGATCTTAGTATGAATATGGAAGAAATTGTGGCCCTTAGTGTAAAGCATAACGTCTCGGATCTACACCTGTGCAGCGCCTGGCCCGCACGATGGCGTATTCGCGGGAGGATGGAAGCTGCGCCGTTTGATGCGCCGGACGTGGAAGAGCTATTGCGGGAGTGGCTGGATGACGATCAGCGGGCAATATTGCTGGAGAATGGTCAGTTAGATTTTGCTGTGTCGCTGGCGGAAAACCAGCGATTGCGCGGCAGTGCGTTCGCGCAACGGCAAGGTATTTCTCTGGCATTACGGCTGTTGCCTTCGCACTGTCCACAGCTCGAACAGCTTGGTGCGCCACCGGTATTGCCGGAATTACTCAAGAGCCAGAATGGCCTGATTCTGGTGACGGGGGCGACGGGGAGCGGCAAATCTACCACGCTGGCGGCGATGGTTGGCTATCTCAATCAACATGCCGATGCGCATATTCTGACGCTGGAAGATCCTGTGGAATATCTCTATGCCAGCCAGCGATGTTTGATCCAGCAGCGGGAGATTGGTTTGCACTGTATGACGTTCGCATCGGGGTTGCGGGCTGCATTGCGGGAAGATCCCGATGTGATATTGCTCGGAGAGCTGCGTGACAGCGAGACAATCCGTCTGGCGCTGACGGCGGCAGAAACCGGGCATCTGGTGCTGGCAACATTACATACGCGTGGTGCGGCGCAGGCAGTTGAGCGACTGGTGGATTCATTTCCGGCGCAGGAAAAAGATCCCGTGCGTAATCAACTGGCAGGTAGTTTACGGGCGGTGTTGTCACAAAAGCTGGAAGTGGATAAACAGGAAGGACGCGTGGCGCTGTTTGAATTGCTGGTTAACACACCCGCGGTGGGGAATTTGATTCGCGAAGGGAAAACCCACCAGTTACCGCATGTTATTCAAACTGGGCAACAAGTGGGGATGTTAACGTTTCAGCAGAGTTATCAGCAGCGGGTGAAAGAAGGGCGCTTGTGACGTTGCTATGTCTGATACGAATTGTAAACATGCCCGATGCGCAAGCTTATCGAGCCTACAAGGGAAGCGTAACTTTGAATTCGCACTCACCGTAGGTTGGATAAGGCGTTTACGCCGCATCCAACATGAAACAACGAGCACATTGTCAGAAATCTGTGCGCTAGTAAATCGCCTTAATATCCCTGCTCGAAATAACTTTCGAGAATAATAACCGCAGAGGCAGAGTCGACTTTACCTTTGTTGAGCGCCCGATAGCCGCCCTGTTCGAACAGACCGGAGCGCGCTTCCACGGTGCTAAGCCGTTCATCATGGAGCTTAACTTCAACACCAAAACGGCCATGAATACGATTGGCGAATTTACGCGCCCGGGCAGTCAACGGTTGCTCGGTACCGTCCATATTCAGCGGCAAACCGACGATAATTTCGTCAGGTTGCCACTCTTTCAGTAAACGTTCGATAAGGTTCCAGTCCGGCGTACCGTCCTGTGCTTTAATTGCGGGCAGTGGGCGAGCGGTGCCGGTAATGCGTTGTCCGACCGCTACGCCAATGCTTTTAGTGCCGAAATCGAAGGCGAGTAAGGTTCCACTCATCAGGCATGCCCTGCCACACCAGGCATGGTGAGAATATCCACACCAATCAGTTTTGCCGCATCGCGCCAGCGGTCGGCAATCGGCGTTTTGAACAGAATATTCAGATCTGCCGGGGCCGTTAGCCACGCGTTATCGAGAATTTCTTGTTCCAGTTGACCTTTCTCCCAGGAGGCATAACCCAGCGCCACCAATACGTCAGACGGTTGTTTATCGGTGCCGAGCGTTTCCAGCACATCGCGGGAAGTGGTCATCACCGTGTTGTCTGAAATGCGAATGCTGGAAGCAAAATTGGAGGGCGGAGTATGCAAAATAAACCCGCGATCTTCAGCCAGTGGGCCGCCGAGCATAACCGGTTTATCCAGACGGATTGATTCATCACGCGGCTCCGGCGTGATCTTCAGCTTTTCCAGAATCCCTTCAATTTTGAGATTTTCCAGCGGCTTGTTGACGATGATCCCCATTGCACCATTGGTATTATGTTCGCAAATGTAGACCACGGAACGACGGAAAATCGGATCCTGGAGAGCAGGCATGGCAATAAGAAAGTGATGCTGTAAATTCATTGTCAGAGGTTCTGTTTCCTGGTTCAAAAAAGCAACAGCGCCCAGTATGCGTGGAAAGAAGGGCGCTGTCACTCAGAGTCTCAACGAGATCCTTCTCGCTAAGGTGGGTTACTGCTGCTGTAAACGTGCTTCGATGGCATCCATTAACATACCGGTGATCGACACCGGAAACTCTGCTTCAATCTCACGAATACAGGTTGGGCTGGTGACGTTAATTTCAGTCAGACGGTCGCCGATGATATCCAGACCAACAAAAATCAGCCCTTTTTCTTTCAGCGTCGGTCCGATCTGACGGGCGATTTTCCAGTCACTTTCCGTCAGCGGACGAGCTTCCCCGCGACCACCGGCAGCCAGGTTACCACGGGTTTCGCCGCCTTGTGGAATACGCGCCAGGCAGTACGGCACCGGTTCGCCATCCACCACCAACACGCGTTTGTCGCCATCTTTAATGGCTGGCAGGTAATTTTGCGCCATGCAGTAGCGAGTGCCATGCTCAGTCAGGGTTTCGGCAATCACGCCGAGGTTTGGATCGCCTTCTTTCACGCGGAAAATCGACGCGCCGCCCATACCGTCAAGCGGCTTAAGAATGATGTCGCTGTGTTTCTCCCAGAACGCTTTCAGCTGTGCTTTATTGCGCGTAACCAGCGTTTCTGGCGTTAAGTCAGAGAACCAGGCGGTAAACAGTTTCTCGTTACAGTCGCGCAGGCTTTGCGGCTTGTTAACGATCAGCGTCCCTTTCTCTTCGGCACGTTCCAGAATATAGGTCGCGTAGATAAACTCGGTATCAAACGGCGGGTCTTTACGCATCAGGATCACATCGAGATCGGCCAGCGGCAGATCCTGTTCACCGACGAACGAAAACCACTCTTCGTAGTTCTGCTTCACGTTCAGCGTGCGGGTATGGGCGCGGGCTTCGCCATTGATCAGATACAGATCGCCCATCTCCATATAGTGAAGTTCGTAACCACGACGCTGTGCTTCCAGCAACATAGCGAAACTGGAATCTTTCTTGATGTTGATGTTTGCGATGGGGTCCATCACGATGCCGAGCTTGATCATTATTATTCTCCGTTAGCCCAAATCGCCAAAACGCACCTGTAGTGCGGTGATGGCGGTGAGCGCAGTTGTCTCTGTACGCAAAACGCGAGGTCCCAACAGGATATCAGTAAATTGATAGCGGGCAGTCATGGCAATTTCATCTGCCGATAAACCGCCTTCCGGGCCAATCAGCAGGCGGACGCGTTCAACCGGTAACGGCAACGTATTAATGCTGTTACTGGCGCGCGGGTGAAGATTCAGTTTCAGTCCTTCATCCTGCTCTGCACACCAGGCTTCCAGATCCATCGCTGGACGGATTTCCGGTACCCGGTTACGGCCACACTGCTCGCAAGCGGCAATCGCAATCTTCTGCCACTGCTGGAGCTTCTTGTTCAGACGTTCACTATCCAGTTTAACGCCGCAGCGTTCAGAAAAAAGTGGCGTAATGAGGCTTACACCGAGTTCGATCGATTTCTGGATAGTAAATTCCATTTTTTCACCACGCGACATCACCTGACCGAGGTGAATATGCAGCGGAGATTCGCGATCGTCGATCTGGCCTTCCAACACCTTCACTTCCACGCTTTTTTTGCTGGCGCTGGTAATTTCGGCGTCAAAGACCTGGTTGCTACCGTCAAACAATTGCAACGCCTGTCCTGGCCCCATGCGCAGTACGCGCCCGATATGGTTGGCGGCATCTTCGCAAAGCGCGATGTGAGAATGGCTGGTCAGTGGTTCAGGATGATAAATGCGGGGGATACGCATAGTTAAAAATCCGCGTCGTCTCCCCACGCGGTTGTACGCGTGGGGTAGGGGTTAACAAAAAGAATCCCGCTAGTGTAGGTTAGCTCTTTCGCGCCTGGCAAGCGCGTTGCACATACGGGTTATGATTGCCCTGCACCTTCGCGATGCGTTCATCGCGCTCGCACTCCCAGTCGGTAACCGGATACATCTTGTCCCATGCGTTGAACAGCTGCGTTTGCTGGCGAGAGAGTGTCAGGTTGTATTGGTCACGCATATAGAAGTAGGTGCGCGCAATGGCACCGCGTGCACGTGCTGGTGGCTCGGCGGCTTTTTCTTTGAAATCGACCTTCATAGCGCATTGACCGTACTGGCCTTCGCCGCCATTCCACTGGCTGTACATAAAGTTGCCGCGATCGCCATTCACCTCGCCGACTGACGGTTGCAGGTTATGCATATCGCTTTCCATCTTGCGATAGACCGGATCTTTGGCACAGTTTTTACGTCCACCGTCCTGCCAGCACTGGCGCTGGTGACCGAATTGCCAGGCGGGAACAACGTGTTCCCACTCTACGCGGCTGGCGCGGTTTTCATTTTTGCGCACCTGATAGCCGCACGATTGCAGATCAACAACGCCTTTTTTGCCCTGCCAGTTAATTTTACATCCGCAATAAAACGTACCGGGCGCGTCAGCGTGGACTTTTACCGCTGCGGCTTTCGCCTGAGAAAAACTATTGATACCTTCGGCCAACGTCGGGCCGGAAAATGCTGCGCTCAGTACCACCGCAGCAATAGACAAATAACGGTACATCACTTACTCCGTGTTAAAACGAGCCAGCAACGTAGCGAAAGTTGTTTTGGTATGCAATCAGCCAGATCAGGAAAGTTCCTGATAGTTCAGGTGGTTATTTTGCAATCAGCTGTTCACCGCAATGAACACAGCGATAGACGGCCTCGCCACGAACTACGCGATTATGGCGGCGTACGGTAAGCTGATGTTCCTGGCACTTGCAGCGGTAGGGGAAGGTGTTGCGACGCACGGATTGCAGTTCAAACTGGTGCGTACGACGAGCGGGAACGCCCAGCACGCTTTCCATCATCCATTTCCACTCTTTGCCATGTGGCGCTACGCGGCCGAAATGTTTCCATACCAGCAAATGTGCCAGTTCGTGTGGCACCACTTCTTCAATAAAGGCTTCGCTGTTTTCCAACAGTAAAACCGGATTGAGGCGAATTTCATAGCTTTCAAGCCAGGCTGTTCCGGCGGAGGTTCCGCGCTGGGTGTAAGAAAGTTTTGGCTCCGGGTAGTTACGCCCCAGCTTCAGGTTGGCCTGGGCGAGCTTTTCCCGCAGGCGACGCATAACGGCCTGTTGGATGGCAATAGGGAGACGGGATGTTTTCATAGCGGCAGAGGATAGAGCGAAGAAAAGATGACTGCAAGAGGTGGCTTCCTCCACGACGGGAGGAAGCCTGATGAGATTAATCGTGAGCGCCGATTTCGCGCAGTTTACGACCTTTCATCAGATTACGTTCAATATGTTCCAGCGAAACGTGTTTGGTTTCCGGTACCAGCCACAGTGTCAGCAGAATAAACAGTACGTTCAGAGCCGCATACACCCAGAAGGTGTTGGCGTTACCCAGCGTGTTGAGCATGGTCAGGAACGTTGCGCCAACGATCATGTTGGCAATCCAGTTGGTGGCGGTAGAGCAGGTGATGCCAAAATCGCGGCCTTTCAGCGGCTGAATTTCGGAGCACAGTACCCAAATCAGCGGACCGGCACTCATGGCAAAGCCGACAATAAACATCAGCAGCATGGCGATAGCGAAATACTGCGCCGACGGAGAGTGGATACCGATATGCATCATTGTACCGAGTATGCCCATGCCAGCAGCCATCACCAGGAAGCCCAACGTTAGCGTTGGTTTACGTCCCCAGCGGTCAACAAGGCCTATTGCGATAAAGGTGGCGAGTACGTTGGTGAGACCGACGATCACTGTCCCCCACATTTGCTCGGTGGTGTTGGTATAACCCGCCAGTTCGAAGATTTTCGGCGCGTAATACATGATGACGTTCATCCCGGTGAATTGCTGCATTACCTGCAACAGTACGCCAAGGAACACCGCGCGGCGGAAGTTGCTGTTCTCTTTAAACAGCGCCCAGCCACTCTGTTTAACCTGCAAACTTTCACGGATTTCATCCAGTTCGCGTTTCGCTTCCGCACTGGTGTCGCGTAGGCGCAGCAGCACGCGCTCGGCATCAACAAAACGGCGTTTGGCGGCAAACCAACGTGGGCTGTCTGGCAGGAAGAAAACACCAATCAGCAGCAAAATTGCCGGGATGATAATCACACCCAGCATCCAGCGCCATGCACCGGTGTAGCTGAAGGCGGTATCAGAAAGATAAGCACCGAGGATCCCGATAGTGATCATCAACTGATACATCGAGATCATACTGCCGCGAATTTTTTCCGGCGCAATTTCAGAGAGGTAAAGAGGTGCGGTATAAGAGGCCACACCCACCGCCAGCCCCAGCAGAACGCGGGAAAGAATCAGTACTTCAACGTTTGGCGCAGCCGCAGAGAACAGTGAACCAGCAACAAACAGAATTGCGCCGATCATCAGGCTCTTTTTGCGCCCGAGTTTAAAGGAGAGCCAGCCGCTACCCACCGCACCGACTGCCGCACCGAACATCATGGAGCTTACGACCCATTCTTGTGTGTGCGAAGTAATCTGGAATTCATCAGCAATAAACGGCAGTGCGCCAGCAATTACACCGATATCCAGGCCAAAGAGTAATCCCGCCAGAGCGGCAAGGAAGCAGACGAAAAACGTCATTGCCTTGTTTGACCGCCCCTGTTTTTTAGCGTCAGGCATGATGCCCTCCAAAATGGTTATTTTTTATTGTGAATTAAGATAGGTGAGTACGACGTAAAAAGATGTGAAGCAAATCACATCAGTGTAATCGCTTACACTAACATTTATCTTAGTTATGATTTAAGTGCATGAAAATAATTGAGTTATATCATCATAGATTAAACGCAGTTATCTGCAATTAAGACTTTACTGAAAAGAAATGTAACAGCTGTGAAAACTGAATAATAATATGAAAATATTACAAATATTTGGCTGGTGTGGTGGGTGTAATCGGTTTCAGTCGTGGTGATGATTTGAGGGTAAAACGTGTTCAGGAAGAATGATGTTATTGTGCAGGCGGTTTTTTTTGCCGGATGCGGCGTGAACGCCTTATCCACTTACATGTGACAGCGGTTGTGGGCCTGATAAGCGTAGCGCATCAGGCATTTCTCTGGAAAAGAAAAAGGCCAGCGCGAGGCTGGCCTTTGAAAGCAGGTGAAGAAAGATTACTTCAGACCGGCAGCATCGCGCAGCAGCTGCGCTTTGTCGGTTTTTTCCCACGGGAAATGTTCACGACCAAAGTGACCGTATGCTGCGGTTTCTTTGTAGATCGGGTGCAGCAGATCCAGCATCTGAATCAGACCGTATGGACGCAGGTCAAAGAACTCACGTACCAGCAGAGTCAGTTGTTCAGAAGGCACTTTCTCGGTACCGAAAGTTTCCACCATGATGGAGGTCGGTTCAGCCACGCCGATTGCGTAGGAAACCTGAATTTCACAACGATCGGCCAGGCCAGCCGCAACGATGTTTTTCGCGACATAACGTGCTGCGTACGCTGCGGAACGGTCCACTTTTGATGGATCTTTACCAGAGAACGCACCGCCACCGTGACGTGCCATGCCGCCGTAGGTATCAACGATAATTTTACGACCAGTCAGACCGCAGTCACCCATCGGGCCGCCAATAACAAAACGTCCGGTCGGGTTGATGAAGAACTTGGTTGCGGAAGTCAGCCATTCTGCGGGCAGAATCGGCTTGATGATCTCTTCCATTACCGCTTCTTGCAGCGATTTCTGGTCGATCTCTTCAGAGTGCTGGGTGGAAAGTACTACAGCATCGATGCCAACGATTTTGCCGTCGTCATACTGGAAAGTCACCTGGCTTTTCGCGTCCGGGCGCAGCCACGGCAGAGTGCCGTTTTTACGTACTTCAGCCTGACGCTGAACCAGACGGTGTGCATAGGTGATAGGTGCTGGCATCAGCACGTCGGTTTCATTGGTTGCGTAGCCAAACATCAGACCCTGGTCGCCCGCGCCCTGTTCCAGCGGATCGGCACGATCAACGCCCTGGTTGATGTCAGGAGATTGTTTGCCGATAGCGCTCAGGACCGCACAGGAGTTAGCGTCAAAGCCCATGTCGGAATGTACATAGCCAATTTCGCGAACGGTGTTACGGGTGATCTCTTCGATGTCTACCCAGGCGCTGGTGGTGATTTCACCGCCAACTAAAACCATGCCGGTTTTTACGTAGGTTTCGCAAGCAACACGTGCTTTCGGATCCTGTTCGAGGATCGCGTCTAAAACGGCATCAGAGATTTGGTCAGCAATTTTGTCAGGATGCCCTTCAGAGACGGACTCGGACGTAAAAAGGTGTTTTGCCATATTTAATATCACCTAAAGAGAATTTGGTTAGCTCAAACTGTTGTGTGGATTTTCTGTGGTAGCGGATCCTACCACGACTCTGCAGGTTAAAAACACTGGCAGTCTGAGTGTTAATCGGTATGGATGGATTAACATCTGGATGGCTATTTTAGGTCAGTTCTTCACCCAATTTCCACTTTTTTTTGAATCGTGTCTCATTCTGTTAAAAACGTGGCTGGAAATTTTTCCTGACAATGCTGGCATTCTGCGTATTTATCTTTTGCAATTTTCTGCCATTGTGGGGTATAAAACGCGGCGCGCGGCTTAAATAAAAAGCACACGACGTTTCTTTCGTGTTGCCACTTCCAGCCGGGTTGAAATCAGAGTTTTGGCTTGTGGGTTCGTCTTAACAGGCGGCCGTGGAGGTGATACGAAATAATGAACCGTTGTCTGCTGCTTAACCTGTCTCACCGTTCTGGTGAAGATTCGTTCCCCGCACTCTGCATCTCTGCTTTGCATACCTGCCGATGTTATACCCATCTCGGCGCTTCTCAGGATTCAAGAGCTGGTTACAGTTACTGAGGACTGAACAAGGGCGCTCTTGTAAAAACAAGAGTTTTCTCGTGGTTTCGCCGAACTGTCACACTTACGTTCGGTTATGTGTTTAATAATGTTATGAAAAAGAAACCGGTTGCGCAGTCGGAGCGTCAGCATACTTTGCTGGAAAATCCGTGTGCTTATGGGTTGTTATCGCAGTCCCAGGCTGCGATAGTCGTTAACTGTTTTACACTTAATAAAATAATTTGAGGTTCGCTATGTCTGACGACATGTCTATGGGTTTGCCTTCGTCAGCGGGCGAACACGGTGTACTACGCTCCATGCAGGAGGTTGCAATGAGCTCCCAGGAAGCCAGCAAGATGCTGCGTACTTACAATATTGCCTGGTGGGGCAATAACTACTATGACGTTAACGAGCTGGGCCACATTAGCGTGTGCCCGGACCCGGACGTCCCGGAAGCTCGCGTCGATCTCGCGCAGTTAGTGAAAACTCGTGAAGCACAGGGTCAGCGTCTGCCTGCACTGTTCTGTTTCCCACAGATCCTGCAGCACCGTTTGCGTTCCATTAACGCCGCGTTCAAACGTGCGCGGGAATCCTACGGCTATAACGGCGATTACTTCCTCGTTTATCCGATCAAAGTTAACCAGCACCGCCGCGTGATTGAATCCCTGATTCATTCGGGCGAACCGCTGGGCCTGGAAGCCGGTTCCAAAGCTGAGTTGATGGCGGTACTGGCGCATGCTGGCATGACCCGTAGCGTCATCGTCTGCAATGGTTATAAAGACCGCGAATATATCCGCCTGGCATTAATTGGCGAGAAGATGGGCCATAAGGTCTATCTGGTCATTGAGAAGATGTCAGAAATCGCCATTGTGCTGGATGAAGCAGAACGTCTGAATGTCGTTCCTCGTCTGGGCGTGCGCGCGCGTCTGGCGTCTCAAGGTTCTGGCAAATGGCAGTCTTCTGGCGGGGAAAAATCGAAGTTCGGCCTGGCGGCGACTCAGGTACTGCAACTGGTTGAAACCCTGCGTGAAGCCGGACGTCTCGACAGCCTGCAACTGCTGCACTTCCACCTCGGTTCGCAGATGGCGAATATTCGCGATATCGCCACGGGCGTTCGTGAATCCGCGCGTTTCTATGTGGAACTGCACAAGCTGGGCGTCAATATTCAGTGCTTTGATGTCGGCGGCGGTCTGGGTGTGGACTATGAAGGTACTCGTTCGCAGTCCGACTGTTCAGTGAATTACGGCCTCAATGAATACGCCAACAATATCATTTGGGCGATTGGTGATGCGTGTGAAGAAAATGGTCTGCCGCATCCGACAGTAATCACCGAATCGGGTCGTGCGGTGACTGCGCATCACACCGTGCTGGTGTCGAATATCATCGGCGTGGAACGTAACGAATACACGGTGCCGACCGCGCCAGCAGAAGACGCGCCGCGCGCGCTGCAAAGCATGTGGGAAACCTGGCAGGAGATGCACGAACCGGGAACTCGCCGTTCTCTGCGTGAGTGGTTACATGACAGCCAGATGGACTTGCACGATATTCATATCGGCTATTCTTCGGGCACCTACAACCTGCAAGAACGCGCGTGGGCTGAGCAGCTTTATCTGAGCATGTGTCATGAAGTGCAAAAGCAGCTGGATCCGCAAAACCGCGCACATCGCCCGATTATCGACGAATTGCAGGAACGTATGGCGGACAAAATGTACGTCAACTTCTCGCTGTTCCAGTCGATGCCGGACGCATGGGGGATCGACCAGTTGTTCCCGGTATTGCCGCTGGAAGGGCTGAATCAAGTTCCGGAGCGACGCGCCGTGCTGCTGGATATTACCTGTGACTCTGACGGTGCCATCGACCACTATATCGATGGTGATGGTATTGCCACGACAATGCCTATGCCGGAGTACGATCCAGAGAATCCGCCGATGCTCGGTTTCTTTATGGTCGGCGCGTATCAGGAAATCCTCGGCAACATGCACAACCTGTTTGGTGATACCGAAGCGGTTGATGTGTTCGTCTTCCCTGACGGCAGCGTAGAAGTGGAACTGTCTGACGAAGGCGATACCGTGGCGGACATGCTGCAATATGTACAGCTCGATCCGAAAACGCTGTTAACCCAGTTCCGTGATCAAGTGAAGAAAACCGATCTTGATGCTGAACTGCAACAACAGTTCCTGGAAGAGTTCGAGGCAGGGTTGTACGGTTATACCTATCTTGAAGATGAATAATTAAGATTATTCCGCTATCGGGTCGATTTATTTACGTAAATCGGCCCGCTTTCTTTTTATATATTCTTAAAAATAATTTAGCTGCTTTCCTTATTGAATAATCTCCCTACAATCGCTGCATTAATTAAATACAGAGGGAATGGTTATGAAAAAATGGAAAGTACGTAGCGCGTTGGTGGCATTAGTCGTGCTGCTGGCCGGTTGTTCCAGTAATGCGCAGTATAATAGCAGTGCATCGGGCAATGTCGGCACCGCCTGGGGTGGGGATGTGCACTCAACGGTTCAGGGCGTATCTGCTGAACGAGCCTGGCGCGATCCGGCAGAGATGATCGTTATTAGTTATTCGACTAATGTTCCTTCCGGCTACGACCGCGTTTATAGCATTCGTATTAACGAACTTGAATATGCTATTCGCGATGGTAATTTTAATTCTCTACCTATTACGCGGATTTATAATTCATCAGGTAAAGAACTACGCTATATAGTCCATGCCAGAGTAGGAATGAATTACCAATTATATGTCCGCAATTACAGTCGTAACACCAACTACGAGATCGTTGCGACAGTTGATGGCCTGGATGTTCTCAATGGTAAACAAGGTTCCCTGAATAACAACGGCTATATTGTGAATGCCGGGGATTCGTTGGCGATTAAAGGATTCCGCAAAGATAAACATACCGAAGCGGCTTTTCAGTTCGCCAACGTTGCGGATTCCTACGCAGCCAATTCGGCGCAAGGCGATGTGCGTAATACCGGTGTAATCGGCTTTGCCGCCTTTGAATTACAAGGCCCGGCGCAAAATGCGCTGCCACCGTGCTCTGGACAAGCGTTTCCGGCGGACAACAATGGCTATGCGCCGCCACCGTGTCGGAAATAGTAACCTCGCTTGATGCCTCGCCCATTTAAGGCGATAATTAGCACAAAATTGTGTTTCGCAAATCCAACCCTTCCTCGTCGGGCCTAACGACGCGGAAGGGTTTTTTTATATCGACTTTGTAATAGGAGTCCATCCATGAGCACCTTAGGTCATCAATACGATAACTCACTGGTTTCCAACGCCTTTGGTTTTTTACGCCTGCCGATGAACTTCCAGCCGTATGACAGCGATGCTGACTGGGTAATTACCGGCGTGCCGTTCGATATGGCTACTTCCGGTCGTGCGGGTGGACGCCACGGTCCGGCGGCGATCCGTCAGGTTTCAACAAATCTGGCCTGGGAACACAACCGCTTCCCGTGGAATTTCGACATGCGCGAGCGTCTGAACGTGGTGGACTGCGGCGATCTGGTGTATGCCTTCGGCGATGCTCGTGAGATGAGCGAGAAGCTGCAGGCGCATGCCGAAAAGCTGCTGGCTGCCGGTAAGCGTATGCTCTCCTTCGGTGGTGACCACTTTGTTACCCTGCCGCTGCTGCGTGCTCATGCGAAGCATTTCGGCAAAATGGCGCTGGTACACTTTGACGCCCACACCGATACCTATGCGAACGGTTGTGAATTTGACCACGGCACTATGTTCTATACCGCGCCGAAAGAAGGTCTGATCGACCCGAATCACTCCGTACAGATTGGTATTCGTACCGAGTTTGATAAAGACAACGGCTTTACCGTACTGGACGCCTGCCAGGTGAACGATCGCAGCGTGGATGACGTTATCGCCCAGGTGAAACAGATTGTAGGTGATATGCCAGTTTACCTGACCTTTGATATCGACTGCCTGGATCCTGCTTTCGCGCCGGGCACCGGTACGCCGGTGATCGGCGGCCTGACCTCCGATCGCGCCATTAAACTGGTACGTGGCCTGAAAGATCTCAACATTGTTGGGATGGACGTAGTGGAAGTGGCTCCGGCATACGATCAGTCGGAAATCACCGCTCTGGCAGCAGCGACGCTGGCGCTGGAGATGCTGTATATTCAGGCGGCGAAAAAGGGCGAGTAATTCGCTAAATATTTCCCGGTGTGCATAGTCATGCCGGGAAACATTCATCAGTGCGATATATGTTTTTATATTTCTACGCGACTTTTTCTTAGCTCTGTTCACCTGCCTGGTTGTTTCAGAACATAAGTAATATTTAAAACACGAATATTCAGAAACCAGATTGTCACAAGGAATATTAATTCTTCCCGGTAGTTCTCATTCTTACGTTTACAAATAGTGTATGTTCTGAACAACTATTGTTTTTTAAGCGGTAAAGAAATGAGACGGATTGATGTTATTTGCAAGGAGCTGGAGCGACTGACGTATGGGCTGGAACTGTCTGATTTAGCGAAGGAGAAAGCATTTACTGCTGAGGCGATTGGTTTTAACCTTGGGCTGGCACGTAACTCGGTTAGTAAAGATCTTAATCAATTATGGAATGAAGGCCTGGTGGTAAAAAGTCAGGGACGTCCTGTTTTTTTTCTACATCGTCACGCACTAGAATTGCTCATTAATCGAAAACTGGATGATTGCGAATGCATAGTTCATTCAGTGGCTAGTTTATTGCCAAAGAAAGAAAAATATACAGATGATGATCCGTTTTCCGGACTTATCGGATACGACCGTAGTCTCCGTGATGCGGTAGAAAAAGGCCGCGCAGCGGTGCTCTATCCCCACGGACTGCATGTGCTGTTAACCGGGGCATCTGGTGTTGGCAAAACATTCTTTGCTGAGTTAATGCATTGCTTCGCTTGTAAGCACACCATAGGTTCGCCACCTCCGTTGGTTTACTTTAACTGTGCCGAATATGCTCATAATCCGGAGTTGCTTTCCTCTCATCTGTTTGGTCACCATAAGGGGGCATTTACCGGGGCAAGCGAGAATAAAACGGGGCTGGTGGAGCAAGCTGACGGAGGTTATTTACTTCTGGATGAAGTGCATCGCCTCCCGTATGAAGGACAAGAGAAGCTCTTTTCTATTCTCGATAAAGGTGAATACCGCCCGCTTGGTTCAAGTGGGCCAACATATTCAATTTCGGTGCGCCTTATTTGCGCCACCACAGAGTTGGTCAACTCCTCACTATTGCGTACCTTCCAGCGGCGTATCCAGGTGTATATCGACTTACCGGGTATTCGCCAGCGTTCGGTCGAGGAGCAACTCGAATTGATTGTCAGCTTCTTCCAGCGCGAAAGTCGTAAAATTGAACGTACCATAAGCCTTGATAAAACCCTTTTGCACTGGTTGTTAAGTAAACCCCTGGAAGGCAATATCGGCCAGCTTAAAAGCGATATTCAGTTCTTGTGCGCGCAGGCGTGGGCGTCGGGAATGACCGAGCGCAATGATACATTAGAGTTAGATAAACGACTGGCGGAGATGCCGTTTAATACCACGCCGGAGCAGCGCCTGCTGGTCGATGCGTTGTTTGGCGGTAAAGATCGTTTGAACGTGGATGCGCGTACGTTGCCCGCGTTAAAAAATTCGTTGGCGACCAGCGCGGAAATAGAAGAGAGCGATCTGTTTTACAGTTTCCTGACTCGTGAATATGTCAATCTGCGCAACAGTAACGTGCCGCCCGCAGAAACGCTGGCTATCCTGAAAAACAAACTCAGTTCGATTTTTGAATACGGTCTCTATAGCCGCCATAGTGCGGCGCATCCACCGCGCTATGGCGATCAAATTGAGGAGCGGGTGACGTTGCTGATCGGTTACGTGGAGCAGGTATTAGGATTTACGTTGCCAGAAAACCTGGCGAACCCGTTACGTAAACACTTTCTTGCGCTGATTGGCTATGTGCGGCGAGGGCTTATACCTCAACTCTATTCCTCCAGCTTGATTCTGGATCGCTGTAAAGATGAGTATGACAATGCCACGCTTCTGTGCCGCAAAATCAATGAGCTGTTGCATATTCAGTGCCCGGCGACGGAGGTGGTCTGGCTGTGCCTGTTCCTGAAAGAGTGTCGCCACTACCGCCAGCGCATCGACACCAGCCCGGATTGCGGCGTGATTCTAATCGCTCACGGTGCGACCACCGCAACGAGCCAGGCGCAATATGTGAATCGGGTGCTGGAGCGCGATCTGTTCTACGCAATTGATATGCCATTTGAGCAGTCGGTGCATGACACCCTGGAAACCCTGACCCGGATGATTCAGGACCGGTGCTGGCAGCGGCTGATACTGATGGTGGATATCGGATCGCTGGTCCATTTTGGCAGCACCATCAGCAAGCTGTTCCAGATTGACGTTCTGTTGTTGCCAAATATCACTCTGACCAGCCTGCTGGAGGTGGGGCTGGATTTAAGCTACGAAACTGGGGATCTATCGCAATTGGCTGTGCTTATGCAGAGTAAAAATATCCCTTGTCGGCTCTGCACGCCGCAGCAAGAGAGCGGTGGCAAAGTGCTGGTTATCTCATGTATAACCGGAATGGGGACGGCAGAAAAGATCAAAAAAGTGCTGGAGGAGAGCTTTGGCGAGCTGATGTCGCAGGACACGCGTATGGTGATTCTCGACTATAACGAGGTGCGCAGCCTGGAGCGTATTCAGCAGGCGCTTAATGCCAGTGAACGGCTGGCAGGGATCGTCGGCACCTTCCAGCCGGGACTGCCGGATATTCCGTTTATCTCGCTGGAGGAACTGTTTTCCGAGCAAGGGCCGGAGCTGGTGCTCAGCCTGCTGACTCCGGATCTCTCAAGCAGCGAGCGCCGACTGGAGATGGAGCGCAGCGCCATGCGCTTTATCAGCGCGCTGACCATGGAGAGCATCATCAACCATATTTCGGTGCTCAACCCGCAGCGAATTCTGAAAGAGATCGAGGACGTTCTGAACCACTTAACCAACACGCTCTCCCTGAAACCGAGCCGCCAGGTGACACTACGTTTTCTGATCCATTGCTGCTGCATGGTCGAGCGTATCGTGATTAACCGCAAACCGTTACAGATGGCGCTGGAAAACCGGCTTGATCTGGACGCTCGTGCCTTTAGCGTCATCAAATCCTCCTTTTTGCCGATTGAAGAGGCTTACGCTATCCGTTTATCGGACGCAGAATATTTTTATATCTACGAACTGCTCTACAGCTGATCCCCTGATTTACGGGGCTTAAGGCCTCATCCAATCTCTTTTCCTCTGAGCGTGACACAAATTCTGGCACGTCCTTTGCTCCTGACGAAATGTAAACACTGGAGCAAAGGAGGCTATTTTGACC
The DNA here is from genome assembly GCF_002966045.1 of Escherichia sp. MOD1-EC5189. Classification (NCBI taxonomy): domain Bacteria; kingdom Pseudomonadati; phylum Pseudomonadota; class Gammaproteobacteria; order Enterobacterales; family Enterobacteriaceae; genus Escherichia; species Escherichia sp. MOD1-EC5189. Next base: position 119,377 of record NZ_PTRX01000011.1, on the reverse strand, counting down.
ACAACTGTATCTATTCATCCGTTACCTGAAATTTTGCTGCTAACTCACGGCGGCTGGGGGCTGCAGCTCTGCAACAGTCTGCGCATGGTGATGGGCGAAATCGAAGGCGTGACGGAAATCGCGCTGATGCCTGTCGATACGCTGGGCGAGTTTTACCAGCGCGTCGAAGCCGTGGTGAAAACCATGCCAGAAGGTTCGCTTATCGTGACCGATTTTATCGGCGGCACCACCTCTAACGTGGCGGCGCGGCTGAGCGCCGATTATCCGGTGGCGGTGATCTCCGGGCTTAATGCCTCGCTGCTGCTGGAGGCGCTGGACAAGCGCGAACATGGCCCACTGACCGCCTGCGTGGCCGATCTGGTGGAAGCTGGGCGCAACAGTTGCCTGGACGTCGTCTCCCATATTCGTCAATTACAACAGTAAGGAAAATCGTATGGCAAACATCGTGTTATGTCGCATTGACAGCCGTCTTATCCACGGACAGGTGGTGACGAAGTGGGTGGGGCAATCCCAGGCCAACCGTATTGCGGTGGTCAGCGACGAGCTGGACGCCGATCCGTTTATGAAAAATATCTACCTGATGGCCGCGCCGCCGAATATCAAAGTGGACTGCTTCAGCAACCAGAGCTTCGCGGCCGCGTGGAAAGACAACCAGCTGGGCGACGGCAACGTGCTGGTGCTGTTCCCGTCGCTGGCGGCGATTCAGGAAGCGGTGCAGCAGGGCTTTGACGTGGCTGATATTCAGGTTGGCGGCTTAGGCGGCGGGCCAAACCGTAAAGCGGTGTTCCAGAACATAACTCTGGATGAAAAAGACGTTGGCATTCTTAACGATTTGAAAAGTCGCGGCATTAAGGCTGTTTTCCAGACCATCCCGGAAGATAAGCCGCAGTCGCTGGACGATATCCTGAAAAAATTCTGACCCTCTGAACATGGGATAACAAATTATGGATACCTTACTTTTTGCAAGCCTGATGGGGCTGTATTACTGGTTTGCCCGGTTGCGCCTTGGCTATACCTTCTCCGCCATGCTGTTACAGCCAGTGGTGGTGGCGGTCTTTGTCGGCCTGCTGCTTGGCAACATGCCTGCGGCGATGATTATCGGCGCGGGGATGCAGTTGGTATATCTGGGTGTGACCTCAACGCCAGGCGGCAATGTGCCGTCAGACCCGGCGCTGGCGGCCTGTATCGCCATTCCTATCGCCGTTAAGGCCAATATGGACCCGAACCTGGCGATTGCACTGGCGATTCCATTTGGCGTTATCGGCGTATTCCTCGACCAGTTGCGTCGCACGCTAAATGCGGCCTGGGTGCATATGGCCGATAAACACGCGGAAACGGCCAATATGTCAGCCATTATGCGCTGCGCCTTTCTCTACCCGGCGCTGCTGGGGCTGGTGCTTCGTTTCCCGGTGGTGTTCGCTGCCAACTACTTCGGCCAGAACGTAGTGGAAAGTTTCCTCAAGCTGATGCCGCACTGGCTGACCCACTCGTTTGAAATCATGGGCGGGATTCTCCCGGCGCTGGGCTTCGCCATCACCATTATGGTGATTGGTAAAAAGAGCCTGCTGCCGTGGTTTATCGGCGGATTCTTCGCGGTACTGTACCTCAAGGTGGACATCATGGCGATGGCGATTTTCGGCACCTGCGTGGCCTTCCTGATTAAAGGCCTGGCGAAAAATGAAGGAGCGGCATAATGAGCGACGACGTAATGCAGCATGAATTGGTGGAGCGCGCGCGGGAGTCTGGGGCGTTGACCAAAGCGGATATCACCAAAGCGTGGTTTATCTACTGGCTGGGCGCGGAAGTGTCCAGCTCCTATGAGCGTTTACAGAGCCTGATTTTCTGCGCCTCGATGACGCCGATTATCAAAAAGCTCTATCCGAAAAAAGAGGAGCAGGTGGAGGCGTTAAAACGCCATCTGAACTTCTTCAACTCAGAGCAGACGTTTGGCGCGGTGATCCAGGGGATCTCCATCGCAATGGAAGAGCAAAAGACCCGCGGCGAGGCGATTAACGATGCCTCTATCACCGGGATTAAAACCGGCCTGATGGGGCCGCTGGCCGGAATGGGCGACTCCATCATCTGGGCGGCCGTGATGCCGCTGTTGATTGCTATTTTTATCCCGTTCGCCGCCAATGGCAGCGCAATGGGCGGTATTTTGCCGCTGATTCTCTACCCGGCGATTACGCTGGCAATCAGCTACGGCATGGTGCACAAGGGCTATACGCTAGGGCGCGATTCGATTATCAGCCTGCTGCAGGGGGGGCGCATCAAGGAGCTTATCTACGGCGCTAACGTACTGGGGCTTATCATGATGGGTGCGCTATCCGCGAGCTTTGTCAAGATAACCTCACCTTTAAAAATTAGCGCACTGAAAGGCTCTGAAGTGGTGGTACAGCAGATTCTTGACTCCATCGCGCCCGGCCTACTGCCGCTGGCGGCAGTGTTCGCGATCTACTTCTATCTGGTGAAAAAGGGACCGCGTTACACCACGATTTTGCTGTCAATTGTGGCGTTGAGCGTGGTCTGCTCGCTGCTGGGAGTGCTGTAAGCCATGACGCAGAATATCTATCAACAACTGGGGCTGAAACAAGTGATTAACGCTTGCGGTAAGATGACGATTCTCGGCGTCTCCAGTGTCGCGCCGGAGGTGATGCAGGCCACCGCGCGTGCGGCATCCTCTTTCGTGGAGATTGATCAGCTGGTGGACAAAACCGGCGAGCTGGTCTCTCGCTTTACCGGGGCGGAGGATAGCTACGTTACCTCCTGCGCCTCGGCAGGGATCGCCATCGCTATCGCCGCCGCCATTACCCGCGGCGACAAGGCCCGGGTGGCGCTCATGCCGGATAGCTCCGGCATGGCCAATGAAGTGGTGATGCTGCGCGGCCATAACGTCGATTACGGCGCATCGATCCTCAGCGCGATCCGCTTAGGCGGCGGGCGCGTGGTGGAGGTGGGGTCAAGTAACCTGGCGGCTCTCTGGCAGCTGGAGAGTGCCATTACCGACGCGACCGCCGCGCTGCTGTATGTGAAGTCGCATCACTGCGTGCAGAAGGGGATGTTGAACATCGAGGACTTCGCCCAAGTCGCGCAGATGCACAACCTGCCGTTGATTGTCGATGCCGCCGCCGAAGAGGATTTACGTGCCTGGGTGGTGAGCGGAGCGGATATGGTGGTCTACAGCGGCGCAAAAGCCTTTAACGCGCCTACCTCCGGGTTTATCACTGGTAAAAAAATCTGGATTGCAGCCTGTAAAGCGCAGCATTACGGCATTGCCAGGGCGATGAAAATCGGCAAGGAGAACATGGTTGGGCTGGTTTACGCGCTGGAGAATTATCACCAGGGGCAGGCAATCATCACCGCGGAACAGCTCCAGCCAGTGGTTGAAGCGATTTCTGCGATTCACGGGTTAACGGCTGATATTGAGCAGGATGAAGCCGGGCGTGCAATCTGGCGTATTCGTATTCGGGTAAATGCGCAAGAATTTGGAGTTGACGCTCGCGTCGTCGAAGCGCAACTGCGTGGTGGCGATATCGCGATTTATACACGGCGGTATAACCTCCACCAGGGCGTTTTTAGCCTTGATCCGCGTACGGTGGCGGATGGGGAGATGGCGCTTATCGTGGCGCGACTGAAGGAGATTGCAGATCATGCAAAAGATTAATTTCTATCATAATCGTGTGGCAATTAATGTGCTGGCGAAAGATATCGCCAATGCCCGTGAAATCTATGACGCCGCCGAAGGCCACGCGGTGATTGGCGTGCTTTCCGCGCAGTTCTCCTCGGTGGATGAGGGGATCCAGGAAGTTAAACGTTGGATGGCGGAAATACCGTCCATTTCAGTAGGTCTGGGGGCGGGTGACCCGGCGCAGTATTACAAAGCTGCGATGATTGCGGCGCAGATTCATCCAGCACACGTTAACCAGACCTTTACCGGTTGTGGTTTCGCGGCAGGCGCGCTTGCGACGACGGGCGGTGAGCAGACCCATGTCAACGCGCTGGTTAGCCCGACGGGAACGCCGGGCGAAGTGCTGATTTCCACTGGCGTTAGCAGCAGCCAGGGTACGCCTGCCCGCGTCTCCTGCGATACGGCGGTGCGAATGATGCTAGATATGGGCGCACACGCGGCGAAGTTCTTTCCGATGGGCGGCGAGAAGTCGCTTCCGGAGCTATACGCGCTGGCGACCACGGCGGCGCGCAATGGTATGACGCTGATTGAGCCAACCGGCGGGATTGATTTGGATAACTTCAGTGTGATTCTAAAAACTTGTCTGGAGGCGGGTGTGCCGCGCATTATGCCGCATGTTTACAGCTCGATTATAGACCCTGATACGGGATATACCCGACCGGATGATGTAGCCGTTTTGCTGAATAAAGTGAAATCACTACTCTGATCGGGGATTCAGGCGTTACCGACCTACAATTATGTTGTAGATCGGTATGTCTGACTTATTTTATCCCATCCGCGCTCATACGATCGCGAATATGCTGGGCGCGTTCGGCGGATGCCGGATGGTCGTCAAACATTGAGCTTTGGCGGCCTTCTTCCAGTTTCGCCAGTTTTTCAAAGCTGGTGGCAAGACCAGCCGGGCTGATGCCGCGTTGGCGCAGAAGATCGTAAGAATAATCATCGGCTTCTGCTTCCTGGCGCTGGGAGAATTGCGAATTGACTAATTTCTCGCCCAGATCACCAAGTTGCGATTGCGATAAACTGCCGACAATCCCGCCCGCAGAGGCTGCCGCGACTCTCACGGCGTTGGTACCTAATGCAACTTGCATCCCTTTCTTCACATGGCCTAACGCGACGTGCCCCATTTCGTGACCGATCACCGCTTCGACTTCGTTATCCGTCATCATATCCATCAGCCCGCTATAGACGCGGATACAGCCGTTTGCCATCGCAAAAGCATTCACATCCTTCGCCATATACACTTTGTAGTTTACTGGCTGACCGTTGATATTGTTGCCTAGCGCATTGGCAATAGTTGTCAGACGTTTAGCGTATTCGCTATTGGCTGGCGCAATCGTCGCCTTGCTGTCCATCTCCTGACATGCCTGATCGCTCAGGGCTTTCACCTGCGCATCACTCAAACTGTAAGCCTGAAAAGCTTCCGCTCCTGATGAGAGCAGTCCGTTGGAGTCCATATTCTGGCAACCGGTCAGTACCGTTGCCACGCTCATTGCTACCAATAAGGCGCGAATTTTCATGTTTTCTCTTCCGCACAAGGTCAGGATTATTCTAAAAATGCACCGTTTGCAGGTGAATCGATGCTCAGTCTCAGTATAAGGAAAAGCGCAGCGGACGGGCGAGCAGATTGCGCAACATGCGAGCATGATCCAGAGATTTCTGAAGCGGCAAAAGGATGTTCCATGTACATGACGCGCGGCTTGCGGTAAATTGTTGGCAAATTTTCCGGCGTAGCCCAAAACGCGCTGTCGTCAAGTCGTTAAGGGCGTGCCCTTCATCATCCGATCTGGAGTCAAAATGTCCTCACGTAAAGAGCTTGCCAATGCTATTCGTGCGCTGAGCATGGACGCAGTACAGAAAGCCAAATCCGGTCACCCGGGTGCCCCTATGGGTATGGCTGACATTGCCGAAGTCCTGTGGCGTGATTTCCTGAAACACAACCCGCAGAATCCGTCCTGGGCTGACCGTGACCGCTTCGTGCTGTCCAACGGCCACGGCTCCATGCTGATCTACAGCCTGCTGCACCTCACCGGTTACGATCTGCCGATGGAAGAACTGAAAAACTTCCGTCAACTGCATTCCAAAACTCCGGGCCACCCGGAAGTGGGTTACACCGCTGGTGTGGAAACCACTACAGGTCCGCTGGGTCAGGGTATTGCCAATGCAGTCGGTATGGCGATTGCAGAAAAAACGCTGGCGGCGCAGTTTAACCGTCCGGGCCACGACATCGTCGACCACTACACCTACGCCTTCATGGGCGACGGCTGCATGATGGAAGGCATCTCCCATGAAGTTTGCTCTCTGGCGGGTACGCTGAAGCTGGGTAAACTGATTGCGTTCTACGATGACAACGGTATCTCTATCGATGGTCACGTTGAAGGCTGGTTCACCGACGACACCGCAATGCGTTTCGAAGCTTACGGCTGGCACGTTATTCGCGGCATTGACGGTCATGACGCGGCATCCATCAAACGCGCTGTAGAAGAAGCGCGCGCTGTGACTGACAAACCGTCTCTGCTGATGTGCAAAACCATCATTGGTTTCGGTTCTCCGAATAAAGCCGGTACTCACGACTCCCACGGTGCGCCGCTGGGCGACGCTGAAATTGCCCTGACCCGCGAACAGCTGGGCTGGAAATATGCACCGTTCGAAATCCCGTCTGAAATCTATGCTCAGTGGGATGCGAAAGAAGCAGGCCAGGCGAAAGAATCCGCATGGAACGAGAAATTCGCTGCTTACGCCAAAGCTTATCCGCAGGAAGCCGCTGAATTTACCCGCCGTATGAAAGGCGAAATGCCGTCTGACTTCGATGCCAAAGCGAAAGAATTCATCGCTAAACTGCAGGCTAATCCGGCGAAAATCGCCAGCCGTAAAGCGTCTCAGAATGCGATTGAAGCGTTCGGCCCGCTGTTGCCGGAATTCCTCGGCGGCTCTGCTGACCTGGCACCGTCTAACCTGACCCTGTGGTCTGGTTCTAAAGCAATCAACGAAGATGCTGCGGGTAACTACATCCACTACGGTGTTCGCGAGTTCGGTATGACCGCGATTGCTAACGGTATCTCCCTGCACGGTGGCTTCCTGCCGTACACCTCCACCTTCCTGATGTTCGTGGAATACGCACGTAATGCCGTACGTATGGCTGCGCTGATGAAACAGCGTCAGGTGATGGTTTACACCCACGACTCCATCGGTCTGGGCGAAGATGGCCCGACTCACCAGCCGGTAGAGCAGGTCGCTTCTCTGCGCGTGACCCCGAACATGTCTACATGGCGTCCGTGTGACCAGGTTGAATCCGCGGTCGCGTGGAAATACGGCGTTGAGCGTCAGGACGGCCCGACTGCGCTTATCCTCTCCCGTCAGAACCTGGCGCAGCAGGAACGTACTGAAGAGCAGCTGGCAAACATCGCGCGCGGTGGTTATGTGCTGAAAGACTGTGCCGGTCAGCCGGAACTGATCTTCATCGCTACCGGTTCTGAAGTTGAACTGGCGGTTGCTGCCTACGAAAAACTGACTGCTGAAGGCGTGAAAGCGCGCGTGGTTTCCATGCCATCTACTGACGCATTCGACAAGCAGGACGCGGCTTACCGTGAATCCGTACTGCCGAAAGCGGTTACTGCACGCGTTGCGGTGGAAGCGGGCATTGCTGACTACTGGTACAAGTATGTTGGCCTGAACGGTGCCATCATCGGTATGAATACCTTCGGTGAATCTGCACCGGCAGAGCAGTTGTTCGAAGAGTTCGGCTTCACCGTTGACAACGTTGTTGCGAAAGCAAAAGAACTGCTGTAATCGGTAAGATGCTTTGTGAGAAGGGCCGCGAAAGCGGCCCTTCAGATTATTGGCAAAGTGCGCGTTGTTCATGTCGGATGCGGCGTGAACGCCTTATCCGACCTACAAGATCGTGCAAATTCAATATATTGCAGGAAGTATGTAGGCCTGATAAGCGTAGCGCATCAGGCAGTTTTGCCTTTGCCATCAGTCTCAAGGGCCGCGAAAGCGGCCCTTTTTTTACTTAGTAGAGATAAACGGAACTGTACTGCCGGGGATCATGGTATCGGGTAGCTTACCGTCCCAACGCTCAGCAGTGGTGAGGGCAACAAGTCCGGGATTATCCCGCAGAGCTTCACCGCGCAGGCGGATCGCTTCTGCTTCAGCCGCACTTTTTAAACGAATAGTTTCAGCCTCTGCCGCGCCTCTTACGCGAATAGTCTCAGCTTCTGCTTTGGCTGCCGCCAGTTTACTGTCTGCTTCTGCCTGGGCCTGAGTTACCGCTATTTGCGCCTGGATTTTCTCTGTTTCCAGATTTTGCTTACGTGTGGCAATGGCGACTTCTGCTTTCATTCGATCTTCAATCGATTTTTCATAAGCGTCAGAAAAATCAATATTTTCAATCTGGACACCATCAATCACCACCGGGCCAACAACGGCTTTACGCATTGCATTTTGCAGATCCTGAACCAGTTTTGTACGATCCTGTACCGCGCTGATGGCGGTATATTGGCCGAAAACGTTCTCCAGTTGAGTTGGCAATTGACGGACAATCAGACGATCTTTTAATGCTTCAATGGTGTTGTAAGTGGTATAAACCGCGCCTGCTTCTGAAGGTTTAATGTGGAAGCTGACTGATACTGTCATTTGTGCCGGTTGCTGGTCGCGGCTGTAGGCCTGTAATCCCTGATAAACCACAGCCTGATTACGCGTGGAAATTTTCTCTACGCTTTCCATAAATGGGATCTTAAAACCCAGACCCGGCTCGGCAACTTTTACGATTTTTCCGTAGCGCAGCAAAATGCCGCGTTCACCTTCATTAACGGTGTAATACGAGAGAAATGGCAGCACAACCACGGTAAGCACGCCAATGGCGATAGCAATAGATTTTTGTGGGCGAAATGAGGTTATTGAAACAGGTGCTTTCATGGGAATCTTCCTTGAGTAAAGTGTGGGAATATGTCACATGAGGTGAGGAGAAAACAGCCAACAGGTGAGAATTCAGAATCTATAAAGGGGGAGAGCGAAAAACATCGGCTAAAAAAGTATGTTTTCGAACATTCAATAGATAAATAGAGATATGCATCACAAATACATAGGCAGATAAAACATTGGTTTTGTGATAAACATAACAAACACAAACTTGACTTTATAAGTATAAATTTCATGTTGTTGTTATTTAACATTTTATTATTTTGGTTCATGTTTTTTTTCTTCTCGCGTGCCCAATTGCTTTCATTAAATCGCACGAGTATTTTATTTTTACCGCCGGACGGTACCCTAAAAATAAAATAAGGATAATTTATGCGGCTTATTGATTATTTTCCAGAATCATCAATCTCAGTTATACATTCAGCAAAAGATTGGCAGGAAGCTATCAATTTCTCGATGGCATCATTGCTGGATAAAAACTATATCAGCGAGAATTACATTCAGGCTATTAAAGATTCCACCATTCACAATGGCCCTTATTATATTCTCGCACCAGGCGTGGCAATGCCTCATGCGCGACCGGAATGTGGGGCGCTTAAAACCGGGATGTCTTTGACGTTACTTAAACAAGGCGTTTATTTTCCGGGGAATGACGAACCGATTAAATTACTTATCGGTCTTTCTGCTGCCGATGCAGATTCGCACATTGGCGCTATTCAGGCGTTAAGTGAATTGCTGTGCGAAGAAGAAATACTTGAACAACTCTTAACTGCAACATCAGAAAAACAATTAGCGGACATTATCAGCCGCGAATAATGACTCTCTCCTCTACAGGATAATATTATGGAAAACAAGTCTGCTCGTGCAAAGGTCCAGGCTTTTGGGGGCTTTTTGACGGCAATGGTCATCCCCAATATTGGTGCTTTTATTGCCTGGGGTTTTATTACTGCATTATTTATTCCTACTGGTTGGTTGCCTAACGAACATTTCGCCAAAATTGTCGGCCCGATGATTACCTATTTATTGCCCGTAATGATTGGTTCTACCGGTGGCCATTTAGTTGGCGGTAAACGCGGCGCAGTCATGGGCGGAATAGGGACAATTGGTGTAATCGTCGGCGCAGAAATCCCGATGTTCCTTGGTTCAATGATCATGGGACCGTTAGGTGGGCTGGTCATAAAATATGTCGATAAGGCACTGGAAAAACGCATACCTGCTGGTTTTGAGATGGTTATCAATAACTTCTCATTAGGTATCACCGGGATGCTCCTTTGTCTGCTGGGTTTTGAAGTTATCGGCCCGGCGGTGTTAATTGCCAATACTTTCGTCAAAGAGTGTATTGAGGCGCTGGTACATGCGGGCTATCTGCCTTTGCTGTCAGTCATCAATGAACCGGCGAAAGTGCTTTTCCTCAATAACGCGATAGATCAGGGCGTCTATTACCCGTTGGGGATGCAACAGGCTTCAGTTAACGGTAAATCCATCTTCTTTATGGTGGCGTCCAACCCTGGGCCTGGCTTAGGACTGCTGCTGGCGTTTACTTTGTTTGGTAAAGGGATGAGTAAACGTTCTGCGCCCGGGGCGATGATTATTCACTTCCTCGGTGGGATCCACGAACTGTATTTCCCGTATGTGCTGATGAAGCCGCTGACCATTATTGCCATGATTGCCGGCGGTATGTCTGGCACCTGGATGTTTAACTTACTGGACGGTGGTCTGGTGGCTGGTCCAAGTCCGGGGTCTATCTTTGCTTACCTTGCACTGACGCCGAAAGGCTCGTTCCTGGCGACAATTGCCGGTGTTACGGTAGGTACCCTGGTGTCCTTTGCTATCACTTCCGTAATACTGAAGATGGAAAAAACGGTGGAAACGGAGAGCGAAGATGAGTTTGCGCAGTCCGCCAATGCGGTTAAGGCGATGAAACAAGAAGGTGCATTCTCGTTAAGCCGGGTTAAGCGTATCGCCTTTGTTTGCGATGCGGGAATGGGCTCCAGCGCGATGGGCGCAACCACCTTCCGTAAGCGCCTGGAAAAAGCGGGGCTGGCAATTGAAGTAAAACATTACGCGATAGAAAACGTGCCTGCGGATGTGGATATCGTCGTTACTCACGCTAGTCTGGAAGGGCGCGTGAAACGCGTGACGGATAAACCGCTGATATTGATTAATAACTATATTGGCGATCCCAAACTCGACACTTTATTTAATCAATTAACCGCTGAACATAAAAACTGATTGCCGAGGTAAAAATGAAAACCAAAGTTGCTGCTATTTATGGCAAGCGGGATGTCCGTCTGCGCGAATTTGAACTGCCCGAAATTACCGATAATGAACTGCTGGTGAGTGTAATTTCTGACAGTGTGTGTTTATCGACCTGGAAAGCGGCGTTACTCGGTAGCGAACATAAACGGATGCCCGACGATTTAGAAAATCATCCGGTCATTACCGGGCATGAATGTGCCGGGATTATTGTTGAAGTGGGGAAAAATCTTACCGACAAATATAAAAAAGGCCAACGTTTTGTATTGCAACCGGCGATGGGGCTACCAAGCGGGTATTCTGCGGGATACAGCTACGAATATTTTGGCGGTAATGCTACCTATATGATTATTCCGGAGATCGCCATTAACCTGGGCTGCGTATTACCCTATCACGGATCTTATTTTGCTGCGGCGTCTCTGGCAGAGCCGATGTGCTGCATTATTGGCGCTTATCATGCCAATTATCACACCACGCAATATGTTTATGAGCATCGCATGGGCGTGAAACCTGGTGGCAATATTGCGCTGCTGGCGTGTGCGGGCCCGATGGGGATAGGCGCTATCGATTACGCTATTCACGGCGGCATACAACCGTCGCGGGTAGTGGTGGTCGATATCGACGACAAACGCCTGGCACAGGTGCAGAAGCTGCTGCCGGTGGAGCTGGCGGCCAGCAAAGGCATTGAGCTGATATATGTGAATACCAAAGGAATGGCCGATCCGGTACAGAAGCTGCGGGCGCTGACAGGAGATGCTGGGTTCGATGACATTTTTGTTTATGCGGCGGTGCCTGCTGTCGTTGAGATGGCTGACGAATTACTGGCGGAAGATGGCTGCCTGAACTTCTTTGCCGGGCCGACGGATAAAAACTTCAAAGTGCCGTTTAATTTCTACAACGTCCATTACAACAGCACGCACGTCGTCGGTACATCGGGTGGTTCAACGGACGATATGAAAGAGGCGATTGCCCTGAGCGCCACGGGGCAGTTGCAACCGTCGTTTATGGTGACGCATATCGGTGGCCTGGATGCAGTGCCAGAAACCGTTCTCAATTTACCGGATATCCCCGGTGGTAAAAAACTCATTTACAACGGCGTTACCATGCCGCTCACTGCCATTGCCGATTTTGCCGAAAAAGGCAAAACAGATCCGCTGTTTAAAAAGCTGGCGCGGTTAGTTGAGGAAACGCACGGCATCTGGAATGAACAGGCCGAGAAATATCTGCTGGCGCAATTTGGCGTTGATATCGGGGAGGCCGCGCAATGATGTCCCTGGCGTGGCCATTATTTCGCGTTACGGAGCAGGCAGCGTTGGCTGCCTGGCCGCAAACCGGATGTGGCAACAAAAATAAAATTGATGGCCTGGCGGTCACCGCGATGCGCCAGGCATTAAACGATGTCGCTTTTCGTGGGCGAGTGGTTATCGGCGAGGGAGAAATTGACCATGCGCCGATGCTGTGGATTGGCGAAGAGGTGGGCAAAGGCGGTGGGCCAGAAGTCGATATCGCGGTTGACCCGATTGAAGGCACGCGGATGGTGGCGATGGGGCAAAGCAATGCGCTGGCAGTCATGGCCCTCGCCCCACGAGGCAGCCTGTTACACGCGCCCGATATGTATATGAAAAAGCTGGTCGTTAATCGGCTTGCGGCGGGCGCGATTGATCTGGCGTTACCCCTGGCGGACAACTTGCGCAACGTGGCGAAAGCGTTAGGCAAACCGCTGGACAAGCTGCGTATGGTTACGCTGGATAAACCGCGCCTGAGTGCCGCAATTGAGGAAGCGACGCAACTGGGCGTGAAGGTTTTTGCCCTGCCGGATGGCGATGTTGCCGCCAGCGTGCTGACCTGCTGGCAGGATAATCCTTACGATGTGATGTACACCATCGGCGGCGCGCCGGAAGGTGTTATTTCTGCCTGTGCTGTTAAAGCATTGGGTGGGGATATGCAGACCGAGCTGATTGATTTTTGTCAGGCCAAAGGGGATTACACGGAAAATCGGCAGATTGCAGAACAGGAACGCCAGCGTTGCAAGGCAATGGGGGTTGACGTGAACCGTGTGTACTCGCTCGATGAACTGGTGAAGGGGAACGATATCCTCTTTAGCGCTACGGGCGTGACGGGCGGTGAGTTGGTGAACGGTATCCAACAGACGGCGAATGGGGTGCGGACGCAGACATTACTGATCGGCGGCGCGGACCAAACGTGTAATATAATAGACTCCCTGCATTGATGGTGATCTATCGGAAGACCAATGGCGACGCTGACAGAAGATGATGTGCTTGAGCAACTGGATGCACAGGACAATTTATTTTCATTTATGAAAACTGCGCATTCTATTTTGCTCCAGGGGATACGCCAGTTTCTGCCGTCGCTGTTTGTCGATAATGATGAAGAGATCGTGGAATATGCAGTGAAGCCGTTACTCGCTCAAAGCGGCCCGCTTGACGATATTGATGTTGCGCTACGTTTGATTTTTGCGCTGGGGAAAATGGACAAATGGCTGTATGCCGATATCACGCACTTTTCCCAGTTCTGGCATTACCTGAATGAACAGGATGAAACGCCCGGATTTGCCGATGACATTACCTGGGATTTTATCAGCAACGTCAATAGCATAACCCGCAATGCGACGCTCTATGACGCGTTAAAAGCGATGAAGTTCGCTGATTTTGCCGTCTGGTCAGAGGTGCGTTTTAGTGGGATGGTCAAAACGGCGCTGACGCTGGCAGTAACGACCACCTTAAAGGAATTAACGCCGTGAAAATTGACTTAACGGTGAATGGTCTGAAGGTACAAGCACAGTACCATGTTGATGAGATAGAAAATGTACATAAACCGTTGCTGCGTATGTTGGCGGCCTTACAGACGGTAAATCCGCAGCGGCGTACCGTGGTTTTTCTTTGCGCTCCGCCGGGGACGGGTAAATCTACCCTAGCCACCTTCTGGGAATATCTCGCGCAACAAGACCCTGAACTACCCGCTATTCAGACGCTCCCGATGGATGGTTTTCACCATTACAATAGCTGGCTGGATGCGCATCAATTGCGCCCCTTCAAAGGCGCACCAGAGACATTCGATGTAGCGAAACTGTCGGAAAATCTGCGCCAGGTAGTGGAAGGGGATTGTACGTGGCCGCAGTACGATCGACAAAAGCATGAGCCTGTTGAAGATGCGTTGCACGTTACCGCACCACTCGTCATCGTCGAAGGAAACTGGTTGTTGCTGGATGACGAGAAGTGGCGCCAGCTTGCGCAATTTTGTGATTTCTCGATCTTTATCAACGCGCCAGCTACTGCGTTGCGGGAACGACTGGTGAGGCGCAAGCTGGCGGGAGGGTTATCGCTGGCAGACGCAGAAGCCTTTTATGACCGTACCGATGGGCCGAATGTTCGCCGGGTGCTGGAAGAGAGTCTGCCTGCAAATTTGACCTTAATGATGACCGCTACGGGTGAATATCGTCTGGTGGATTAACGTTCCTGATTACACCATCTTCCAGTCGCACCACACGAGAGAAATGACGCCGGGTAAATGCGGCGTCATGACTGATTGCTACGACGCTCGTGCCTCGCTGGCGGCACTTTTCCAGCCAGCTTTCAAACACGCTCATCCAATTTTCGTCAAAATCCCGACTCGGCTCGTCCAGCAGCAATAGCGGCGGAGAGAGTGCTTCCAGGCAGGCGACGGCGACCATCCGTCGCTGCGCACTATGCAGATCTAACGGATGCGCGCTGGCAGTGTCTGCTAACTGACAGCATTGCAGGGCAGCATTGGTACGTTGAGTGATTTCATCCGCCAGGCATTTTTGCAGTTTCAAACCAAATGCGATCTCGTCAGCGACGGTGCTGTGAAAAAGCTGGTTTTCCGCTTCCTGAAACAGTACGCCAATCTTTGCTGCACGTTGGCGGTTTTTCAGGTTTTTCATCGCCTGTTGTTGCAGTATAACCGTACCGGTTGTGGGCGTAAGAAGACCTGCCATTACTCGTAACAGCGTCGATTTTCCCGCGCCATTGTCGCCGGTCAGCGCCAACCATTCACCTTGTTTGAGTTGCAGAGAAATGTCGCAAAGACAATCCGTTGCCGCGCCAGGCCAGCGATAAGATATCTGGTTTAACGTTAACATAGTGGCTGGAGCGCTCCGTTTTGCAATTGCCACGCTTGCTGGCAGTAGTTCAGGAAAGGTGTGCGATGACGTTCAAAAAGAATAATCAGCGAACCACGTTCAAACGCCCAGTGTTGTAAGCGCTGCAACAGCATTTCGCTGGCCTGCGGCGTCAGGCGACTAAAGGCTTCATCAAGAATTAATAGTTTTGGCTGCATCGCGATGGCGCAGGCGATGACCACGCGCTGTGTCTCTCCACCGGAGAGTGTTGCCGGGTGACGATGGCGCAACGGCTGGCACTCGGTCAGAGTCAGGGCGGCATCAATCCGCGCCATAATCTCCTCTTCAGCAAGACACAGATTTTCTGGCCCAAAGGCAACTTCTTCTTCCACGCTAAAGGTACAGCCGGAGAGCTGCAAATAGGGCGATTGCTGAACGAGCTGGATGGTGGCGGATTGTTCATTAAGCGGGAGATACCCAATGGGCGTACCGAGAAGCGTCCCCGTGCCGGTTATCTCTCCTGGCAGAAAGTCCGGATACCAGCCCGCCATCAGTTGCGCCAGCGTACTTTTGCCACTGCCGTTGTCACCAAAGATGGCGACTATCCCCGGTTTGACATAGTGAAAGTCATAACAGAACGGAGGGTGCGTTGAGTGTGTCGGGCAATAGCGAAACTGTTCTAACGTAACCATATCCACGCTCCGAATTCTGCCAGCATCAGCAAGATCATGGCGTAACGTGCCACTTTTTCCAGGTTACTGTCAGGCGGTGCCCATAACGTAGTGCGCCGGTTGTGGATCCGAAATGCCCGCATATCCAGCGCCGCACCACGGATAGCCAGATCGTTTAGCGCATTGTGTGTTAGCGGAATAATTAGCGCGGGTATAGCACGTAAACGCTGATACCAGCCCTCATCCAGCGGCACGCCACGGGCGCGCTGCGCTTCATGAATAATCGCTAATTGCCGTTTTAACTGCTCAACGACCAACAAAGGCCCGGCGAACAGATAAGCGACGCCCGGCGGCAGGCGAGAAGCAAACAAAGCGCGGATAAAACGTTGCACTGGGACGAATTGCATCCACAACTGCGAGGTTGAAACAATCGCGAGAATCCGCAGCCAGAGCGTAATAGCATGCGTCCACCGTTCTGGCGAGCGTGGCGTGCCGCTTAGCCATTCTGTCAGCCAGCCACCGTGTACCAGCCACAGTCCAGCCCCCAGCGAGAACATCAGCCAGACAACATATTTTGCCCGCCGCCGCGTGGCCTTTAGCGCAATAAGGCAGAAAAAGGTCGCCGCGCTATAGACTGTCAGTATTGTCTGTGTGGGCAGGATAAGCGTGGTGCAGGCCGCCAGCGCCCACAGCGTTAGGGATGTAAACGGATGCATTTAGCGCACGGCAGCCATTGCCGGAAAATGGCGCGTGGTGCGAATCGGCAGCTGACGCAGTAAAAGCCAGACAATCACCGCTGTAAGAATTTTATCGACCAGGTTTGCGCCTATCACCGTAATCGCCACCGACTCCACCAGGTTTTGCCCCATAGAGTGCATCCAGGCAACGAACAAATCGGCTCCGCTACCGGTGACACCGCCGAACAGCGCAGTACGCAGCGGTACAGCGACGACCGTTACTGCAAGCGTAATAATCACGCCGCTGACAACGACTTTTGGCAGGGTGCGAAACCAACCCGCTCGCGCCAGCCAACCGGCGACCAAGCCAATAACCATCGCCACGGGGGCAAAGGCGGCGGCGATCGGGTCGGTGAGCAATCCCCAGAGTAAATTGGTCAGTAAGCCGGTCAGCATCCCGATCACCGGACCAAGCAGTACCGCGCTAATAAGTGTGCCGATGGAGTCGAGAAATATAGGTAATTTGACCATGCTGGCCAGTTGCCCGCCAATCATATTGATGGCGATAGAGATAACAATCAACACCAGTGCTTGACTGGAAAAGTGGCGACGCGCCATAAGAAAACCTCTCTGAAAGTAGTTATTTAACGGGGGAAATATGCAATTCGTCGTAACCAGAAAGCGCGCAAGGTTGGCGGCTAAACGCCAGCTCCTCAAGGCAGCCGATCACCAGTTCAAGCGTGGTCCGCACGGTACAGCCGGGCATCATATGACCGCCAAGTATCGTGCCGTGTGGATCGGAAACGCAGAGATGAAGATGTTCACCACTCTGTTCCAGTGTGCCGTTCAATGCGATGACTTCGAACTTACCGCTTAGTAGGGCCGTGTTTTCTTGCCCGGCATAGCGTAAGGCGACGTCAGTCAGACTGCCGGTACAACCTGCAATCCACGCGGCGTGGAGTTGTTGTTGCTGCGCGAAGGCGCGTAATTGGGAGAGAACTTCCTGCCCTGGGAGCAGGCGCAGCGCGTAAAAGCGTGCGGAGGAAGAATATGGGTAGGGCAATGTCATCATTGGAGTACTCCGAAACTCGGACGTATTGCGGATAATATCGACGCTGCATCAGTCATATTCTGATATAAGTCAGGGTTTGTGACGGCACAACGAAAAGATTTTGCTACGCTTATTCGTGATTCTGCAAAGTGGAATAAATTCCACAGGGGCGGGGCTGAAAACGTGACGTAAGTCAGATAATTGTCTTCTTTGACTGGACAATCATTCCTTTTATTCCACGTTTCGCTTATCCTAGCTGAAGCGTTTCAGTCGATTAAATGTTCGACAATTAACCAATCAGTCGCAGTTTGCGACAGGTAAGGTTTCCCCGGACGATTTGCTGGATTACTCTGTCTGGCAAATTTGCTCAGGGAAAACCTTGCAGGAGATCTATGACCGTACGCGTAGCGATAAATGGCTTCGGTCGCATCGGGCGTAATGTGGTTCGTGCTTTGTATGAATCCGGACGCCGGGCGGAAATTACCGTGGTGGCAATCAACGAACTGGCGGATGCTGCGGGCATGGCGCATTTGTTGAAGTATGACACCAGTCATGGCCGTTTTGCATGGGAAGTACGACAGGAACGCGATCAACTTTTTGTTGGTGATGACGCCATCCGCGTATTGCACGAACGTTCACTGCAATCGCTCCCATGGCGTGAACTGGGCGTCGATGTGGTTCTTGACTGCACCGGCGTATATGGCTCCCGCGAGCATGGCGAAGCGCATATTGCCGCCGGGGCCAAAAAAGTGCTCTTTTCACATCCTGGTAGTAACGATCTCGACGCGACCGTTGTTTACGGCGTCAATCAGGATCAACTTCGTGCGGAACACCGCATCGTTTCTAACGCTTCCTGTACCACGAATTGCATAATTCCCGTCATCAAATTGTTAGATGATGCGTACGGTATTGAGTCCGGCACTGTGACCACAATTCACTCCGCCATGCACGATCAACAGGTTATTGATGCATACCATCCTGACCTGCGTCGCACCCGGGCAGCCAGCCAGTCGATCATTCCGGTCGATACTAAACTGGCCGCCGGTATCACACGATTTTTTCCGCAATTTAATGATCGCTTTGAAGCGATTGCGGTACGTGTGCCAACCATAAATGTGACGGCAATCGATTTAAGCGTGACGGTGAAGAAACCTGTAAAAGCCAATGAAGTCAACCTGTTGCTGCAAAAAGCAGCACAAGGTGCATTTCATGGTATAGTTGACTATACGGAATTGCCGTTGGTCTCTGTAGATTTTAACCACGATCCGCACAGTGCCATTGTCGATGGCACCCAAACCCGGGTCAGTGGCGCACACCTGATCAAAACGTTGGTCTGGTGCGATAACGAATGGGGCTTTGCTAACCGAATGCTCGACACGACGTTAGCTATGGCTACTGTTGCTTTCAGGTAAGACGCAAGCAGCGTCTGCAAAACTTTTAGAATCAACGAGAGGATTCACCATGTCTGTAATTAAGATGACCGATCTGGATCTTGCTGGGAAACGTGTATTTATCCGTGCGGATCTGAACGTACCAGTAAAAGACGGGAAAGTAACCAGCGACGCGCGTATCCGTGCTTCTCTGCCGACCATCGAACTGGCCCTGAAACAAGGCGCGAAAGTGATGGTAACTTCCCACCTGGGTCGTCCTACCGAAGGCGAGTACAACGAAGAATTCTCTCTGCTGCCGGTTGTTAACTACCTGAAAGACAAACTGTCTAACCCGGTTCGTCTGGTTAAAGATTACCTCGACGGCGTTGACGTTGCTGAAGGTGAACTGGTTGTTCTGGAAAACGTTCGCTTCAACAAAGGCGAGAAGAAAGACGACGAAACCCTGTCCAAAAAATATGCTGCACTGTGTGACGTGTTCGTAATGGACGCATTCGGTACTGCTCACCGCGCGCAGGCTTCTACTCACGGTATCGGTAAATTCGCTGATGTTGCGTGCGCAGGCCCGCTGCTGGCAGCTGAACTGGACGCGCTGGGTAAAGCACTGAAAGAACCTGCTCGCCCGATGGTGGCTATCGTTGGTGGTTCTAAAGTATCTACCAAACTGACCGTTCTGGACTCCCTGTCAAAAATCGCTGACCAGCTGATCGTGGGTGGTGGTATCGCTAACACCTTTATCGCGGCACAAGGCCACGATGTGGGTAAATCCCTGTACGAAGCTGATCTGGTTGACGAAGCAAAACGTCTGCTGACCACCTGCAACATTCCGGTTCCGTCTGACGTTCGCGTAGCAACTGAGTTCTCTGAAACTGCACCGGCTACCCTGAAATCTGTTAACGATGTGAAAGCTGACGAGCAGATCCTGGATATCGGCGATGCTTCTGCGCAGGAACTGGCTGAAATCCTGAAGAATGCGAAAACCATTCTGTGGAACGGCCCGGTTGGCGTGTTCGAATTCCCGAACTTCCGCAAAGGTACTGAAATCGTGGCTAACGCTATCGCAGACAGCGAAGCGTTCTCCATCGCTGGCGGCGGCGACACTCTGGCAGCAATCGACCTGTTCGGCATTGCTGACAAAATCTCCTACATCTCCACTGGCGGCGGCGCATTCCTCGAATTCGTGGAAGGTAAAGTACTGCCTGCAGTAGCGATGCTCGAAGAGCGCGCTAAGAAGTAAAAAATCACAGGGCAGGGAAACCTGCCCTTGTTTCAGCGCGCTTTTAGAGCACGCATTTTTTCATACTCTAAATAATTCGAGTTGCAGGAAGGCGACAAGAGAGTGAATCCCCAGGAGCTTACATAAGTAAGTGACTGGGGTGAGCGAACGCAGACGCAGCACATGCAACTTGAAGTATGACGAGTATAAGGCCCGACGATACAGGACAAGAGACATGTCTAAGATTTTTGATTTCGTAAAACCTGGCGTAATCACTGGTGATGACGTACAGAAAGTTTTCCAGGTAGCAAAAGAAAACAACTTCGCACTGCCAGCAGTAAACTGCGTCGGTACTGACTCCATCAACGCCGTACTGGAAACCGCGGCTAAAGTTAAAGCGCCGGTTATCGTTCAGTTCTCTAACGGTGGTGCTTCCTTTATCGCTGGTAAAGGCGTGAAATCTGACGTTCCGCAGGGTGCTGCTATCCTGGGTGCGATCTCTGGTGCGCATCACGTTCACCAGATGGCTGAACATTATGGTGTTCCGGTTATCCTGCACACTGACCACTGCGCGAAGAAACTGCTGCCGTGGATCGACGGTCTGCTGGACGCAGGTGAAAAACACTTCGCTGCTACCGGTAAGCCGCTGTTCTCTTCTCACATGATCGACCTGTCTGAAGAATCTCTGCAAGAGAACATTGAAATCTGCTCTAAATACCTGGAGCGCATGTCCAAAATCGGCATGACTCTGGAAATCGAACTGGGTTGCACCGGTGGTGAAGAAGACGGCGTGGACAACAGCCACATGGACGCTTCTGCACTGTACACTCAGCCGGAAGACGTTGATTACGCATACACCGAGCTGAGCAAAATCAGCCCGCGCTTCACCATCGCAGCGTCCTTCGGTAACGTACACGGCGTATACAAGCCGGGTAACGTTGTTCTGACTCCGACCATCCTGCGTGACTCTCAGGAATATGTTTCCAAGAAACACAACCTGCCGCACAACAGCCTGAACTTCGTATTCCACGGCGGTTCCGGTTCTACTGCTCAGGAAATCAAAGACTCCGTAAGCTACGGCGTAGTGAAAATGAACATCGATACCGATACCCAATGGGCAACATGGGAAGGTGTTCTGAACTATTACAAAGCGAACGAAGCTTATCTGCAGGGTCAGCTGGGTAACCCGAAAGGCGAAGATCAGCCGAACAAGAAATACTACGATCCGCGCGTATGGCTGCGTGCCGGTCAGACTTCGATGATCGCTCGTCTGGAAAAAGCATTCCAGGAACTGAACGCGATCGACGTTCTGTAAGATATTCCTTTCTGCTTACCTCAAGGCCCGCTCTGCGGGTCTTTTTTTCGCCAAAAGAAAAAATGCCTGACCTGATGCGCTACGCTTATCAGGCCTACACGTATCCTGCAATATATTGAATTTGCAGGTTTTTGTAGGATGGATAAGGCGTTCACGCCGCATCCGGTATGACAAAGCGCACATTGATATCTGTCTGAGCCCCGCTCTGCGGGTCTTTTTTCGCCAAAAGCAAGGTGATGCAGATGAGAAATCTGTGATCTATTTGGCAAAATTATGCTTTATTGTTTACCCTTGTCAGACTGCCCGTCATAAGGCGGCGGAGTGTATTTCTCCATTTTGAGTCAGTTGAAAAGGAATATTGAATGGAAGATTTGAATGTTGTCGATAGCATAAACGGCGCGGGGAGCTGGCTGGTGGCTAACCAGGCGCTGCTGCTAAGTTATGCAGTAAACATCGTGGCGGCACTCGCGATCATCATCGTTGGTTTGATTATCGCGCGGATGATTTCCAACGCGGTGAATCGCCTGATGATCTCCCGTAAAATCGATGCCACCGTTGCTGATTTTCTTTCTGCATTAGTCCGTTACGGAATTATCGCCTTTACGCTAATCGCTGCACTGGGGCGCGTGGGCGTACAAACAGCGTCAGTCATTGCTGTACTCGGTGCCGCCGGCTTAGCTGTTGGTCTGGCTTTGCAGGGGTCCCTGTCTAACCTGGCCGCTGGCGTGTTACTGGTCATGTTCCGCCCGTTCCGTGCCGGAGAATATGTTGACCTCGGCGGCGTAGCCGGTACTGTGCTGAGCGTGCAGATTTTCTCCACCACCATGCGTACTGCAGACGGTAAAATTATCGTTATTCCGAACGGTAAAATTATTGCCGGGAATATTATTAACTTCTCCCGCGAGCCAGTTCGCCGTAACGAATTTATTATTGGCGTGGCATATGATTCCGATATCGATCAGGTTAAGCAGATCCTGACCAATATTATCCAGTCTGAAGACCGCATTTTGAAAGATCGCGAAATGACTGTGCGTCTGAACGAACTTGGCGCATCGTCGATTAATTTCGTGGTCCGCGTCTGGAGCAAAAGCGGCGATCTACAAAACGTGTACTGGGATGTGCTGGAGCGTATTAAACGTGAATTTGATGCCGCCGGTATCAGCTTCCCGTACCCGCAAATGGATGTGAACTTTAAGCGGGTGAAAGAAGACAAAGCTGCATAATCAACGCTGAGGCCAGATAATACTCTCTGGCCTCTCTCTTATTAGTTTTTCTGATTGCCAATTAATATTATCAATTTCCGCTAATAACAATCCCGCGATATAGTCTCTGCATCAGATACTTAATTCGGAATATCCAACGTGTTTTCTTATTATTTTCAAGGTCTTGCACTTGGGGCGGCTATGATCCTACCGCTCGGTCCACAAAATGCTTTTGTGATGAATCAGGGCATACGTCGTCAGTACCACATTATGATTGCCTTACTTTGTGCTATCAGCGATTTGGTCCTGATTTGCGCCGGGATTTTTGGTGGCAGTGCGTTATTGATGCAGTCGCCGTGGTTGCTTGCGCTGGTCACCTGGGGCGGCGTAGCCTTCTTGCTGTGGTATGGTTTTGGCGCTTTTAAAACAGCAATGAGCAGTAATATTGAGTTAGCCAGTGCCGAAGTCCTGAAGCAAGGCAGATGGAAAATTATCGCCACCATGTTGGCAGTGACCTGGCTGAATCCGCATGTTTACCTGGATACTTTTGTTGTACTGGGCAGCCTTGGTGGGCAGCTTGATGTTGAACCAAAACGTTGGTTTGCGCTCGGGACAATTAGCGCCTCTTTCCTGTGGTTCTTTGGTCTGGCTCTTCTCGCAGCCTGGCTGGCACCGCGCCTGCGCACGGCAAAATCACAGCGCATTATCAATCTGGTAGTGGGATGTGTTATGTGGTTTATTGCCTTGCAGCTGGCGAGAGACGGTATTGCTCATGCACAAGCCTTGTTCAGTTAGGCGCTATCTGATGGAAAAATAAAACAGAGGCGCTAAGCTTGCCTCCAGAGGTCCTGAATTTTGGGCAAGTCAATTAACACGGAGAGACTAACGTGAAGTTCAAAGTTATCGCCCTGGCGGCATTAATGGGTATTAGCGGGATGGCAGCGCAGGCTAACGAATTGCCGGATGGACCGCATATTGTCACCTCCGGTACGGCAAGCGTGGATGCGGTGCCAGACATTGCCACTCTTGCGATTGAAGTCAACGTGGCCGCGAAGGATGCCGCTACTGCCAAGAAACAGGCGGATGAGCGCGTCGCACAATACATTTCCTTCCTTGAACTCAATCAGATCGCGAAAAAAGATATCAGCTCAGCGAACTTACGCACCCAGCCAGATTATGATTATCAGGATGGTAAAAGTATCCTGAAAGGCTACCGTGCTGTGAGAACGGTGGAAGTCACGCTCCGTCAGTTAGACAAACTGAATTCCTTGCTGGATGGTGCGCTGAAGGCGGGTCTTAACGAAATTCGTTCTGTATCGCTGGGCGTGGCGCAGCCGGATGCCTATAAAGACAAAGCGCGTAAGGCAGCGATTGATAACGCGATTCATCAGGCGCAGGAACTGGCGAACGGCTTTCATCGTAAACTAGGGCCGGTATATAGCGTGCGCTACCATGTTTCCAACTATCAGCCCAACCCAATGGTGCGGATGATGAAAGCCGATGCCGCGCCGGTCTCAGCCCAGGAAACTTACGAGCAGGCTGCTATTCAGTTTGATGATCAGGTCGATGTGGTCTTCCAGTTAGAACCTGTGGATCAACAACCCGCTAAAACACCTGCCGCACAATAATACTTGTAGCCCGACGTATTGGTCGGGCTAATGCCTTTACCCGATATTGCCTCCTTTTTCTGTAATTTTCTGTAAAACCATGACGTAATCACCTATCTTTGCTCGCGGTTTCATCAAGGATAGGCTGACTGAAACGGTTAAGCGGACAAGGATGCGGGGGAGCGGGGATGGACATTTTTATTTCGAAAAAGATGCGCAATTTCATTTTATTAGCGCAAACCAATAATATTGCCCGGGCGGCAGAAAAAATCCATATGACGGCTTCGCCATTTGGCAAAAGCATTGCCGCGCTGGAAGAACAAATTGGCTATACGCTATTTACCCGCAAAGATAATAATATCAGCCTCAATAAAGCCGGGCAGGAACTGTATCAAAAACTGTTCCCGGTTTATCAACGGCTTTCTGTGATTGATAATGAAATCCATAACTCAGGACGTCGTTCACGAGAAATTGTGATAGGCATAGATAATACTTATCCGACCATTATTTTTGATCAGTTGATTAGTCTCGGAGATAAGTACGAAGGCGTGACCGCCCAGCCAGTTGAGTTCAGCGAAAACGGCGTTATCGATAATCTTTTTGACCGTCAGTTAGATTTTATAATCTCCCCACAGCATGTATCTGCACGAGTTCAGGAACTGGAAAACCTGACTATCAGTGAACTACCACCGCTGCGATTGGGCTTTCTCGTTTCTCGCCGTTATGAAGAGCGACAAGAGCAAGAGTTGCTTCAGGAGCTACCCTGGCTACAAATGCGCTTTCAGAACCGGGCCAACTTCGAAGCAATGATTGATGCGAATATGCGTCCTTGTGGGATCAATCCCACCATTATTTATCGACCTTACAGTTTTATGGCCAAAATCAGCGCCGTGGAGCGCGGACATTTTCTGACGGTGATCCCGCATTTTGCCTGGCGACTGGTGAATCCGGCAACGCTGAAATATTTTGATGCGCCGCACAGGCCGATGTATATGCAGGAATATCTTTATTCAATCAGAAATCATCGTTATACCGCCACGATGCTTCAGCATATTGCTGAAGATCGTGACGGGACGAGTCATTAACCCAGCATCGAGCCGGTTGCAATTAAATTACGGTGTAAATCGAAGACGTGGCTAAGATCGTGGTGAATATGTCCGCCGGGCGCATTTTCCAGATAGCGATGCAGATAATCCCGATACATAGGATGTGCACAATTATCAATGATGGTGCGGGCGCGTTGAAGCGGGGAAAGACCACGCAGATCGGCGATCCCTTGTTCGGTGATGATCACTTTGACGCTGTGTTCGCTGTGATCAACATGGCTGCACATTGGCACGACGGTTGAGATCTTGCCTTCTTTAGCAATCGACGGGGCCATAAAGATCGACAGATACGCGTTGCGTTCAAAATCACCGCTGCCACCGATGCCGTTCATCAGATCGACCCCGGCTACGTGCGTTGAGTTGGCATGCCCGTAAATATCAAACTCCAGGCCGACGTTCAGAGCGATGACGCCCAGACGACGGATGATTTCCGGGTTATTGGAAATCTCCTGCGGACGCAACACAATGCGGCTGGCAAAGTAATCCATATTGTCGTAAATCTTGCGCAGGGAATCGGCCGAGATAGTCAGGCTGGAGGCGCTGGCCCCGCTGATTTTGCCCGTTTCCAGTAAATGCACCACCGATTCCTGTAGCACTTCCGAATACATCATGAACGGAGGAATTTCCGGGTTTTCCCCTAGTCGCGCCATGACTGCATTATTGATATTGCCCACGCCACTTTGCAGCGGCAGAAATTCCGGCGGAATACGCCCATGCGCCATTTCCTGCAACAAGAACGTGACCACGTTATCGGCAATCTGCTGGCACATGGGATTTTGCTTATCCAGCATATTACCGGCGTCGGGCAAGTTGGTTTCCACGACGGCGACAATCTTTTTCGGATCGATTTGCACATAGCGAGTACCGACGCGATCCATTGCATGGAAGATCGACACGCTATTGCGCCGCGGTGGCGCGCCAGGAATCACAATATCCGCCAGTTCTGCAACGCGCGGATCGTGATAGTGATTGAGTTCAATGATCACTTTCTTCGCCCGCAGCAGCCAGGTCGGCGCGTTACCGATCCCGCTGGTTAACCAGACTCGACCATCCGGTGCCAGTGCCGATGCTTCAATGACGGCAACATCAATGTCGCCGAAGAAACCGTAATTGACCATTTGCGCCACTTCGCTCAAATGCAGGTCAACGAAGCTCACCTCGCCCTGATTGATCTTTTTACGCAAACCGGACGATGTTTGATATGGCGCACGCCAGGAAACAGCATCGGCGTCAGAAAGTACATCGTCAGCGGCGGCGCTGATTGACGCCCCCGTCAGCAGGCGAATTTGATACGGCTTTTTGGCCTCATGCTGTTCGTTAGCTCTGCGGGCAATCGCGTTGGGTAGGGCTTTCGGCGAACCCGCCGGGGTAAAGCCGCTAAATGCCACCATGTCGTTATGCTGGATAATTTCTGCCGCTTCATCGGCGGTCATCCTTGTCCACTGAGTTTCCATTTTTACTCCTTCGTTCGCAGGGATTAATGACCAACGAAATTAGGTTTACGTTTTTCGAGGAAAGCGTTCATCCCTTCCTGGTAATCTTCGCTGTCATAAACCGCGCGGCGCATCCCCTGAATACGTTCAAATTCATCGGAGTTCATGGTGTGCGCTTCGCCCAGTACACGCAGTTCTTCTTTGATAACGGCAATGGCTAACGGCGCTTTCTCAGAGATGTGGTGCGCCATTTGTAAGGTGAAATCTTCCAGTTCTTCCACTTCCACAACATGGTTGAGGATGCCGACAGCCAGCGCGCGTTGGGCGGTGATTGGCGAAGCGGTAAAAATCAGCTCTTTGACAATGTGGAAGCCCGCGTCGCGGGTCAGGTTGTGAATGCCGACCAGGTTATACGGGACGCCGAGGTTTACAGGCGTCATTGAGAAGGTTGAGGTACTGGCGGCGATGATCAGATCGGAACTCATGATCATTTCAAATGCGCCCCCCCAAACACTACCTTCCACCATCGAAATGATCGGTTTCGGGAATTTTTGGATCATGCGGGTGATTTGACGCAACGGATCATCATAGGAGAGCGGATCGCGACCGCCAGACGGCAGTTCGTGAATATCGTGACCTGCGGAGAAGACTTTGGATCCACTCGGCGCGCGCAAAATGATACAGCGAATTTCCGGCCGGTTGAGATCGCTTAATGCCTGCATAAGATCATCAATAAAGACTTTACTTAAGGCATTAAGTTTTCGGCCATAGTTAAACTCAATGACCGCCACTTTGTTGATAGTGACAACGTTCACATACTGATAAGACATAAAAATTCCTTTAATCAAAATATTGCGTCTGGATAAATTCACTGAGCTGTCGCAGGCCGGTGCGCGGTGAGAGCGTATTGTTTTTGACCGCTAAAAGCGTCTGGCGGTAATAGCGATCGAAATCTTCATTCGCGAACAGGTGATTCAGTACTTCTTCTTCGGTTTGTTTACGCAGCCATTCCACCGATTGTTGTTGCCGCACTTGCTGTAAACGACCACTGGCAGTTAGCGCGGTTTTGAAGTCGATGATGGCGTGCCAGATCTCATCGATTCCACGTTTTTCCAGTGCGCTACAAGTCAGAACTCGTGGCTGCCATTCGTCGTATTTACGTCGCAGAATATGCAGGGCACTCTCGTACATATGCCGGGCAATGGCGACATTGGTATGGTTATCGCCATCGTCTTTGTTGATAACGATAAGATCTGCCACTTCCATCAGCCCCTTTTTAATCCCCTGCAGATCATCGCCGCCACCGGCAATTTGCAACGAGATAAAACAGTCCACCATGCGGGCGACTTCCGTTTCCGACTGTCCGACGCCAACCGTTTCGACAATCACTACGTCATAACCCGCCGCTTCGCATAACAGCATTAATTCCCGCGCTCGCTGACTGGCACCGCCCAGATGGCCGGAGGATGGTACCGGGCGAATAAACGCCGCCTCGGCACGCGCCAGGTCATTCATGCGGGTTTTATCCCCGAGAATGCTACCGCCAGTGAACGGGCTGCTGGGATCGACCGCAATAACCGCAACCTTTAGTCCCTCACGAATCAACAACATGCCAAAGGCTTCAAGAAAGGTACTTTTCCCCGCGCCGGGTGTGCCGGTAACACCCAGTCGCAGGGCGTTACCACAGAACGGCATAATGGCATCAAGCAGTTGCGTACTTAGCGCCTGATGACGCGGGTGACGGCTTTCCACCAGCGTCATGGCCTGGGCGAGCGTGGCACGCTCACCCTGACGTAAGCGGCGAATACTTTCTGCCAGCGTGGCTTCATTAATCATGATGCTGGCTTATCAGATTCAGTACGTCGCGCACGCTGTCGAGCATAGGCGTACCTGGACCATAAATCGCCGCCACGCCGCGCTCCTGCAGGAAGGCGTAATCCTGCGGTGGAATGACGCCACCCGCGACCACGAAAATATCTTCGCGATTCCATTTCTTCAGCGCTTCGACCAGTTCCGGGATCAGCGTTTTATGACCGGCAGCCAGTGAAGATGCGCCCACTATGTGAACGTCGTTTTCTACTGCCAGGCGGGCGATCTCTTCAGGTGTAGAGAACATCGGGCTTAAATCTACGTCGAAACCGAGATCGGAATAGGCGCTGGCGATCACTTTCGCGCCGCGATCGTGCCCATCCTGGCCCATTTTGGCGATCAGAATGCGCGGGCGACGACCATTGTCGGCAAGGAACTGCTCCGTTTGCGCAACAATGGCATCGAACTCGGAGGCCGATTTCTCAGACTGATGATAGCTTTGCGCAATCACGCCGGTAACACACTGGCTTGGCACCAGATAACGGTCGAAAGCGGCTTCCAGCGCATCGGAAATTTCACCCAGTGTGGCGCGAACGCGAGCGGCATTAACAGCGGCAGCCAGCAGGTTTTCGTTGTGCTGTGCGGCGTGAGTCAGGGCGTTCAACGCGGCGGTTACGGCGGCATCATCACGGGTGGCGCGAATGCGTTCCAGCGAAGCAATTTGCTCGTTACGCACCATCACGTTGTCGATCTCAAGTACATCGGTTTCGTCTTCGTGATCCAGTTTGTACTTGTTGACACCAACGATGACACGCTTGCCCTGGTCGATCAACGACTGTTCGCGCGCGGAGGCCTCTTCGATCATTCGTTTTGGCAGACCTGCTTCGATCGCTTTCGCCATGCCACCGGCTTCGTTGATCTGTTGGATAATGGCTCTGGCTTGTTTGACGATTTGATCGGTCAGCGATTCAACGTAATAGGATCCGGCCAGTGGATCGACGGTGCGGCAGAGTTCTGATTCTTCCTGAATGATGATCTGGGTATTGCGGGCAATGCGTGCTGAGAAATCGGTTGGCAAACCCAGCGCTTCATCAAAGGCGTTGGTATGCAATGACTGAGTACCGCCCAGCGTTGCAGCCAGTGCTTCAATGGTGGTGCGGATAACGTTGTTATACGGATCCTGTTCAGTCAGGCTCCAGCCTGAGGTCTGGCAGTGGGTACGCAGCGCCAGTGATTTCGGATCCTGTGCGCCAAATCCACTGACCGCTTCGCTCCATAAATAACGTGCCGCACGCAACATGGCGACGTTCATAAACAGATCCATGCCAATGCCGAAGAAAAACGACAGGCGAGGAGCAAAGTCATCAATTTTCAGCCCAGCGGAGATTGCTGCTTTGATGTACTCAATCCCATCAGCGAGCGTAAATGCTACCTGCTGCACGCAGTTGGCACCCGCTTCACCCATATGGTAACCGCTGATACTGATGGTATTAAATCGCGGCATGTTGCCGGAACACCAGGCGATGATGTCTGCGATAATACGCATTGACGGTTTTGGCGGGTAAATATAGGTGTTGCGGCAAAGATACTCTTTGAGGATATCGTTCTGAATGGTGCCTGTCAGTTTATCGGGTGTAACACCTTGCTCTTCTGCGGCGACAATATAAAACGCCAGTACTGGTAGTACTGCGCCATTCATGGTCATCGAAACCGACATTTTATCCAGCGGGATCTGGTCGAACAGGACTTTCATATCTTCCACGGTGTCGATGGCGACGCCCGCTTTGCCGACGTCACCCGCAACGCGCGGGTTATCGGAGTCGTAGCCACGGTGGGTGGCAAGGTCAAACGCAACGGAAAGACCTTTTTGCCCGGCGGCCAGGTTACGGCGATAAAAAGCGTTAGACTCTTTTGCTGTCGAGAAACCGGCATACTGACGGATAGTCCACGGTTGGGCGGTATACATAGTGGCACGCGGGCCACGAACGTAGGGTGGCAAACCAGGAAGGGTACCGGTCACTTCCAGATTATCGAGATCGGCTTCAGTATACAGCGGCTTGATGGCGATCCCTTCTGCGGTTTGCTGAACCAGCGAGTCGACAGTTTTCTCCCGACGACTCAATTCCTTGTTGGCAATCTGTTGCCACTCCTGCACGTTAGACATTATTTGCTCCATAAAACGCAATCAAAATGAGGGTATTTGCGCTTACGGTGAGCTTTTTACGTGGGTTTGTCGCCAGCAAAAAAAATGCATTCAGACGTCGTTTTTTGCCGCCTGAGATTTGTCTATTTTGTGATGTGATTCAAGGAATACAAAAAGAACTGGAGGTGATGCCTGGTATGTATTACCAGGCATTATTTGATGGATTATTCCTGACGAAGAACTTTGTGACCATAATCGAGCAACGCATCAGTGACTTTACGCATCATGCGGCTTTCAGGAGCAAAGCGGTGCCAGTAGAGCATCCGGCGTTGAAATAGCCCTGGCGTTAAGTCAATCAGTTCGCCGCTGGCCAGTTCTTTCTCGATTTGCAGATGTGGGATCATACAGCAGGTGGTCCCCTGACGAGCAAGTTGCACGAACGCTTCTGAAGAATTAACGATATGGCAGGGTACGCTGCCTGGAGGCAGATCAAAGTTTTGCTGCAAAAAGGCCTGGTGCATATCATCAAGATGGTCAAACGCGACCACTGGCGCTTTCAGTAATGCCGAACGCGTTACGCCGTTAGGGAAATATTTTTCGGCGAACGGTTTTGAGCTGACGAACAGATAGTCGAGCGCACCGAGCTTATCGACAAGACAACTCGGTAGCGCCTGATGTTGAATACTCACCGCGCCGACCACTTCGCCGCGACGCAGACGTTCCTGAGTGCGGGTTTCATCTTCTACCTGCAAGTTGAGGCGGATAGGCGAATCAGCCAGTACAGGAGCCAGTGCCGGAAGCAGCCAGGTCGCCAGACTGTCAGCGTTGACCGCCAGTGAAAGCAGCAGCGGAGTTGAACCGGTTTGTTCATCGCCCAGCCACTCTTCTTCCAGTAACTCCACCTGGCGTAGCAGTGCCAGCAGTTTTTGCCCTTGTTCCGTCGGGCGCGGCGGTACGGTACGCACCAACAGCGGCTGCCCGAACATATTTTCCAGTTGCTTAATGCGCTGTGAGACGGCTGATTGTGTAATGCACAGCTTTTGTGCCGCGCGCTCAAATCCTCGTTCACGTATCACCGCATCCAGTGCCTGTAATGTTCTGTAGTCCGGGCGTTTCATTGCTGTTGTCTGCTCCTGGTAAATGCTTTTTCCTGCACTATGACACAATTTTGCGTCAGGTTGCATATACCGAAGCCGTCGGCGGGTACATTTGTATCAGTGGTTAAACACGCAGCTCAAAAGATCAGGGATTTGCGCTATTGCATTTCGCTCAGCGAGTTCGCGCCCTGGTTATGTTGAATGGCGTGGCGTTATTGCCTCTGTTCGCACCGTGGAGCGGCATACCCAGACCGTTGTATGCTTTATTTGCCGGGCGAAAGGGGATGCCCGCCATTGCGCGATATTTTATGGATGAGTTAACCACGCGGCTTGCCAACGGGGTCTGAATCGCTTTTTTTGTATATACTCGTCATACTTCAAGTTGCATGTGCTGCGTCTGCGTTCGCTCACCCCAGTCACTTACTTCTGTAAGCTCCTGGGGATTCACTCTCTTGTCGCCTTCCTGCAACTCGAATTATTTAGAGTATAATGCGTGTGAAATTTCATACCACAGGCGAAACGATCATGACGCAGGATGAATTGAAAAAAGCAGTAGGATGGGCGGCACTTCAGTATGTTCAGCCCGGCACCATTGTTGGTGTAGGTACAGGTTCCACCGCCGCACACTTTATTGACGCGCTCGGCACGATGAAAGGCCAGATTGAAGGGGCCGTTTCCAGTTCGGATGCGTCCACTGAAAAACTGAAAAGCCTCGGCATTCACGTTTTTGATCTCAACGAAGTCGACAGCCTTGGCATCTACGTTGATGGTGCAGATGAAATCAACGGCCACATGCAGATGATCAAAGGCGGCGGCGCGGCGCTGACCCGTGAAAAAATCATTGCTTCGGTTGCGGAAAAATTTATCTGTATTGCAGACGCTTCTAAGCAGGTTGATATTCTGGGCAAATTCCCGCTGCCAGTAGAAGTTATCCCGATGGCACGTAGTGCAGTGGCGCGCCAGCTGGTGAAACTGGGCGGTCGTCCGGAATACCGCCAGGGCGTGGTGACCGATAACGGCAACGTGATCCTCGACGTCCACGGCATGGAAATCCTTGACCCGATAGCGATGGAAAACGCCATAAATGCGATTCCAGGCGTGGTGACTGTTGGTCTGTTTGCTAACCGTGGCGCGGACGTTGCGCTGATTGGCACACCTGACGGTGTCAAAACCATTGTGAAATGATCTGACGGGGGAACCTCCCCCGTTAAAAAAATTCTCTTCATTAAATTTGGTGACATGTGTCACGTTTTTACTTGGCTATTGTCGATTGCTCTAAATAAATCCTCCAAACCAGCATATTCATCCAAGAAATACCTTTGCGTGATATTTCCTCAACATCGCGACGCAAACGTTCATATTGCCGCAATATTATTTTTTGATATGTTGAAAGGCGGATGCAAATCCGCACACAACATTTCAAAAGACAGGATTGGGTAAATGGCAAAGGTATCGCTGGAGAAAGACAAGATTAAGTTTCTGCTGGTAGAAGGCGTGCACCAAAAGGCGCTGGAAAGCCTTCGTGCAGCGGGTTACACCAACATCGAATTTCACAAAGGCGCGCTGGATGATGAACAATTAAAAGAATCCATCCGCGATGCCCACTTCATCGGCCTGCGATCCCGTACCCATCTGACTGAAGACGTGATCAACGCCGCAGAAAAACTGGTCGCTATTGGCTGTTTCTGTATCGGAACAAACCAGGTTGATCTGGATGCAGCTGCAAAACGCGGGATCCCGGTATTTAACGCACCGTTCTCTAATACGCGCTCTGTTGCGGAGCTGGTAATTGGCGAACTTCTGCTGCTATTGCGCGGCGTACCGGAAGCCAACGCTAAAGCGCACCGTGGTGTCTGGAACAAGCTGGCAGCTGGCTCTTTTGAAGCGCGCGGCAAAAAGCTGGGTATCATCGGCTATGGTCATATTGGTACACAGTTGGGCATTCTGGCTGAATCGCTGGGAATGTATGTTTACTTTTATGATATTGAAAACAAACTGCCGCTGGGCAACGCCACTCAGGTACAGCATCTTTCTGACCTGCTGAATATGAGCGATGTGGTGAGTCTGCATGTACCAGAGAATCCGTCCACCAAAAATATGATGAGTGCGAAAGAGATTTCACTAATGAAGCCCGGCTCGCTGCTGATTAATGCTTCGCGCGGTACTGTGGTGGATATTCCGGCGCTGTGTGACGCGCTGGCGAGCAAACACCTGGCAGGTGCGGCAATCGATGTCTTTCCGACGGAACCGGCGACCAACAGCGATCCGTTTACCTCTCCGCTGTGCGAGTTCGATAACGTCCTTCTGACGCCACATATTGGCGGTTCGACTCAGGAAGCACAGGAGAATATCGGTCTGGAAGTTGCAGGTAAATTAATCAAGTACTCTGACAATGGCTCAACGCTCTCTGCGGTGAACTTCCCGGAAGTATCGCTGCCACTGCATGGTGGGCGTCGTCTGATGCACATCCACGAAAACCGTCCGGGCGTGTTAACTGCGCTGAACAAAATCTTCGCCGAGCAGGGCGTCAACATCGCCGCGCAATATCTGCAAACTTCCGCCCAGATGGGTTATGTGGTTATCGATATTGAAGCTGATGAAGACGTTGCCGAAAAGGCGCTGCAGGCAATGAAAGCTATTCCGGGTACCATTCGCGCCCGTCTGCTGTACTAAATCCCCTTCTCTGAAAATCAACGGGCAGGTCACTGACTTGCCCGTTTTTTTATCCCTTCTCCACACCGTTGCCGCATTGCGCATTCTACTTTGCGAGTCTGCTCCAGAAAATAAATCAAAGTCAGATCAATGCGTTGTGTTTATTTAATGGGGATTTACGATGGCAGGGCAGCATGGGGCTGTAACGGTAAAGCCCTCACCGAAGCGAGGGCTTGAAGGAGAAGGGTTATGATGCGACTTGTCATCATACTGATTGTACTGTTACTCATAAGTTTCCCAGCTTATTAACAGTCAGTCTCAGGGGAGGAGCAATCCTCCCTTACCCTTACTCACTAAGCTAGGTCAAAGAATCAACGATGTCAATCAGGGCGATGCGGGAGTGTGTCGCCCTGAACTAATTTTTCTATACAGTAAATCGTATCCAATATTTTATAAGTCGTATTACGTTCGTCAGTATACTTACGGCAATAATGAAAATATGATCGTTATCATTCACTTCGTGAATGTATTTCAAATTTCATATATAGGAATATGTGATTTCAATCGCGTCTTTCATCACAATGGTGCGCACCATGATGCCGAAAATTTGTGATCAAATAATCTTGTGATTTTTCTGGGTGATTTTAATATCCAGTTATTACGATTTAACAGGGTATTATTATGGACGTAATTAATCAGAGTTCGACTAATATCATCAAATTTACAGATAAATTGATTTTTTTAAATCAGCACTTCTCCGATTCTGATGATTTTTTTCTTAGAGTCAGTGAAAGACTCCTGGCGGAGAATTTAGTAACAACAGCCTTTCTTCATAGTATTGCTTTACGAGAGAGAGAATATCCTACCGGGTTAGCTTTGGCACCCTTTTCAATTGCTATTCCTCATACCGATATAGAGTTTATAAAAGAACCATTTATCGCTTTTTATCAACTTGCCGAAGAGATGTCCTGGAATGAAATGGGGGCAGACGAGAGTAAGATAAAAGTAAAGTTTATTATATTGTTAGGTCTGGTAGATACCTCCAGCCATATTGATTTTCTACAAAGTCTGATCGCCTTATTTTCAACTGAAAATCATGCTCATTGGTTAAGCAAAACCCAAAGCAGCCATGATGCTACTAATTATCTTAATAAATACATTTAATTAAATTATAAAGGAACTTTTATGAAAAAAATCGTTGTAGCTTGTGGCAGTGGTGTTGCGACTTCACAAACAGTAGCAAGTAAAGTTGATCGTCTATTAAAAGAAAAGGGGCTTGACGATGTCAGAATTGAAGTTGTCGATCTCAAATCGCTGGATAACCACCTACGGGACTCGGTTGCTTATGTTGCTATTACAAAAATAGATAAAGAGTATCCTGTGCCTGTGATAAATGGTATTGCTTTTTTAACAGGAATAGGCATGGAGCAAGAGTTACAAAAAATTATTAATCTTTTCTAATAGATAATTATCCCGCCTACAAGGAATAAAAACTATGGATTTTCTTGCGCAAATAATTAATTATGTCCTGAATTTGGGGGCGCCAGTTTTTGTGCCATTTATTATGTTGCTGGCTGGGCTTTGCGTGAAAATGCGATTTAAAGAAGCCAGTTCAGCAGCGATAACACTCGGCGTGGCTTTTGTCGGCATGAGTATGCTCATCGGCTTTATGGTTGGAGCAATTGGTGTTGCTGCTGAAGCGATGATGAAGCGAACAGGACTTGAGCTTAGCATTATTGATGGTGGCTGGACTACAATGGCGAATATTTCATGGGCCTGGCCATATGCATTTTTAATGTTCCCATTGCAGATCGGTATTAACATCTTGATGTTGATGCTAAAAAAGACCGATACTTTCAATGCAGATTTATGGAATGTCTGGGGAAAAATATTTACTGCATTTATTGTTATGGGCTCGGTGACGCCACTGTTCGGCTCAACATGGGCATTAGTTATGGCATTTATTATTGCCTCTTTACAAATTATTCTTGAACTGAAGTCTGGCGATTTACACCAGTATCGTATTGAAAAAATGACCGGAATACCGGGGATTACCTGTACCCACCGGATGATGTTTCTCGGCGCTATTTACTATCCCTTTGATGTGTTATTACGTAAAATCCCTTTGTTAAATAAGCCGATGGATGCTGCAACATTACGTAAAAAAGTCGGGATTTTCGCTGAGAATCATGTCATTGGTTTTATCCTTGGAATATTATTTGGCGTTGTTGCGGGTTATGATGTAGCAAAAACTCTTATGTTGGGGATACAGGCCGCAACGGCGTTGCATCTGTTTCCTGTCATTTCCAAGTTTTTTATGCAGGCGCTATCGCCACTCTCAGAGGCGATTAGTGATTATATGAATAAGCGATTTTCAGGTCGTAAACTCTTTGTCGGTATCGATTGGCCATTTCTTGGTGGAGCGAGTGAAATTTGGTTTGTTATCATTGTTGCGATTCCTCTTACCTTGCTCTGGGCTATAATACTACCGGGTAATAAAATCCTGCCTTTCGCTGGTATTATCAACATAGTATTAGTGGTTCCGGCCTATCTGTTAACGCAGGGTAACACTTTACGAATGGTTATTCTCAGTTTTATTGGCATTCCATTCTTTTTATTTGTAGGTACTGAGTTTGCTCCCATAATTACTGAGTTGGGGAACATGACCAAAGCGATCGATATTCCAGCCGGTAAACTTATATCAAATAGTTGTATTGATGCTCCTGTATTTACTTATGCGTTTTCTCATATATTTCAGTTTATGCAAGGGAATTTTGTTCCAGTAGTGATGGCGATAATATGGAGTGTTTGCTTTTGCTTTTATTGTCGCGAGTTATCACATGACACAAAACATGTAGCGTAAAATTCTAATATGTAATATTTATAATAAAGAGGTCGTTACCATGATTGATAACCGTATTTATGCAGTACTGAATGCCATAGTACGTGAACCTCTTATTACCAGCGGAGAGTTGTGTAAGAAATTTGTATTGACCAGAAAACAACTCAGCTATACATTGCATAAAATAAATGACTACCTGGCGACGAAAGAATTTTTGCCCATTTCTCGTCAACGCCGCGGTGGTTTCAGTGTTGATGCGAATGTATTATCGTTTTTTTACAGCAATATTGAATATCAACTCAATGAACGTTATGTCTATAGTGAAAAAGAACGACATTATATTATATTGTTTTTACTATTGTGTCGTAACGAAAAAATCAAACTTTTTCATTTCACACAAACATTACGTGTAAGTCAGAATACTATTCTTAATGATATTAAGAAAATTAATTCTATAACTGTTCGCTATGATGTTCAGGTCGTTTACGAAAGAATACAGGGGTATTTTATTGAGGGCAGTGAAATCCAAAAAAGATACTTATTACTGGAGGTCGTGATTTATTGTTTGTCCAGGCCATTTTTTGAAGATTTCACTGCAGAGGTTACAAAAAATGTTGAACAGAACAGAAAAGTGTTTGCTAATGCACTAACCTTAATTGAACAAGAGTTTAAAATATTTCTGACTGATGAGAAAGTCCAACAACTGACTTTATATATGAGTCTGGTTATGCTACGAATTAATGTCGGTAAAGTTTTACATGTTTTGCCCGAGCATCTTCACGAAGTCTACCGGACTCGTGAGTTCTTAATTATAGGTGAGATTTTAAATAAAGCAGGCATTAGTCATATTTCTGAACAGTCATTTTTAACGGCGATTATCCGTAGTGCAAATATCCAGACAATTTCAGATCGTTATTTTAATCTGGAACCATTGCTATTAGAAGGCATCGTTGCTGTTGTTAATAATTTTGAGAAATTATGCTGCATAGCCTTTCGTGATAAAGATGAGCTGATTAACAAAATTTATCAACACTGGAAACCGGCTTATTATCGGATAATTTATAATTTTACTTATGATTCTGGTGTTTATGAATTAATCGCCCAGGAGTTTAACTATCTTCATCAACTTGTCATTCGTTCGATTAGCCCGTTGGAGAGTTTGCTACAGCAGGCTTTACCGGAAGAGGAAGTTGCCTCATTGACGGTAATATTTGGGGGATGGTTAACACGTGAGGGATTGTTGCATAAAGTTAAAGTGAAAAAGTCTGGAGTTGTGGTGAACTATGGTAATGCCACTGTTTCTACATGGATTTTCTTAACGTTACAATCGCTACTGCCTGAAATCTATTTTCAGGATATTTTGTCATTTCGTGAGTATGAAAGATATACTAAAGATCATGACATTATTTTTAGCACCAGTCTTTTTTCAACTCATCGTCCTTTATTACTGATTAATTTACCTTTTGATAATGGACAAAAGAATACACTACGTAGCCAGGCTCTTTCTTTATTAGGATATCAGGATAATGAATCAGTACAGGTTGAGAATGTTTTGGCTATTGTTGAACGGTATGGCACAATCCAACAACGGAAGGATCTTCGGGCCGCTCTGGAAGATTATCTCTATAGCCATTCAAGGCCCATTAGTAATTTAGTTACATCCCATCCGCTCCCTTCTTTGGTTAGTTTATTACAAAAAGATTTTATTACTCTTGAGGTGAATATTCCAAAGTCATGGCAAGACGTAATTCATCAGGCTGCGTCACCATTA
This sequence comes from Escherichia sp. MOD1-EC5189, assembly GCF_002966045.1. NCBI lineage: Bacteria > Pseudomonadati > Pseudomonadota > Gammaproteobacteria > Enterobacterales > Enterobacteriaceae > Escherichia > Escherichia sp. MOD1-EC5189. Next base: position 80,434 of record NZ_PTRX01000011.1, on the reverse strand, counting down.
GTGAAAAATGGTGTAATTGAACCATGCTATATAGATGCAATTATCAATAAAATCATTAACGAGAGACCATATATTATGTTAGGAGAAGGTGTGATAATTGCTCATGCGGGCGTTGATGATGGTGTTAATAAAATCGGGTTTTCATTATATCGGTTACCGCATCAGATCTTGATAAATGATTATATATATGCAGATATTATCATTACATGTGCAACACATAATACGCAAGGTCATTTGAGAGCACTATCGCAGTTAAATAATTATCTTGAAGAACGCAATGGCGCACAATTCATCCGCGATGCAGTAGATAAAGAAATGATTGTATGTGCGTTGCAATACTATTCGTAATCAACAAAAGGAACATCGTTATGTTAGATATATTAAAGCAGCAAGTCGTGGAAATGGCAAAAACAACTCAACAATGGGGGATGTGTAAACATAAAGCGGGAAATACCAGTGTTCGGGACCCAGAAACGGGGTTTATCTGTGTTACACCAACAACTGTGGATAAAAATTTATTAACCGTTCGGGATATTGTTGTGCTTTCCCCAGAGGGGGATATTATCGAAAATCTTTCCGGACTGAGGCCCACTAGTGAATGTATGATGCATTTGCAGGCTTACCGGACGCGGCCGGATATCTACGCTGTTTGTCATACACACTCACGCTTTGCTTCCATTTTCGCCGTGCTGGAAAAAAGTATCCCGGCGGTTATTTATGAATGTGCAATTTTAAATCTGCAACGAGGAATTGTACCTGTTGCGCCATTTGCGTTACCTGGTACACAAGAGCTGGCATTAAGTATTATTGCTCCCTTGCAACAAGCCGATGCCATTTTATTAGGTCGTCATGGCGCGATGACTGTCGATGTATCGTCTTATGATGCTGTTTTAAAATCAGCCTATCTGGAAGAACTGGCGGAAATCTATTATCACACGCTACTGGTAAATGGTCTTCAGGAACCAAAGGTATTTAGCGGTGAAGAACTGGCTCGTTGGTCGTATCCACAGGTGATTAGATGAATCATTATTAATCACAGAAAAATTAGGTGATTTATGATTAAAGAAATGGTGTGGGTGACAAATAAAATGGGGCTTCATGCCCGACCAGCAAGCGTACTGGCGAAAACTGTAAAACAATTTCAGTGCGTGACAACTTTAAACTATAAAGGGAAAAATATAAAACCACATAGTGCTATGGCATTATTGACGGCAGGAATTAGGTCCAATACCCAGATTGAATTAATCTGTGAAGGTGCTGATGAACAGCAAGCAATTGTGGAGTTGAAACGATTATTTGCAACAGGGTTTGGCCATGATTAAAAGAAAGGTTTATTAACCTATTTATAATGCAACATCTATTAATTAAGGAAGTCACTGTGACAAACAGAATCGTACTGAATCCCATTGCTTATTTCGGTAATGGAGCGATAAAACACATTCTTGATGAAGTACAAACACGAAAATTATCTAAAGCATTTATTGTAACGGACTCAGAGATTGTTCGGCGTGGTGTAAGCGAAAGAATCACGAGCTTATTAAAGCACAACAATCTCGATTACACCGTTTTTGATGGTGTTGAAGCTAACCCAACAATAGAAATTGTACAGGCTGGCGTCAGGGCGTTTAAGTGCAGCAATGCTGATTATATGATTGCGGTAGGTGGCGGTTCTTCAATAGATACTGCTAAAGCCATTGGAATAATTATTGCTAATCCTGATTTTGCCGATGTTCGTACTCTGGAAGGGGGGGCAGCCACAGAAAATCCTGCAATACCGACTATTGCAGTCCCAACTACAGCGGGCACAGCGGCAGAAGTGACCATTAACTATGTCATCACTGATGTGGAAAATAGGCGCAAGTTTGTTTGTTACGATCCGCATTCTGTACCTGTAGCTTCAGTTATTGATGCAGACATGATGTCTTCTATGCCTCCATCATTAAAAGCGGCGACCGGGATTGATGCACTTACACATGCGATTGAAGGTTATACCACTCTCGGTGCCTGGGAGTTGACGGATATGTTCCATAAACAAGCAATTGAACTTATCGTTACTGCGCTAAGAGCTTCCGTAGCAGGAGATGCACTAGCGGGCGAAGATATGGCATTAGGACAATATATTGCCGGGATGGGATTTTCAAATGTTGGTTTGGGACTGGTGCACGGTATGGCGCATCCGTTGAGCGCATTCTACGATACGCCTCATGGTGTGGCGAATGCTGTTCTGCTACCGCATATAATGGACTGGAATTCAGAATTTACTGCTGAGAAATACCGTAATATCGCGGCAGCGTTCGATATACCGCAAGCGTATACTATGCCATTATCCGAAGTACGTAGAGAAGCCGTGAGCGCGGTTCGAAGGCTTAATCAGGATATCGGCATACCATCACGCTTACGTGAAATTGGGATGAAAGAAGAGGATGTCGCGGCTTTAGCGACTGCGGCTCTGGCTGATATTTGCACTGGGGACAATCCACGGCCTGTCACCTTAACGGATATCCAGCAGTTGTATCGCCAATTGTATTAATTGCTCTGCGGGAGTGTGTAGCCCTTACCACTCCCAGACTTTCGACGGTGTAACCACCGCAGGAAGTGGGATATCCCACTCTTCAACGGGGAGTTTTTCCACCAACTGACAATCATGCGCATAACCCACCGGTTGCATTTGATAGCGCTGCCAGTTTTGTAAGGTCCGATCATAAAAACCACCGCCCATTCCCAGGCGCTGACCGTACTCATCAAAGGCGACCAGCGGTGTGATCAACACGTCTAATCGGGAAAGGGGTAGCACGTCACGCACATCCAGTTTTGGCTCATGGATCTTCAACCTGTTCATCACCAGTTCGCTTTGCGGATGGTAATTCAGGAACAGCAAATTACCGGCACTAAAGGGATGCAAAACTGGAAGATATACGCGCTTACCGGCGCGCCAGAGTTGTTCTATGAGTGGCTGGGTGTCGAGTTCGCCATCAAAAGAGAGGAATACAGCGACCGTATGCGCCATCACCACCGGGGGATAAGTCATCATCCGGGTAGCAGCTTGTTGACCCATTTCTTGCTGTTGTTTCGGCGTTAACGCACGACGACGTTGCCGAATCATTTTGCGGATTTCTTGTCGAGATAATGTCAGTGGGATTTCTGGTAGTTGCGTCATGGCTGGTGCCAGATAAGAAGGGAATCTCCGAGATGCCGCCGCAGGCTGTAACCCTTGAACCCTTGGTTCAAGGTGAATGTGTCGTCGCAGTTTTAAGGCTTCTCGGACGGACCGAGCATGCTCACCAACCGCGGAGCGCCACATTCTTGTGGTATGAAATATCGGCTCAGGGGACTGGCCCGCTTGCGAACATCTCAGAGAAATTTTGTCTTCACGGTTACTCTACCACAGTAAACCGAAAAGTGTCATTCAAAGTTTTGGTTAGTTTTTTCGGTGATGCGACCTTGTTCAAGTAACGCTTGTTCTATGGTCTGCTGCAGCATCCGAATACGCTGTTCCATACTTGCCGCGTAGTCACGAGTCTTCGCTTTTTCTTGCGCTAACTCATAGCTGATATTCAATGCGGCAATGAAGACCAACTGTTCAGTATTTGTGACTCTAGTGCGTTCTTTCAGATCTTGCAACCGTTGGTTCAGATCGTCCGCTGCCTGATTCAACGCATCCCTTTGGTCAGGCGGGCAGTTCACACGCAGTGAACGGCCAAAAATTTGGATATCGACGGGTTGTGCAGACATGCCACCTTCCTGCTGATTGACTGCGCTGCCTTCGTCTTTAGACCCATGGTCTGCGAAGGGGCGACACTATAGCTACCCTGATGAGAAGAGACAAGCCCTTTTCTGGTCCACCAGGGCCCAAAGTGGTAGCATATCATGAATATTCCTCCCTTTGACGACGAATGCTTATGTCTATACAGAACGAAATGCCTGGTTACAACGAAATGAACCAGTATCTGAACCAACAAGGGACGGGTCTGACCCCTGCTGAGATGCATGGTTTAATCAGTGGGATGATATGTGGTGGTAACGATGACAGCTCATGGCTGCCACTGCTTCACGACCTGACGAACGAAGGCATGGCTTTCGGTCATGAGCTGGCACAGGCATTGCGCAAAATGCACTCTGCTACCAGCGATGCCCTGCAGGATGACGGCTTCCTTTTTCAGCTTTATCTGCCTGATGGCGATGATGTCAGTGTTTTCGATCGTGCTGATGCGCTGGCAGGTTGGGTCAATCACTTCCTGCTTGGTCTTGGCGTTACGCAACCGAAGCTGGACAAAGTGACCGGCGAAACCGGTGAAGCCATCGACGATCTGCGTAACATCGCGCAGCTGGGCTACGACGAAGACGAAGATCAGGAAGAGCTGGAAATGTCGCTTGAAGAGATCATCGAGTACGTCCGTGTTGCCGCGCTGTTATGCCACGACACCTTTACTCATCCGCAACCGACCGCGCCAGAAGTACAAAAACCGACTCTACACTAAAAACAAAAAACGTAAGGAGAGTGTTATGAGTGAGATATCCCGGCAAGAATTTCAGCGACGCCGTCAGGCCCTGGTAGAGCAAATGCAACCTGGCAGCGCCGCGCTGATTTTCGCGGCACCAGAAGTGACCCGTAGCGCCGACAGCGAATACCCCTATCGTCAGAACAGTGACTTCTGGTACTTCACCGGCTTTAACGAACCGGAAGCGGTGCTGGTGCTGATTAAAAGCGACGACACTCATAACCACAGCGTTTTGTTTAACCGCGTTCGCGACCTGACGGCAGAGATCTGGTTTGGTCGTCGCCTAGGCCAGGATGCCGCGCCAGAGAAACTGGGCGTTGACCGCGCACTGGCATTCAGCGAAATCAATCAGCAACTTTATCAACTACTTAATGGTCTGGATGTGGTGTACCACGCCCAGGGCGAATATGCATATGCTGATGAAATCGTGAACAGCGCGCTGGAAAAACTGCGTAAAGGTTCGCGACAGAATCTCACCGCCCCGGCAACGATGATCGACTGGCGTCCCATTGTTCATGAAATGCGCCTGTTCAAATCACCAGAAGAGATTGCCGTACTTCGCCGCGCGGGGGAAATCACCGCCCTGGCGCATACCCGGGCGATGGAAAAATGCCGTCCGGGAATGTTCGAGTACCACCTGGAAGGCGAAATTCACCACGAATTTAACCGCCACGGTGCGCGCTATCCTTCCTATAACACCATTGTCGGCAGCGGTGAAAACGGCTGCATTCTGCACTACACCGAAAACGAGAGTGAACTGCGCGACGGTGACCTGGTGTTGATTGACGCGGGTTGTGAATACAAAGGTTACGCGGGCGATATTACCCGCACCTTCCCGGTCAACGGCAAATTCACCCAGGCCCAGCGTGAAATCTACGACATTGTGCTGGAGTCTCTTGAAACCAGCCTGCGGCTGTATCGTCCGGGAACGTCCATTCAGGAAGTCACTGGTGAAGTGGTGCGCATCATGGTTAGCGGCCTGGTAAAACTCGGCATCCTGAAAGGTGATGTTGATGAACTGATCGCTCAGAACGCCCATCGTCCTTTCTTTATGCATGGCCTTAGCCACTGGTTAGGACTGGATGTCCATGACGTTGGCGTTTATGGCCAGGATCGCTCGCGCATTCTGGAACCGGGCATGGTACTGACCGTAGAGCCGGGGCTGTATATTGCGCCGGATGCAGAAGTGCCAGAACAATATCGCGGTATCGGCATTCGTATTGAAGACGACATCGTGATTACCGAAACCGGTAACGAAAACCTCACCGCCAGCGTGGTGAAAAAGCCGGAAGAAATCGAAGCGTTGATGGCATCTGCGAGAAAGCAATGAGCGTAATCATCGTCGGTGGCGGCATGGCGGGCGCGACGCTGGCGCTGGCTATTTCCCGGTTAAGTCACGGGGCGCTGCCGGTACATTTGATTGAAGCGACTGCGCCAGAGTCACATGCTCATCCGGGCTTTGATGGACGAGCTATTGCGCTGGCGGCGGGTACTTGTCAGCAACTGGCGCGCATCGGCGTCTGGCAATCTCTGGCTGATTGCGCAACCGCCATCACCAGCGTGCATGTCAGCGATCGTGGTCATGCCGGATTCGTCACCCTCGCCGCAGAAGATTACCAACTGGCGGCGCTGGGGCAGGTTGTCGAATTGCATAATGTCGGGCAACGGCTGTTTGCATTGCTGCGCAAAGCACCTGGCGTAACGCTGCATTGCCCTGATCGCGTGGCTAACGTTGCCCGTGCTCAGAGTCACGTTGAAGTGACGCTGGAGAGTGGCGAGACGCTGACGGGCTGCGTGCTGGTAGCCGCTGATGGCACCCATTCCGCGTTAGCCACCGCGTGCGGCGTTGACTGGCAGCAGGAGCCTTACGAACAACTGGCTGTGATTGCTAACGTTGCGACTTCCGTTGCGCACGAAGGGCGCGCTTTTGAACGCTTTACGCAACATGGCCCGCTGGCGATGTTGCCGATGTCTGACGGACGCTGTTCGCTGGTCTGGTGTCATCCACTGGAACGGCGCGAAGAGGTGCTGTCGTGGAGCGACGAGACGTTTTGCCGTGAACTCCAGTCGGCCTTTGGTTGGCGACTTGGGAAAATTACCCACGCTGGTAAACGCAGTGCTTACCCGCTGGCGTTAACCCGCGCCGCCAGACCTGTTACCCATCGTACCGTGCTGGTGGGCAATGCGGCGCAAACTCTGCACCCGATTGCCGGGCAAGGGTTCAACCTCGGTATGCGAGATGTGATGAGCCTTGCGGAAACGCTGACTCAGGCTCAGGCACGTGAAGATGACATCGGTGATTACGGCGTATTGTGCCGTTATCGGCAGCGTCGGCAGAGCGATCGAGAAGCAACCATCGGCGTCACGGACAGCCTTGTACATCTTTTTGCCAACCGTTGGACGCCGCTGGTTGTCGGGCGCAACATCGGGCTGATGGCAATGGAATTATTCACTCCGGCACGCGATGTGCTGGCGCAGCGCACCCTCGGTTGGGTGGCGCGTTGAAGGCGGTTTTAAGGAATAAACAATGCAAAGTGTTGATGTAGCCATTGTCGGCGGCGGCATGGTGGGGCTGGCGGTTGCCTGCGGCTTACAGGGGAGCGGCTTACGCGTTGCCGTACTGGAGCAGCGCGTACCGGAACCTCTGGCGGCGGATGCACCACCACAACTGCGCGTTTCGGCTATCAATGCCGCCAGCGAAAAATTACTGACTCGTCTTGGCGTCTGGCAGGACATTCTCTCTCGTAGGGCCAGCTGTTATCACGGCATGGAAGTGTGGGACAAAGACAGCTTTGGTCACATTTCGTTTGACGATCAAAACATGGGCTATAGCCATCTTGGGCATATCGTTGAAAATTCAGTCATTCATTACGCGCTGTGGAACAAAGCACAGCAGTCCTCAGATATCAGCCTGTTAGCCCCTGCAGAATTACAGCAGGTCGCCTGGGGAGAGAACGAAACCTTCCTGACGCTGAAAGACGGCAGCATGTTAACGGCGCGTCTGGTGATTGGCGCAGACGGCGCTAATTCCTGGTTGCGCAACAAAGCCGATATTCCGCTGACTTTCTGGGATTATCAGCATCACGCGCTGGTGGCGACCATTCGCACGGAAGAACCGCATGATGCGGTGGCGCGACAGGTTTTTCATGGCGAAGGCATTCTGGCCTTTTTGCCGCTTAGCGATCCGCATCTTTGCTCAATTGTCTGGTCACTGTCCCCAGAGGAAGCACTGCGGATGCAGCAGGCAGGTGAAGACGAATTTAATCGCGAGTTAAATATCGCTTTTGATAATCGCCTGGGCTTATGCAAGGTTGAGAGTGAACGCCTGGTGTTCCCGCTGACTGGGCGTTATGCGCGCCAGTTTGCCGCGCACCGTCTGGCGCTGGTGGGCGACGCCGCGCATACCATTCACCCGTTGGCGGGGCAGGGGGTGAATCTCGGCTTTATGGATGCTGCAGAGCTGATTGCTGAACTGAAACGGTTGCATCGTCAGGGTAAAGACATCGGGCAGTACATTTACCTGCGTCGCTATGAGCGTAGCCGCAAGCACAGTGCGGCGCTGATGCTGGCAGGTATGCAGGGATTCCGCGATCTGTTTTCCGGGGCTAATCCGGCGAAAAAACTGCTGCGTGATATTGGCCTGAAACTGGCCGACACGCTTCCTGGCGTTAAACCACAACTTATCCGTCAGGCAATGGGATTAAACGATTTGCCTGAATGGCTGCACTAAAAATTTCTCTTCTGCTGTTTATTTGATACCCATCACACTTTCATCTCCCGGTTTTTTCGCCGGGAGATTTTCCTCATTTGAAATAAACTAATTTCACCTCCGTTTTCGCATTATATTTTCTAATGTCACTAATTTTTGATTTAGTGTTTTTTGACATTTTTTCAGTTCTTAATATTGCCTTATTCAAATTAATTCCCTCATCACATCATCTTTGTATAGAAAGTGGAATATTTTTTGGTTTTTTATTCTGTTGCTATTCTGGCGTTTTTTAACCATAAGCTAATGTGATGATCAATTTTACCTTATGGTTAACAGTCTGTTTCGGTGGTAAGTTCAGGCAAAAGAGAACGATTGCGTTGGGGACCGGGAGTGGCTCCGATGCTGGGTTTCGTGGTGATAATTTCGCCATGGAAAAGTTGTCAGCCCCGCTTATTCAATGAGGACAAGATGGCACAACAGACTCCTTTGTACGAACAACACACGCTTTGCGGCGCTCGCATGGTGGATTTCCACGGCTGGATGATGCCGCTGCATTACGGTTCGCAAATCGACGAACATCATGCGGTACGTACCGATGCCGGAATGTTTGATGTGTCACATATGACCATCGTCGATCTTCGCGGCAGTCGCACCCGGGAGTTTCTGCGTTATCTGCTGGCGAACGATGTGGCGAAGCTCACCAAAAGCGGCAAAGCCCTCTACTCGGGGATGTTGAATGCCTCTGGCGGTGTGATAGATGACCTCATCGTTTACTACTTTACTGAAGATTTCTTCCGCCTCGTTGTTAACTCCGCCACCCGCGAAAAAGACCTCTCCTGGATTACCCAACACGCTGAACCTTTCGGCATCGAAATTACCGTTCGTGATGACCTCTCCATGATTGCCGTACAAGGGCCGAATGCGCAGGCAAAAGCTGCCACACTGTTTAATGATGCTCAGCGTCAGGCGGTGGAAGGGATGAAACCCTTCTTTGGCGTGCAGGCGGGCGATCTGTTTATTGCCACCACCGGTTATACCGGTGAAGCGGGCTACGAAATTGCGCTGCCCAATGAAAAAGCGGCGGATTTCTGGCGAGCGCTGGTGGAAGCGGGCGTTAAGCCCTGCGGTCTGGGCGCGCGTGACACGCTGCGTCTGGAAGCGGGTATGAATCTTTATGGTCAGGAGATGGACGAAACCATTTCTCCTTTAGCCGCCAACATGGGCTGGACCATCGCCTGGGAACCGGCTGATCGTGACTTTATCGGTCGTGAAGCTCTGGAAGCGCAGCGTGAACATGGCACAGAAAAACTGGTTGGTCTGGTGATGACCGAAAAAGGCGTGCTGCGTAATGAACTGCCGGTACGTTTTACCGATGCGCAGGGCAATCAGCATGAAGGCATTATCACCAGCGGTACTTTCTCCCCGACGTTGGGTTACAGCATTGCGCTGGCACGCGTGCCGGAAGGTATTGGCGAAACGGCGATTGTGCAAATTCGCAACCGTGAAATGCCGGTAAAAGTGACGAAACCTGTTTTTGTGCGTAACGGCAAAGCCGTCGCGTGATTTACTTTTTGGAGATTGATTGATGAGCAACGTACCAGCAGAACTGAAATACAGCAAAGAACACGAATGGCTGCGTAAAGAAGCCGACGGCACTTACACTGTTGGCATCACTGAGCACGCTCAGGAGCTGTTAGGCGATATGGTGTTTGTTGACCTGCCGGAAGTGGGCGCAACGGTAAGCGCGGGCGATGACTGCGCGGTTGCCGAATCGGTAAAAGCGGCGTCAGACATTTATGCGCCAGTAAGCGGTGAAATCGTGGCGGTAAACGACGCACTGAGCGATTCTCCGGAACTGGTGAACAGCGAACCGTATGCAGGCGGCTGGATCTTCAAAATCAAAGCCAGCGATGAAAGCGAACTGGATTCACTGCTGGATGCGACCGCATACGAAGCATTGTTAGAAGACGAGTAACGGCTTTATTCCTCTTCTGCGGAAGAGGATTAGGGTGAGGAACATTTACGCCTCACCCTCACTCTCTTCGCAAGGAGAGAGGTTCACAATTCACTGCACGTTTCAGGAACCATCGCTCATGACACAGACGTTAAGCCAGCTTGAAAACAGCGGCGCTTTTATTGAACGCCATATCGGACCGGACGCCGCGCAACAGCAAGAAATGCTGAATGCCGTTGGCGCACAATCGTTAAACGCGCTGACCGGCCAGATTGTGCCGAAAGATATTCAGCTTGCGATACCACCGCAGGTTGGCGCACCGGCGACCGAATACGCCGCGCTGGCGGAACTCAAGGCTATTGCCAGTCGCAATAAACGCTTCACGTCTTACATCGGCATGGGTTACACCGCCGTGCAGCTACCGCCGGTTATCCTGCGTAACATGCTGGAAAATCCGGGCTGGTATACCGCGTATACTCCGTATCAACCTGAAGTCTCCCAGGGCCGCCTTGAAGCACTGCTTAACTTCCAGCAGGTAACGCTGGATTTGACCGGGCTGGATATGGCCTCTGCTTCTTTGTTGGATGAAGCCACCGCTGCCGCCGAAGCAATGGCGATGGCAAAACGCGTCAGTAAACTGAAAAATGCCAACCGCTTCTTCGTTGCTTCTGACGTGCATCCGCAAACCTTAGATGTAGTACGTACACGCGCAGAAACCTTTGGTTTTGAAGTGATTGTCGACGATGCGCAAAAAGTTCTCGATCACCAGGACGTCTTCGGCGTGCTGTTACAGCAGGTTGGCACTACCGGTGAAATTCACGACTACACTGCGCTTATCAGCGAACTGAAATCACGCAAAATTGTAGTCAGCGTCGCCGCCGATATTATGGCGCTGGTGCTGTTAACTGCACCGGGTAAACAGGGCGCGGATATTGTCTTTGGTTCGGCGCAACGCTTTGGCGTACCGATGGGCTACGGTGGCCCACATGCGGCATTCTTTGCGGCGAAAGATGAATACAAACGCTCAATGCCGGGCCGTATTATTGGTGTATCGAAAGATGCTGCGGGCAATACCGCGCTGCGCATGGCGATGCAGACTCGCGAGCAACATATTCGCCGTGAGAAAGCGAACTCCAACATTTGTACTTCCCAGGTACTGCTGGCAAACATCGCCAGCCTGTATGCCGTTTATCACGGCCCGGTTGGCCTGAAACGTATCGCTAATCGCATCCACCGTCTGACCGATATCCTGGCGGCGGGCCTGCAACAAAAAGGTCTGAAGCTGCGCCATGCGCACTATTTCGATACTTTGTGTGTGGAAGTGGCCGACAAAGCGGGCGTGCTGGCGCGTGCCGAAGCGGCTGAAATCAACCTACGTAGCGATATTTTGAATGCGGTGGGGATCACCCTTGATGAAACCACCACGCGCGAAAACGTGATGCAGCTTTTCAGCGTACTGCTGGGCGATAATCACGGACTGGACATCGACACGCTGGACAAAGACGTGGCTCACGACAGCCGTTCTATTCAGCCTGCAATGCTGCGCGATGACGAAATTCTCACCCATCCGGTGTTTAATCGCTACCACAGCGAAACCGAAATGATGCGCTATATGCACTCGCTGGAGCGTAAAGATCTGGCGCTGAATCAGGCGATGATCCCGCTGGGTTCCTGCACCATGAAACTGAACGCCGCCGCCGAGATGATCCCAATCACCTGGCCGGAATTTGCCGAACTGCACCCGTTCTGCCCGCCGGAACAGGCCGAAGGTTATCAGCAGATGATCGCCCAACTGGCTGACTGGCTGGTGAAACTGACCGGTTACGACGCCGTCTGTATGCAGCCGAACTCTGGCGCTCAGGGCGAATACGCGGGGCTGCTGGCGATTCGTCATTATCATGAAAGCCGCAACGAAGGGCATCGCGATATCTGCCTGATCCCGGCTTCTGCGCATGGCACTAACCCGGCTTCCGCGCATATGGCAGGAATGCAGGTGGTGGTTGTGGCGTGTGATAAAAACGGCAACATCGATCTGACTGACCTGCGCGCGAAAGCGGAGCAGGCGGGCGATAATCTCTCCTGCATTATGGTGACCTATCCTTCCACCCACGGCGTGTACGAAGAAACGATCCGTGAAGTGTGTGAAATCGTGCATAAGTTCGGCGGTCAGGTTTACCTTGATGGCGCGAACATGAACGCCCAGGTTGGCATCACTTCGCCGGGCTTTATTGGCGCGGACGTTTCGCACCTTAACCTGCATAAAACTTTCTGCATTCCGCACGGCGGTGGTGGTCCGGGTATGGGACCGATCGGCGTGAAAGCGCATTTGGCACCGTTTGTTCCGGGTCATAGCGTGGTGCAAATCGAAGGCATGTTAACCCGTCAGGGCGCGGTTTCTGCGGCACCGTTCGGTAGCGCTTCTATTCTGCCAATTAGCTGGATGTACATCCGCATGATGGGCGCAGAAGGGCTGAAAAAAGCAAGCCAGGTGGCAATCCTCAACGCCAACTATATTGCCAGCCGCCTGCAGGATGCCTTCCCGGTGCTGTATACCGGTCGCGACGGTCGCGTGGCGCATGAATGTATTCTTGATATTCGTCCGTTGAAAGAAGAAACCGGCATCAGCGAGCTGGATATTGCCAAGCGCCTGATCGACTATGGTTTCCACGCGCCGACTATGTCGTTCCCGGTGGCGGGGACGCTGATGGTTGAACCGACTGAATCTGAAAGCAAAGTGGAACTGGATCGTTTTATCGATGCGATGCTGTCTATCCGCGCAGAAATCGACCAGGTGAAAGCCGGTGTCTGGCCGCTGGAAGATAACCCGCTGGTGAACGCGCCGCACATTCAGAGCGAACTGGTCGCCGAGTGGGCGCATCCGTACAGCCGTGAAGTTGCAGTATTCCCGGCAGGCGTGGCAGACAAATACTGGCCGACAGTGAAACGTCTGGATGATGTTTATGGCGACCGTAACCTGTTCTGCTCCTGCGTACCGATTAGCGAATACCAGTAATTTACTGATCCGACTATCTTCTAAAGGCGCTTCGGCGCCTTTGACACTGATGTCAAACTCAACATTGCCTGATACACCTCGTTTATCAGGCCTACATAGTCTGTGCAATGTATTGAATTTGCACGATTTTGTAGGCTGGATAAGGCGTTCACGCCGCATCCGGCATAATAAAAGCACTTTGTCATCAATAATTTGAAAGGCGCTTCGGCGCCTTTATTTTTTTAGGAAAACAAATGACTATAGCACTTGTGACCGGTGGCAGTCGTGGCATCGGGCGGGCAACTGCATTACTGTTGGCGCAAGAAGGATATACGGTGGCGGTTAATTATCAGCAAAACCGCCACGCAGCGCAGGAAGTTGTGAACTTAATAACTGAAGCAGGTGGCAAAGCGTTTGCGCTCCAGGCGGATATCAGCGACGAAAATCAGGTCATCGCAATGTTTACAGCAATCGATCAGCACGATGAACCGCTAGCCGCGCTGGTCAATAACGCCGGGATCTTGTTTACCCAGTGCACCGTAGAAAACCTTACCGCAGAGCGAATCAACCGGGTACTTTCCACCAATGTGACGGGATATTTTCTCTGTTGCCGCGAGGCGGTAAAACGCATGGCGCTTAAAAATGGCGGTAATGGCGGTGCTATCGTCAACGTCTCTTCAGTGGCCTCACGGCTGGGATCTCCGGGGGAATACGTTGATTATGCGGCATCGAAAGGGGCGATTGATACGTTAACCACCGGACTATCGCTGGAAGTTGCCGCGCAGGGGATCCGCGTTAACGGCGTGCGGCCAGGGTTTATTTATACCGAAATGCACGCCAGCGGTGGCGAACCTGGACGCGTTGATCGCGTTAAGTCGAACATCCCCATGCAGCGTGGCGGACAGGCGGAAGAGGTCGCGCAGGCCATCGTCTGGCTGTTAAGTGATAAAGCCTCTTATGTTACGGGAAGTTTTATCGATTTGGCGGGCGGGAAATAAAACAGGACAGTTATCTGACCGGATGCAACGAGTATTGCATCCGGTACTTCATCGACTTAAAGCTTCTCGCCGTTGCTGGCAATCACCTCTTTGTACCAGTTAAAGCTCTTCTTACGTGAACGCGACATATCGCCAGTACCGTCGTCATGTTTATTCACATAGATAAAGCCGTAGCGTTTGCTGTACTGCCCGGTGGTGAACGACACGCAGTCGATGCAACCCCACGGCGTGTAGCCCATCAGATCCACGCCATCGTAAGTCACCGCCTTTTTCATCTCTTCAATATGAGCTCGCAGGTAATCAATGCGGTAGTCGTCGTTGATGCTGCCATTTTCTTCCACTTTGTCGTAAGCGCCAAAACCGTTTTCGACAATAAACAGCGGCTTCTGGTAACGCTCATACAGTTCGCAAAGTGCGTAACGCAGACCCACCGGATCAATCTGCCAGCCCCAGTCCGAAGCCTTAACATAAGGGGTCGGTACGCTGCCTTCAAAACCAGAGATCGCATCGCCGGTGCCGCCTTCGGCTTTCACTGCGTTGGTCATGTAATAGCTGAAACCAAGATAATCGCAGGTGCCTTCACGCAGTACATCGAGATCGCCTTCTTCCATTTTGATGTTAAATCCGCGACGCTCCCACTCGTTCAACACATAGGACGGGTAATAGCCGCGTAGCTGCACATCGGTAAAGACGTAGCGTTCGCGCATCGACTCCTGAGCGAACATCACATCGTCCGGGTTACAGGAGTAAGGATAGAGCGGCACCATCGCCAGCATACAGCCGACTTTCATCTCCGGGTTAATGCGACGCGCGGCTTTCACCGCCAGGGCGCTGGCGACAAACTGGTGATGCAGCACCTGATACATCGTCTCTTCCGGGTTTTCATGTTCGGTATACACCACGCCGGAGCAGCAGTAACCGAACAGCGGTGCACGCCAGTTACGCTGGTTGTTAATTTCGTTGAAGGTCATCCAGTATTTGACTTTATGCTTATAACGTTCAAATACCACTTGTGCGAAACGGACAAAGAAATCAACCACTTTACGGTTGGTCCAGCTACCGTATTGCTGCACCAGATGCAGCGGCATTTCAAAGTGGGAGAGGGTGATCACCGGTTCGATGTTGTATTTCAGCAGTTCATCGAACATATCATCGTAGAACTTCAGCCCTTCTTCGTTTGGCTGAGCTTCATCACCTTTTGGGAAAATGCGCGTCCAGGCGATGGATGTACGAAAACATTTGAAGCCCATTTCGGCAAATAGCTTGATGTCTTCCTTGTAGTGACCATAAAAATCAACGGCTTCATGGTTTGGATAGTATTTTCCTGGCAAGACTTCTTTGGTGATTTCGCGCGGCACGCCGTGTGCGCCACCGGTCAGAACGTCACAAATGCTCGGCCCTTTGCCGCCTTTGTTCCAGCCGCCTTCGACCTGATGAGCGGCAACTGCGCCGCCCCATAAGAAATCTTTCGGTAAGGTGAGTTTTTTCACTATCATAGGCTCCAGATGAGTCAATTCTTACAGGAAATAGTACCATGCAGCCAAACGACATCACTTTTTTTCAACGTTTCCAGGATGACATTCTGGCTGGGCGTAAAACCATCACCATCCGCGACGAGTCTGAATCGCACTTCAAAACGGGTGATGTGCTTCGTGTCGGGCGCTTTGAAGATGACGGTTATTTTTGCACGATTGAAGTCACTGCAACCTCAACCGTAACGCTGGATACACTGACGGAAAAACATGCAGAGCAGGAAAATATGCCCCTGACTGATCTGAAAAAGGTCATTGCCGATATCTATCCCGGCCAGACACAGTTTTATGTGATTGAATTTAAATGCCTTTAAATTGAACTCACGCCTGTTAGTTGAAATTTCGCATTTAATTTCATGATTTTTCGGAGATTAGTCTCAAATCAGAATTTATTTTAGCTAACAGGTGTTCACTGGAACTATTCTCAGTTACGCTGGAGAAGTGTTCACGTGCGTGTACGTTTCTCCGGAGTAAGTTATGGTTCAGAAGCCCCTCATTAAGCAGGGATATTCGCTGGCAGAGGAAATTGCCAACAGCGTCAGTCACGGCATTGGGCTGGTGTTTGGTATCGTTGGGCTGGTGTTGCTACTGGTTCAGGCGGTGGATCTCAATGCCAGCGCCACAGCGATAACCAGTTACAGCCTCTATGGCGGCAGTATGATCCTGCTGTTCCTCGCTTCGACGCTGTATCACGCCATTCCTCATCAACGGGCAAAAATGTGGCTGAAGAAATTTGACCACTGCGCTATTTATCTGTTGATTGCCGGAACCTATACGCCTTTTTTGCTGGTGGGGTTGGATTCTCCGTTAGCGCGCGGGTTGATGATTGTTATCTGGAGCCTGGCGCTGTTGGGGATTCTGTTCAAGCTGACCATCGCGCACCGATTCAAAATTTTATCTCTGGTGACTTATCTGGCGATGGGCTGGCTGTCGCTGGTGGTGATTTATGAAATGGCCGTTAAGCTCGCGGCGGGCAGCGTTACCTTACTGGCAGTAGGCGGCGTGGTTTACTCGCTCGGGGTGATTTTCTACGTCTGCAAACGCATTCCCTACAACCATGCCATCTGGCACGGCTTTGTGCTCGGCGGCAGCGTGTGCCACTTTCTGGCGATCTATTTGTATATTGGGCAGGCGTAATAATTTACCCCAGCCGTGTCAGGCTGGGGATTAAGCATTTTGGCAGTTATCAAGCAAAATCCACATATTTGGCTCATCATAACCTGCAATCGCGCCGAGAATGTTTGCTCCTGGCCCTAAACTGACACCGTGTAAATAGGACGTTTTTATATTGGCACAGAACAAGCGATCGCCAATGCGGCAGATAGTCCCTTGTGGGTAAAAGTACTGAATGGTGGCTTGTATAGCCATTCCGGGAACATACTTCAGTTTCTCTTCGTGCCATTTTTCACGTTCAACTGCGGTGGCTTCTTGCCACACAGACTCGAATTGCTCGCAGGTAATGATTTCGCAATCATTATGTGTATCAACATACTGATCGGCCAGGTAGGGTCCCAAACATGAAACATCAATTTTTCCGCTGGACTCCTCAATAGTTACCTGACGTAATGCCGTTCCTTCTTCATCTACCTCAAACCAAATCTTAAAACCTTCAAAATCGACAAATATGTAGATCATTCTCTTTCTTTCCTGAAAGATTTGTTAATGCGACGTATCTGGCCACTGCCAGCATAAAATCCCTTTGCTACTTATCTGCGCCAGCTCGCGGCGCCATGGATGACTGAATGTCGGCGAAAATCCGGCAATTAAACCTGCCCGTGATCCTTGTTCTATATCCCAGACAGACAGTCCCTCCGCATTGGCTGAAAACAGATGGATGCCATCGGAAAAAAATCGTCCACCGGCTCCCGCAATGGGCGTAATCTCGTCAGAGGAAATATGACAAAGAAAGGCAACCTGGTTTTTTGCAGTTGTCTGATCGGAAAGAAGCACCTGAATTACGTATTGCTCATCATTTATCCAGCCAATGCCAATATCCCAGTCTTCCCGCTGGAGGGGAAAATTTTGCGCCCGGACTTTATCTTCAGTTTCCCAGACGTTACCAGAAAGCCAATTTTCAGGTTCGAAGTGGGCAAGCACGCCAACGGGACTCCATACCCAGCCATCATCAAGCATCCAGGTACCTGATGGTGAGAGATAAAGACCTCCGTGAAAATAATCGAGATAATGCGCTGGCTGTTCTTCACCGCTCTGGTAGGTTGTCGGACCCCGTGCAGTCAGTAAACGGCCCGTTTCAGGATCGGAGGCATCCAGACGGTTCCATGCTGTGCGGTGAATTATCACGGGGCGTTCATTATGAATGATAAAACTTAGCGAGAAAGGAACGGTTTCCGGGTGATAGTCTCCGCCATCCAGCGTCATAGTGATGCGCTTTTCCAGCAGATCGATAACAAGGCCGTAGCGCCCATAATCATGAACTAACGCCGCGAAACGCCCGGATGGATCGCAATGCAGGCGGGGCGTAAGATGCCGATTGCACCATGCCTCGTCCGTTTCTTCGGGTAGCGAGACTGACATCAGCGTTTTTCGGAGCCCGGTGTCCGGGTCGAAAATAGCCAGCTCATGAGAGGCACTGTAGAGCAACCAGTACCTGTCCGGCAGTGCAGTCATGGTTAACACGGGAGTGCCGGAAAGTTCTATAAAGCGAACAGGAGGTAAATGAGATACCGGGCATTCGTGAACAGTGATTTCACCAGAAACACCGTCAAGATATCCCTCCTGATTGATTAACTTAAGCTCATCCTGCCCAATACGCCTGACATTTAATTTTACGCCTTCGTGGGTGACGTCTTTACGGCACGCCTCACACAGAAGAAAGGACTCGGGACCCTTCCTCGTAAAGTACCAATAATAATCGCTTTCGGGATTCGCGAGTAAATGTTCGCATGCGCTAACGTTACTATTATCGTCCATGATCAATTTTCCTTTGGCTGTTAACGCTACTCTTCGAGCGAATACGGCAGCGGCTCGATATGCAATGTATTCATATCGTCGCGTACGCGGAAGATGCTGTCCGGTTCCATATCGTTATTCATGACGACCTGTACCACGACCTGACCATCTTCCA
This sequence comes from Escherichia sp. MOD1-EC5189, assembly GCF_002966045.1. Lineage (NCBI taxonomy): Bacteria > Pseudomonadati > Pseudomonadota > Gammaproteobacteria > Enterobacterales > Enterobacteriaceae > Escherichia > Escherichia sp. MOD1-EC5189. The sequence continues at coordinate 61,665 of NZ_PTRX01000011.1, read as the reverse complement.
GTTTTACCGCAGCCAGCACCGTACCGGTACGACGCCAGTTCTCGCCCATTTTCAGCTCTAAATCTTCACCCGCTTCCGGCAGTCGGCTGGCGCTACCTGCCAGCAGCCAGAGGGCGCGTTTGTTGGCACCGCGGAATTTAGCTCGTGCCACCATCTCTTGTCCGGTATAGCAGCCTTTTTTAAAGCTGATGCCGCCCAGCGCCTGGAGGTTGGTCGCCTGTGGGATAAACTGCCCGCTGTTGGCGGCATCAATCACCGGAAAACCCGCTTCAATGTTTAATGCCAGCCACTGTTGGCTATTGTTCAGTTCCGCTTCACCGCGCAGTTTATCGGTCAGCGTATTGGCGGTAGCTTCATCGGTTACGATCAGGAAACGTTCTGCCGGGTGTTCAAACCATAGCAAAGTGGTCGCGCCTTCTTTAACTACCTGTTTTTCTTTCGTAGGCAGTTCACTAAAGAGATTTGCCAGCGCGGCGCGCGCCTGAAAACCGGCAACACCAAGCAGCACACGTTCATCGTCTGGCGCGATGGTCACTTTAGAGAACACCGCATATTTTTTCAGTTCAGTCAGTTGCGACTCGCGCACGCTGCGCCGTTCAATCCACGCAAAGCCGTCGCCGTCGCGGAACAGACGTAAATTGCTCCACATTTTGCCTTTGGCGTCGCAATGGGCGGCGAGCAGGTGCTGATCTTCTGTCATCTGGCTGACATCTGCTGTCACTTGACCCTGCATATATTTTTCGCTGTCCGCGCCAGTAATAGTGGCTAGCGCCCAGTCATCAAGCGTCATCAGCGTCAGTGGCAAACGGGCAGAAGCCGTAGGCTGACGGGGAGGAAAAGGTGTAAAAGCCATAATAGAGTCCTGAGTTGCTTAACGGCGTATTAATGACTAATGGTAAAAGAGCTATGAGGCAATGCAAGTGCTTTCACTACGCGATCTGTGCCTTCTGATATGCTTTGCGAGGCGACTTCCAAAAAAATGAATCCCTTGAAATATTGTGGGTTAATTTCGCGATCGCGATTGTGTTTACTGATATTCCCGCAAAAGAAGTCGAAAAACACGTTACAATAGCCTGGTACTGGATTTTCGTGAGACAGGAAGAAGATGGACATTAATAACAAAGCCCGCATTCACTGGGCATGCCGCCGTGGTATGCGCGAACTCGATATTTCAATCATGCCGTTTTTCGAACATGAGTACGACAGCTTAAGTGATGACGAAAAACGCATCTTTATTCGTCTGCTGGAATGTGACGATCCCGATCTGTTCAACTGGCTGATGAATCATGGTAAACCGGCCGATGCAGAACTGGAAATGATGGTCCGACTCATCCAGACACGGAATCGGGAACGTGGTCCTGTGGCAATCTGATTTACGCGTCTCCTGGCGCGCGCAGTGGCTTTCCTTGCTGATTCATGGGCTGGTTGCCGCTGTTATTTTACTCATGCCCTGGCCGTTAAGTTACACTCCGTTATGGATGGTGTTACTTTCGCTGGTGGTGTTTGATTGCGTTCGCAGCCAGCGACGCATTAATGCCCGCCAGGGGGAAATTCGCCTGTTGATGGACGGGCGTTTGCGTTGGCAAGGGCAGGAGTGGAGCATCGTCAAAGCGCCGTGGATGATTAAGAGCGGCATGATGCTGCGTTTACGTTCTGACAGCGGTAAACGGCAACATTTATGGCTGGCAGCCGACAGCATGGACGAAGCCGAATGGCGGGATTTACGGCGGATTTTGTTGCAACAAGAGACGCAAAGATAAAGATGACGGCAAAGCCTGTGCGCTAAGCCGTCAGTGACATCAGGCGTAATGCTCTGCCATTTCGTTGAGGATTTGCTCGCACCAGTTCTGAATACGCTCGTCGCTAAGGTCATACTGATTAGTTTCGTCCAGCGCCAGACCCACGAACAGTTGCCCGTCAGCAATCACCGGTTTCGGGCTGGTAAACTCATATCCTTCCGTTGGCCAGTAGCCGACGAACTTCACGCCTTTGGTCGAGAGTTTGTCATGCAGCATGCCGAGCGCATCGAGGAACCACTCGCCGTACCCCAGTTGATCGCCAAGCCCATACAGCGCAACAATTTTACCTTCGAGATTCAGGTCGTCGAGCTGATCCCAAACAGCTTCCCAGTCTTCCTGGATTTCGCCAAAATCCCAGGTCGGGATACCCAGAATGAGCACATCGTACTGCTCCATTAATTTCGGGGAGTCGTCCTTGAGGTTATGTAAGGTCACCAGTTCTGGGCCGATAATATCGCGGATTTTTTCTGCCGCCATTTCGGTATAACAGGTGCTGGAACCATAAAAAAGACCCATATTCATAACGTAAGCTTCTCGATTCTGCTGTGGCTTTTGCGGCTAGTGTATCAGAATCGCTTTAGTCACGGCACAATAAGGCATAATGGATCAAATGAGTGACCATAAGGGGCGCAAGTGAAACAGGATCTGGCACGCATCGAGCAGTTTCTTGATGCTCTGTGGCTGGAAAAAAATCTGGCTGAAAATACGTTGAACGCATACCGTCGCGATCTGTCAATGATGGTGGAGTGGTTGCATCACCGCGGGTTGACGCTGGCGACGGCGCAAAGTGACGATTTGCAGGCATTACTGGCAGAACGGCTGGAGGGCGGGTATAAAGCCACCAGCTCAGCGCGTTTGCTGAGTGCAGTGCGTCGATTGTTCCAGTATCTTTATCGCGAAAAGTTTCGTGAAGACGATCCCAGTGCGCATCTCGCTTCACCGAAATTGCCCCAGCGTTTGCCAAAAGATTTAAGCGAAGCGCAGGTCGAACGATTATTACAGGCACCATTAATTGATCAGCCACTGGAGCTACGCGATAAAGCCATGCTTGAAGTGTTGTATGCTACCGGGCTTCGTGTCTCTGAACTGGTCGGGCTGACAATGAGTGATATCAGCCTGCGTCAGGGCGTAGTGCGGGTCATTGGTAAAGGCAACAAAGAGCGCCTGGTGCCGTTAGGTGAAGAGGCGGTTTACTGGCTGGAAACTTATCTGGAACACGGGCGACCGTGGTTGCTAAACGGTGTGTCAATTGACGTGTTGTTTCCCAGCCAGCGCGCGCAGCAGATGACGAGACAAACCTTCTGGCACCGCATTAAACATTATGCTGTGCTGGCGGGGATCGACAGCGAAAAGTTGTCACCGCATGTGTTGCGTCACGCCTTTGCCACTCATTTATTAAATCATGGTGCGGATTTACGCGTGGTTCAGATGCTACTGGGCCACAGCGATCTCTCCACCACGCAAATTTATACGCATGTCGCTACCGAGCGTCTGCGGCAACTTCATCAACAGCATCACCCGCGGGCGTGATGTCTGAAAAGAACGGGAAGATTTATGAAGAAAGGTTTTATGTTATTTACGTTGTTGGCGGCGTTTTCAGGCTTTGCTCAGGCGGATGACGCGGCAATTCAACAGACGTTAGCCAAAATGGGCATCAAAAGCAGCGATATTCAGCCTGCACCCGTGGCTGGCATGAAGACAGTTCTGACTAACAGCGGTGTGTTGTACATCACCGATGACGGTAAACATATCATTCAGGGGCCAATGTATGACGTTAGCGGAACGGCTCCGGTCAATGTCACCAATAAGATGCTGTTAAAGCAACTGAACGCGCTTGAAAACGAGATGATCGTTTATAAAGCGCCGCAGGAAAAACACGTCATTACCGTGTTTACTGATATTACCTGTGGTTACTGCCACAAACTGCATGAGCAAATGGCAGACTACAACGCGCTGGGGATCACCGTGCGTTATCTTGCTTTCCCTCGCCAGGGGCTGGAGAGCCAGGCTGAGCAACAAATGAAAGCCATCTGGTGTGCGAAAGATAAAAAGAAAGCATTTGATGATGTGATGGCGGGTAAAGCTGCCACTCCGGCAAGTTGCGATATCGATATTGCCGATCATTACGCACTTGGCGTCCAGCTTGGCGTTAGTGGCACTCCGGCAATTGTGCTGAGCAATGGCACACTTGTTCCGGGTTACCAGCCGCCGAAAGAGATGAAAGAATTCCTCGACGAACACCAAAAAATGACCAGCGGTAAATAATTCGCGTGAAACAACAGATACAACTTCGTCGCCGTGAAGTCGATGAAACGGCAGACTTGCCCGCTGAATTGCCTCCCTTGCTGCGCCGTTTATATGCCAGCCGGGGAGTACGCAGTGCGCAAGAACTGGAACGTAGTGTAAAAGGTATGCTGCCCTGGCAGCAACTGAGCGGCGTCGAAAAGGCCGTTGAGATCCTTTACAACGCTTTTCGCGAAGGAACGCGGATTATGGTGGTCGGTGACTTCGACGCCGACGGTGCCACCAGCACGGCTCTAAGCGTGCTGGCGATGCGTTCGCTTGGTTGCAGCAATATCGACTATCTGGTACCAAACCGTTTCGAAGATGGTTACGGCTTAAGCCCGGAAGTGGTCGATCAGGCCCATGCCCGTGGCGCGCAGTTAATTGTCACGGTGGATAACGGCATTTCCTCCCATGCGGGGGTTGAACATGCTCGATCGTTGGGCATTCCGGTTATTGTTACCGATCACCATTTGCCGGGCGAAACATTACCCGCGGCGGAAGCGATCATTAACCCTAACTTGCGCGACTGCAATTTCCCGTCGAAATCACTGGCAGGCGTGGGTGTGGCGTTTTATTTAATGCTGGCGCTGCGCACCTTTTTGCGTGATCAGGGCTGGTTTGATGGGCGCGGCATCGCAATTCCTAACCTGGCAGAACTGCTGGATCTGGTCGCGTTGGGGACAGTGGCGGACGTCGTGCCGCTGGATGCTAATAATCGCATTCTGACCTGGCAGGGGATGAGTCGCATCCGTGCCGGAAAGTGCCGTCCAGGGATTAAAGCGTTGCTGGAAGTGGCCAACCGCGATGCGCAAAAACTCGCCGCCAGCGATTTAGGTTTTGCGCTGGGGCCACGTCTCAATGCAGCCGGGAGACTGGATGATATGTCCGTTGGTGTGGCGCTGTTGTTGTGCGACAACATCGGCGAAGCGCGAGTACTGGCAAATGAACTCGATGCGCTAAACCAGACGCGAAAAGAGATCGAACAGGGAATGCAGGTTGAAGCCCTGACCCTGTGCGAGAAACTGGAGCGCAGCCGCGACACGCTACCCGGCGGCCTGGCAATGTATCACCCGGAATGGCATCAGGGCGTTGTCGGTATTCTGGCTTCGCGTATTAAAGAGCGTTTTCACCGTCCGGTTATCGCTTTTGCGCCTGCGGGTGACGGTACGCTGAAAGGTTCCGGTCGCTCCATTCAGGGGCTGCATATGCGTGATGCGCTGGAGCGGCTAGACACACTCTACCCCGGCATGATGCTGAAGTTTGGCGGTCATGCGATGGCGGCAGGCCTGTCGCTGGAAGAGGATAAATTCGAACTCTTTCAGCAACGGTTTGGCGAACTGGTTACTGAGTGGCTGGACCCTTCGCTATTGCAAGGCGAAGTGGTGTCAGACGGTCCGCTAAGCCCAGCCGAAATGACCATGGAAGTGGCGCAGCTGCTGCGCGATGCTGGCCCATGGGGGCAGATGTTCCCGGAGCCGCTGTTTGACGGTCATTTCCGTCTGCTGCAACAGCGACTGGTGGGTGAACGTCATTTGAAAGTCATGGTCGAACCGGTCGGCGGCGGTCCGCTGCTGGACGGTATTGCTTTTAATGTCGATACCGCCCTCTGGCCGGATAACGGCGTGCGCGAAGTGCTACTGGCTTACAAGCTGGATATCAACGAGTTTCGTGGCAACCGCAGCCTGCAAATTATCATCGACAATATCTGGCCAATTTAGCGTCATATTATCTATAAAAAAGAGCGTGGATTCGGTACAATCCCGCTCTTATCACCGCATTTTGACTAGCTCAATAAAAGAAATCAGACCATGTTTGAAATTAATCCGGTAAATAATCGCATTCAGGACCTCACGGAACGCTCCGACGTTCTTAGGGGGTATCTTTGACTACGACGCCAAGAAAGAGCGTCTGGAAGAAGTAAACGCCGAGCTGGAACAGCCGGATGTCTGGAACGAACCCGAACGCGCACAGGCGCTGGGTAAAGAGCGTTCCTCCCTCGAAGCCGTTGTCGACACCCTCGACCAAATGAAACAGGGGCTGGAAGATGTTTCTGGTCTGCTGGAGCTGGCTGTAGAAGCTGACGACGAAGAAACCTTTAACGAAGCCGTTGCTGAACTCGACGCCCTGGAAGAAAAACTGGCGCAGCTTGAGTTCCGTCGTATGTTCTCTGGCGAATATGATAGCGCCGACTGCTACCTCGATATTCAGGCAGGTTCTGGCGGTACGGAAGCACAGGACTGGGCGAGCATGCTTGAGCGTATGTATCTGCGCTGGGCTGAATCGCGTGGTTTCAAAACTGAAATTATCGAAGAGTCGGAAGGTGAAGTGGCGGGTATTAAATCCGTGACTATCAAAATCTCCGGCGATTACGCTTACGGCTGGCTGCGTACAGAAACTGGCGTTCACCGCCTGGTGCGTAAGAGCCCGTTTGACTCCGGCGGTCGTCGCCACACGTCGTTCAGCTCCGCGTTTGTTTACCCGGAAGTCGATGATGATATCGATATCGAAATCAATCCGGCGGATCTGCGCATCGACGTTTATCGCGCATCCGGCGCGGGTGGTCAGCACGTTAACCGTACCGAATCTGCGGTGCGTATTACTCACATCCCAACCGGGATTGTGACCCAATGCCAGAACGACCGTTCCCAGCACAAGAACAAAGACCAGGCCATGAAGCAGATGAAAGCGAAGCTTTATGAACTGGAGATGCAGAAGAAAAATGCCGAGAAACAGGCGATGGAAGATAATAAATCTGATATCGGCTGGGGCAGCCAGATTCGTTCTTATGTCCTTGATGACTCCCGCATTAAAGATCTGCGCACCGGGGTAGAAACCCGCAACACGCAGGCCGTGCTGGACGGCAGCCTGGATCAATTTATCGAAGCAAGTTTGAAAGCAGGGTTATGAGGAACCAACATGTCTGAACAACACGCACAGGGCGCTGACGCGGTAGTCGATCTTAACAATGAACTGAAAACGCGTCGTGAGAAGCTGGCGAACCTGCGTGAGCAGGGGATTGCCTTCCCGAACGATTTCCGTCGCGATCATACCTCTGACCAATTGCACGCAGAATTCGACGGCAAAGAAAACGAAGAACTGGAAGCGCTGAACATCGAAGTTGCCGTTGCTGGCCGCATGATGACCCGTCGTATTATGGGTAAAGCCTCCTTCGTTACTCTGCAGGATGTCGGTGGTCGCATTCAGCTGTATGTGGCTCGTGACGATCTGCCGGAAGGTGTTTATAACGATCAATTCAAAAAATGGGATCTCGGCGATATCCTCGGCGCGAAAGGTAAACTGTTCAAAACCAAAACTGGCGAACTGTCTATCCACTGCACCGAGCTGCGTCTGCTGACCAAAGCACTGCGTCCGCTGCCGGACAAATTCCACGGTTTGCAGGATCAGGAAGCGCGCTATCGTCAGCGTTATCTGGATCTCATTTCTAACGATGAATCCCGCAACACCTTTAAAGTGCGTTCGCAGATCCTCTCTGGCATTCGCCAGTTCATGGTGAATCGTGGCTTTATGGAAGTTGAAACGCCGATGATGCAGGTGATCCCAGGCGGCGCGGCGGCGCGTCCGTTTATCACCCATCACAATGCGCTGGATCTCGACATGTATCTGCGTATCGCGCCGGAACTGTACCTCAAGCGTCTGGTGGTCGGTGGCTTCGAGCGTGTATTCGAAATCAACCGTAACTTCCGTAACGAAGGTATCTCCGTACGTCATAACCCAGAGTTCACCATGATGGAACTCTATATGGCTTACGCTGATTACAAAGATCTGATCGAGCTGACCGAATCGCTGTTCCGTACTCTGGCACAGGATATTCTCGGTAAGACCGAAGTGACCTACGGCGACGTGACGCTGGACTTCGGTAAACCGTTCGAAAAACTGACCATGCGTGAAGCGATCAAGAAATATCGCCCGGAAACCGACATGGCGGATCTGGACAACTTCGACTCTGCGAAAGCGATTGCTGAATCTATCGGCATCCACGTTGAGAAGAGCTGGGGTCTGGGCCGTATCGTTACCGAGATCTTCGAAGAAGTGGCAGAAGCACATCTGATTCAGCCGACCTTCATTACTGAATATCCGGCAGAAGTTTCTCCGCTGGCGCGTCGTAATGACGTTAACCCGGAAATCACTGACCGCTTTGAGTTCTTCATTGGTGGTCGTGAAATCGGTAACGGCTTTAGCGAGTTGAATGACGCGGAAGATCAGGCGCAGCGCTTCCTGGATCAGGTTGCCGCGAAAGACGCAGGCGACGACGAAGCGATGTTCTACGACGAAGATTATGTCACCGCACTGGAACACGGCTTACCGCCGACAGCAGGTCTGGGAATTGGTATCGACCGTATGGTAATGCTGTTCACCAACAGCCATACCATCCGCGACGTTATTCTGTTCCCGGCGATGCGTCCGGTAAAATAAGCATTACGTTATGCTCACAACCCCGGCAAATGTCGGGGTTTTTTAATTGTGCTGCGCGAAAGCAGACAACAATTTTCTTGCTTCACTATTGGCTGCCTGCATCACCATCCACGGACTGAACGCCCACGGTGTGGCATCAATACCGTGTAATACATCTGCTAAATCACACCATTGATAATCCATCACTTCATCATCGTTGATCTGTAACGCACTGGTCGTGCGTGCGGCAAATACCGGACACACTTCATTTTCCACAATGCCATTCGGATCGGTGGCGCGGTAGCGAAAGTCAGGATAGACCGGTTCTGGTGCTGTTATTTCCACACCCAGTTCAAAGCGGCAACGGCGGATCACCGCGTCTTCGTTGCTTTCGCCCAGTTGTGGGTGCCCACAAACCGAGTTAGTCCACACGCCCGGCCATGCTTTTTTGCTAAGGGCGCGGCGGGTAACTAATAATTGCCCTTTGGCATTAAACAGCCAGCAGGAGAACGCGAGATGTAAGAGAGTGTCTGCCGTGTGTGCGGCATACTTTTCCAGCGTACCCGTGGGAACTCCCTGTGCATTCAATAAAATGACGTGTTCCGTTTGCATAATTTCTCACATGTAATTCTAATCACTCATCATTATAGATAATTGAAGAGTGAAATGATTAACCAAGTGAGCGTTTATCGACAACCGCCCGTTTTGAGCGGATGTCGACAGGTAAAACCATTTAAAAAAGCAGCATCATATATTTGAAGCGACTTTCAATGGCCATTGCAACACAGTCAGAAATGACAGGAATAGAGAGAGTAAAAAGCAACAACAGACTGAATATAGCGCGCATTAAAAGATTCATATTATTCTCCATGCTCATTTTTCTTCAGCTTGCGCATCAGAAGCCACATACGTACTGTCCTGACTTTTAAATCTTTATCAGAGACGGATTCCTTCACCAGATCAGCATGATGCTGATAGCCATTAAAGAAGACGTTCAGCACAACGGCGCTAAGGGTTGCGAGCATAATGCCGCTATGCAGCAACGGTTGCAGTACGGCCGGTAACTTAGAAAAGAAATCGTGAGAGAGCGTCGGAGTCATGCCAACGCCGAGACTGATCGCCACAATATAGAGGTTGTAACGGTTAGTGGTGTAGTTACAGCGCGACAGAATTCGAATCCCCGTCGCCAGTACCATGCCGAACATCACCAGCCCTGCGCCGCCAAGCACAAATTGCGGAATCGAGGCTACCAACACCGCCATTTTGGGCACCATGCCAAACATGATTAATATGATCCCCGAAGAAATACACACCCAGCGACTATGAACGCGAGTCACGCTAACCAGGCCAACGTTTTGAGAAAATGACGTGTGGGGGAAGCTGTTAAACGTTCCGCCTATCATTGTCCCTACACCATCGACACGCAGCCCGCGAATAATATCGTGCGAAGAGAGTTTACGACCGACTATTTCACCCAGTGCCAGGAACATCCCCATCGACTCGATAAACACGATGATTAACACAGCGGTCATGGTTAGAATAGAAACGGGGTCAAATACCGGCATACCAAACGACATTGGGGTGACAATCGCAAACCACGAAGCATCATGTAGCCCGGACAAATTGACTTCATTCATCATCCACGAAAGTAAAAAGCCAAATACAATCCCCAGTAATACGGCGACGTTGGACATAAATCCTTTCGCATAGCGAGTAATGAGCAAGATAAAAATTAAGACGGCAAAGGAGATACCTAAATAAACGGGATTACCATATTGCGGATTCCCTTTACCTCCAGCGGCCCAGTCAATACCGACCTGAATAATGCTAAGCCCGATAGAAGTAATAACCACACCGGTAACCAGTGGCGGGAATAAAGGCATTAAGCGACCGATAAGTGGTGCTAATAATGTGGTGATAAATCCCGCGGCGATAGTGGCACCAAATATCCCCAGCAGGCCGATATCCGGGTTCATGCCAATGGCTATCATTGGTGTTACAGCAGCAAAGGTTACCGACATAATCACCGGCAGACGGATCCCCATAAAGCGGCCGATACCGATACATTGTAATAATGTGACGATCCCGCAGCAAAAGAGATCCGAGCTAATGAGCATCGCAATAGCTTCTTTTGAGAGGCCCAGTCGGTCACCAATCATAAGAGGAACAGCGACTGCACCTGCGTACATTACAAGGACGTGTTGCAGACCGAGTATGATCAGCTTTCCTGGTGATAATATGCGGTCAACCTCATCAGTTGGGCGGTCTTGCCCTTGAGATGAGGGAAGTTGGGAATCTATGGCGCTCATCAGTGTTTCTCCTTTCGCCCGCCAGAGTAAAAAGCAACCGTTTACGTTATTGAAACTGTCTAAACATATGCTCGTGGAGTGCCAGTTTTTGCGAGGAAGGGGAGTTAGAGACAGGAATTGCGGAGGCAATCACATAATCGTGGTTAAACCACGAAAATGAGAAGAGAACCTGACAATGGAATTATCTGTAATTTTCTCATATTGATATTTCATTAATCATTCTGGCATGTCGCACTCTCGCATTTAATCGTTTTTATCTGGATAGCGCTCTTTTGGTCGGCAATGTTGAAATAATGAAAGCGGCACAGATTGAGGGGCAATAATTTGAACTCAGTCGCAAAATTATAATTAAAACGGTCATGCTACCTAATATATGCCCGTTTATTGCATCGCGAAATTTGAGAAGACATAACTCATTAAATGAAAGGGATGCAAATGAATAAGTTTATCGCTGCTGAAGCTGCGGAATGTATAGGCTGTCATGCTTGTGAAATTGCCTGTGCGGTGGCACACAATCAAGAAAACTGGCCGCTGAGTCACAGTGACTTTCGACCGCGTATCCACGTTGTAGGGAAAGGCCAGGCTGCGAATCCGGTGGCCTGCCATCATTGCAACAATGCCCCTTGCGTTACGGCTTGTCCGGTTAATGCTCTGACTTTCCAGCCCGATAGCGTACAACTGGACGAGCAAAAATGTATTGGTTGTAAAAGATGCGCAATCGCTTGCCCCTTTGGCGTCGTTGAGATGGTCGATACGATTGCGCAGAAATGCGACCTTTGTAACCAGCGCAGTTCCGGCACGCAAGCCTGTATTGACGTATGCCCAACACAGGCGTTACGGCTGATGGACGATAAAGGGTTGCAGCAGATAAAGGTGGCCCGCCAGCGCAAAACGGCAGCAGGAAAAGCGTCATCAGACGCTCAGCCATCTCGCAGTGCAGCGTTGCTCCCCGTTAACTCGCGTAAAGGCGCAGATAAAATTTCAGCGAGTGAACGGAAAACCCACTTTGGCGAAATTTATTGCGGGCTGGATCCACAACAAGCGACTTATGAGAGTGACCGCTGTGTTTATTGCGCCGAAAAAGCTAACTGCAACTGGCATTGCCCGCTGCATAACGCTATTCCGGATTACATCCGTCTGGTGCAGGAAGGAAAGATTATTGAAGCGGCAGAACTTTGCCACCAGACCAGTTCCTTACCAGAAATCTGCGGCAGGGTATGTCCACAGGACCGTCTTTGTGAAGGCGCATGTACTTTGAAAGATCACTCTGGCGCAGTCTCTATCGGTAATCTGGAGCGCTACATCACCGATACTGCGCTGGCGATGGGCTGGCGTCCCGATGTCAGCATGGTGGTTCCCCGTATCGAAAAAGTGGCGGTGATTGGCGCTGGGCCTGCAGGATTAGGGTGTGCTGATATCCTGGCGCGCGCGGGAGTTCAGGTTGATGTCTTTGATCGCCATCCAGAAATTGGCGGTATGCTGACTTTTGGCATTCCTCCTTTCAAACTCGATAAAACAGTCTTAAGCCAGCGGCGAGAGATATTCACCGCAATGGGAATCGACTTTCATCTCAACTGTGAGATTGGCCGCGATATTACCTTTAGCGATTTAACTTCTGAATATGATGCCGTTTTCATCGGCGTGGGGACTTACGGGATGATGCGAGCAGATTTGCCGCATGAAGATGCGCCCGGTGTCATTCAAGCTCTACCGTTCCTGACCGCTCATACTCGCCAGTTGATGGGATTGCCGGAATCTGAAGAGTATCCGCTGACGGATGTTGAAGGTAAGCGAGTCGTGGTATTGGGCGGTGGCGATACGACAATGGATTGTTTGCGTACCTCCATCCGCCTCAATGCTGCCAGCGTGACCTGCGCCTATCGTCGTGATGAAGTCAGTATGCCGGGCTCGCGTAAAGAGGTGGTCAATGCGCGTGAGGAAGGTGTCGAGTTTCAATTCAATGTTCAGCCGCAATATATCGCTTGTGACGAAAATGGGCATTTAACTGCGGTGGGCCTTATTCGTACCGCTATGGGTGAGCCGGGTCCGGATGGTCGCCGTCGTCCTCGTCCGGTAGCGGGTTCAGAGTTTGAGTTGCCCGCCGATGTTCTGATTATGGCCTTTGGTTTCCAGGCGCATGCCATGCCTTGGTTGCAAGGCAGCGGAATTAAGCTCGATAAATGGGGCCTGATTCAAACCGGGGACGTCGGGTATTTACCTACCCAGACGCACCTGAAAAAAGTCTTTGCTGGTGGGGATGCAGTTCATGGCGCGGATCTGGTTGTCACTGCAATGGCCGCAGGAAGGCAGGCGGCGCGCGATATGTTAACTCTGTTTGATACGAAGGCATCGTGATGAAATCGTTAATTATCGTTAATCCGGCTGACTGTATTGGCTGCCGTACTTGTGAAGTGGCCTGTGTGGTCGCTCACCCTTCAGAACAGGCGTTGAATGCCGATGTCTTTTTACCCCGGCTGAAGGTACAGCGGCTGGACTGCATCAGTGCGCCGGTGATGTGCCACCAGTGTGAAAATGCCCCTTGTGTTGGCGCTTGCCCCGTGGGAGCGCTGACGATGGGCGAGCAGGTGGTGCAGGCCAATTCTGCCCGTTGTATTGGCTGTCAGAGTTGTGTCAGTGCGTGCCCGTTTGGGATGATAACCATTCAGTCGTTGCCGGGGGATACCCGGCAACAAATTGTGAAATGCGATCTCTGTGAACAGCGGGAAGAGGGGCCTGCCTGCGTTGAATCTTGCCCGACACAGGCGCTGCAGTTGCTTACTGAAAGAGAACTCAGGCGAGTCCGCCAGCAGCGTATTGTTGCCAGCGGTGAGAATCCTCTCTGAAAGAATTCTCCGCGCTGAAAGGCGCGGAGAATCTATTAGATAGCCCATCCACCCGCGTAAAATGCGACCAGTGCGGCAGTAATGATTACCGTACCAATATTCAGCTTTTGCCATTCGCGTGCAAAGACGCGGCCTACGACCAGTGTCACAAAGCCCAGCATAATACCGGTAACGATATTACAAGTCAGAACGATAAACACGGCACACACCAGGCCAGCCATTGCGTCAATAAAATCGTTGAAATCCAGCTTCGAGACGTTACTTAACATCAGCAAACCTACGTACATCAGAGCGGGTGCAGTGGCGTAACCAGGGATCAAAAATGACAGTGGTGATAAAAACAGAATCAACAGGAATAACGCCCCCACTACGGTTGCGGTCAACCCTGTTTTACCCCCGGCGGCGGTTCCTGCCGCTGATTCGATATAAACCGCTGCGGGCGCAGCACCCACCAGGCCGGAGAATATTGAACTTACTGAGTCACTGGTCAGGGCTTTACCGCCGTTGATGATCTGGTTGTCTTTATCTAACAAATTCGCCTGACCGGCGACGGCACGGATGGTACCGGTGGCGTCGAACACTGCGGTCATCACCAATGCCAGTACACTCGGAAGTACAGTTGGCTGGAGTGCCCCCATAATATCGAGGCTGAAAATCAGAGACTTACCATCTTCGCCAGTCAGACTGGGCATCGCCACCAGACCGTGGTACTTCACCGCTGGATCAAAGATTAAGCCGATGATCGAAATTGCAATAATCACCAACAAGATCCCGCCAGGTACGCGGCACTTTTCCAGACCGAAGATGACCGCCAGACCCAGTAAGCTCATCATCACCGGGAAGGAGGTAAACGCGCCGAGCGCCACCGGCAAGCCTTCAATCGGGTTTTTGATAACCATTCCCACACCGTTAGCAGCAATCAGCAGCAGAAACAGGCCGATACCGATACCTGTGCCGTGAGCGATACCCATCGGTAAATTACGTAATATCCAGGTTCGCACACCGGTTACAGAAATGGCGGTGAAGATGACGCCCATCAGAAAGACCGCGCCCAGTGCGACAGGAACGCTAATTTGTTGCCCGAGTACCAGACTGAATGCGGTAAATGCCGTTAAGGAAATAGCGCAACCAATCGCCATTGGCAAGTTGGCCCACAAGCCCATCAGCAACGAGCCGAAGCCCGCGACCAGACAGGTGGCAACAAACACAGCTGCGGGAGGAAAACCTGCTTTGCCCAGCATTCCCGGAACGACGATAACGGAATAAACCATGGCCAGAAAGGTCGTTAAGCCAGCCAGTACTTCCTGACGAACGGTACTGCCACGAGCGGTAATTTTAAAATAATTATCCAGCGCGCCTTGTGGCTTTGGTGCGTCCGGTGTTTGTAGGATGTCTCCAGACATAATGATGTCCTCACGAGGATGTTAAAGTTTTATTATTAGTTGCGTTCGTACACCAGACGACCATCAACGTAGGTGCGGTAGATCGAACGGTCATCGCCCAACGTCATCATCACGAACAATTTGTCGACTAAAGAAACAGAGTTGTCATAGCGCAGCTGCTGTAGCGGGGTGGCGGTGGGTTCCATCACCACGAAATCAGCCTCTTTGCCAGGTAAAAAGTTGCCAATCAAATCGTCAAGGCCCAGAGATTTCGCCCCGCCGAGCGTGGCAAGGTAAAACGCTTCATATGCCGAGAGGCGATAGCCTTGTAATTGCAACACTTTGTAGGCTTCGTTCAGCGTTTGCAGCATGTTGAAAGTTGTTCCTGCGCCAATGTCAGTCCCCATGCCCACTTTGACTTTCTTCTGCCATGCTTTTTTCAAGTTGAATAAGCCACTGCCGAGGTAAAGGTTGGAGGTAGGACAGAAAGCAATGCTGGATTTGGTTTCGCTGAGACGATCCCACTCTTTCTCTTCGAGATGGACGCAGTGAGCAAAGACACAATTTTTACCTGTCAGACCGTACTGATGGTAAACATCCAGATAACCATCATGGTCAGGATAAAGCGATTTGACCCAGGCAATTTCATCTTTATTTTCACAAAGATGGGTATGTACCCATGTGTCGGGATACTCTTCTTTCAGGCGTTGCGCCATCGCCATCTGTTCAGGAGATGAGGTTGGGGCGAAGCGTGGCGTAATCGCATACAACAGACGACCATTTTTGTGCCAGCGTTCGATCAGTTCTTTGCTTTGGTGATAGCTGCTTTCGGCAGTGTCGAGCAGATAATCCGGTGCGTTGCGGTCCATCATCACCTTACCGGCAATCATACGCATATTGATATGACTGGCGGCTTCAAACAGCGCATCAACGGATTGCGGATGAACGGTACCAAACACCAACGCTGTGGTGGTTCCGTTACGTAAAAGCTGCTTGATGAAGAACGCCGACATTTCGCGGGCGTACTCTAAATCCTCATAACGACGTTCAGTAGGGAAGGTGTGTTTATTCAACCACTCCAACAATTGTTCACCATAGGCCCCAACCATTTCACTTTGCGGATAATGGATATGTGTATCGACAAAGCCCGGTACTACCAGTTTGCCGCGATAGTCGCGCACGCGAATGGTGTCAGGAATTTGATGCTTTCCGTCTTCCCATTCGCCAAACCATTCCACTTTTCCCTGTTTAATGAGTAATAAACCATCCTCAATAAACCGCAGCGCAGAGGCAATCTCTTCCGGGTTATCGACCGTACGGGTGACATCAATAAAACTGCCTCGTACCGCTTTTAACGTGTGTTCTCCTGACATCATTGACTCCTTTACTGTTAATCCATCTCTTCCGCTGAGGTAATACCAGGCAGAACGTTTTCCTGTCGGTAGCCACCAGGGAGGATAATATTTAATAAAATCGCAGTTAATCCACCAGCACAAATAGGGTTTTCAACTAATACATAAATAGAGGCTGGCAATATTTTAAAAATTTCCGGGTCGTAGGAGACGCCAAGCCCTAAACCTAAAGAAGTGGCGACAATAAGTGTTTCACGGCGCTTTAATCCGTTGGTGATGATGATGCGAATCCCAGCGATGGCAATCATGGAAAACATCAACGTCATTGCGCCTCCCAGAACTGCCGAGGGAATGGTCGTGAAGAAGCCGCCAATCATTGGAAACAAGCCGAGAATAACCAACATGACCGCGATGGTTCGCCCGACATAACGTGAAGCGACACCGGTCATCTGAATAACCCCATTATTTTGCGCAAACGTGGTTAACGGTAATGAACCGACAGCGGAAGCGATAACCGAAACCAGGCCATCTGCCAGTACGCCGCCTTTCAGACGCGACTGATACTCTTCTCCCTGGATGGGGCGGCGGGAAACCATTGCCGTGGCGGTGATATCACCGACAGCTTCCAGCACGCTAAGCAAATAAATCGTGCCGACCACCAGGAACTGATGGAAGCTGAAACTAAACCCGTATTTGAACGGATGCGGGATGGTGATTAACGGCAAATTGCGCATACTGCTGAAATCCACCATGCCCAGGCATAACGATGCGATATAACCGACACATAGCCCAATGGCAATCCCTCCCATGCGTAGTAACGGACTGCGGCAGCAGTTAAAGCCGATCACCACAATCAAAACCAATAAACCAACTCCGAGATGTTCGTAATTGCCGAACGTACCGCTGCTTTTGGCAGCAAATCCTCCACCAAAATCGATAATGCCGACTTTAATCAGGCTTAAGCCGATCATCAGCACCACAATGCCGCTAACGGTAGGTGTAATAACCCGACGTAAATAGGGCAGGATAAAAGAAGAGCCGACAACCAGAAATGCGCCAACGAAGGAGACGCCGAGAAGCGACGACATGATTAACTCTTCGTGAAAACCATCGCTTTTCATGCTGCTGCCCAGCGCAATCATGACTGTAACAAATGAAAAATTGACTGACTGAATTGAGAGTAGGCCAGAACCGACGATGCCATAGCGGTTTACCTGTAACCAGGTACCAATACCAGAGGCGATCATCGCCATAGAAACAAGATAGGCGGTTGTTTCAGCGGAAAGCTGTAAGGCCGCACCCACGATTAACGCAGGGGTTACCATCGGAACGAAAATTGCCAACAGATGGGTAATGGCACCAACGAGAGCCTGATGAAAGGGAGGGCGATCCTCCAGTTCAAATATAAGGTCAGAACCTGCATGGTTTATATCAGACATCCCTTCACTCCTTTTAAAGTAAATTTGATCATCTGAATCAGTAAAATAAATTCCCACGAATTTGGGGCGCAGGACGCCTTGAGAACGGCTTATCTCATTTTCGCAGTCACTATTTAGTCATCGTTCAAACAGAGAAACAGGCCGCCGAAGCGGCCATTTATTATTTATATTTTTTCCAGCGCGGTGAGTATTTTCTCCGGTGTGAAATGCCATTCGCGTAACCAGATGCCGCAGGCATCGTGAATTGCGGTAGCAATCGCCGGAGCTGCGCCATTTACACCGATTTCTGAGATTGATTTCGCCCCGAATGGGCCGACTTTATCGTCGCTCGGCACCAGCACAGCGCGGAAATCACGCGGAATGTCACCAATTTTCGGTGCGCCGTAACTGCGTAAATCACGCGTTAACGGGTGGCCTTCGGCGTCATAAATGATTTCTTCGCTCATACTGTGCCCGATAGCACGCAGGGTGGCTCCGTAGATTTGTCCCAACGCTAACTCTGGATTGACCGGTGTACCACAGTCCAGCAAGGCATAGAATTTATCCAGGCGGATTTCACCCGTACGTGTGTTGACGGCAACTTCAGCAAAGTTTGCGCCATACGGGAAGGCGAAATCAGGCGTGATATAACTGGCAGTTCCCACCAGTGAACCAAAACCGGTGCCGGTTTCGCCTTTATGGGCAATATCCCCGAAACTAACTTCGCCTTTCTTGCCGCGCACGACGCCCGGCGTTGCTAGTTGAACATCTGCCACTGGCTCACCCAACATTTGCGCGCCGTGGAACAGAATTTTATCCCGCAGATTTTCCGCTGCCAAACGCGCCGCGTTACCCGAGAAGCAAGTACCGGACGAGGCATATGCGCCTTTATCAAACAACGCATGATCGGTATCACCGGAGATAACATGCACGTCCTGCGGTGGGCAGTGCAGCACTTCTGCTGCCAGTTTCGTCACAACCGTATCCAGACCAGTACCAATATCCGCACCGCCAGAATGAACGATAAAGGTACCGTCTGATTCCAGTTTGATCATGCAGTTAGCCTGATCGATATCCGGGATCCCTGATTTCTGCATGATAATGGCGACGCCACGACCGATGTGCCAGTCACCGTTTTGTGGTTTTGGTGAAGACCATTGGATCATCTCGCGACCCTGACGCAGGATCTCTTCCAGTGCGCAGCTGGCGGCGGAAGGAACGGAGGTCGGCGCTTTACCTTCACCGATTGCACCGAGAATTTTCAGCTCTTGCCCTTCGTGTACCCGGTTACGTTCGATAATTTCCAGTTGGTCGATCTGTAACTGTTCAGCCAGTTCCGCTAATGCCATGGTGATAGCGAAGTTACCTTTCGGTGCGCCATAACCCTGATAAGCACCATTTGGGCAAATGTTGCTGTAGTAGGTGGTGACCTGGAAATCGACGTTATCGCACGGATATAACGGCAGCGACAGCGCCGGTCCGTTACACGGTACGGTGAGTGAGTGGTTGCCGTAAGGGCCTGTGTTGGCGCGGAAATCCATCTTCACAGCCGTCAGGCGACCATCTTTCTTTGCCCCCAGTTTGACGGTGACTTTCGCGACGTGACGAGAGGTGTTAGCAATAAACTCTTCTTCACGAGTGTAGCGGAACAGTACCGGACGCCCGGTCACGCAGGTTGCCCAGGCGCACACTTCTTCCAGCAGGATGTCCTGTTTAGACCCAAAACCGCCGCCAACTCGCTCTTTAATGACATGAACTTTATGTTGTTTCATGCCCACGAGGCGCGCGACCTGGCGGCGTAAGTGCCATGGTACCTGGGTGGAGGCGTGGATAACCAGACGATCGCCGTCCATACGGGTAAAGCAGATATGAGTTTCAGTCGGGCACTGCTGCGCCTGCGTTGAGTTATAGGTTCGCTCAATGATCACATCGGCATCGGCAAAGCCTTTGTCCATATCGCCAATATGACCATGAATACTGGCGGCGATATTTTTACGGGGGCGAGAACCGATCGGGAAGTTGATGATCATATGCTCGCCGCGCTGGGCTGCATGGCTGTTATCGTCTTCCAGAGTATCTGGCGCACCAGCAACATACACCACCGGTTCATCGTGCACGACAGGCGCATCTTCCGCCATTGCCTCGTCAATCGACATTACAGGTTTAAGCACTTCATATTCAACGTCGATGAGCTTTAGTGCTTCGAGCGCAATTTCTTCACTTTCTGCGACGACCGCAGCAACGCGATCGCCGACGTGACGCATTTTCTTGCCGAACATACGGCGGTCAAGCGGTGACGGTTCCGGTGCGCTCTGACCACCCGGGGTGTAGTAGATATCCGGGCAATTCAGATGAGTAATAACGTGAACGACGCCTGGTAAGGCTTCAGCTTTGCTGACATCCAGGTGAGTAATCAGTGCGTGAGCGTGAGGGCTACGTAACATTTTAATGACGCAGGCGTCAGCCGTTACGCGGTCTTCAACATAGCAGGGTTTCGCCTGCACCATTTTTGCGGCATCAGTTTTAGGATAATGCTTACCAATGACTTCAAGGTCATTGCGGAAAGTCGGAGCGATATCAATGGTGGCCTGCGGGTTATTTTTACGTGCAACCGCCAGTTCAATGACCTGATAGTATTGTTGCCAGCCTGCATCGCGACTGAACAAACCAGAAAGCGCGTCGTCGATCTCTTCGCGGGTCGGTGCGGCGATACGCTCGAGCAGATCGGTGATAATCAGAGCAGCAGCTGGATCGTTATAACCAGACTGCACCACGCCAACATCAACCATTGCCTGTTGAACCAGACTTAACTCGTTCCATTTTCCCAGAGACTCTGTGGTACGAATATTAGCCTTCTCTATCTGTGCGGCAATAAGTAAGGACGCGTTGACGATATTACCGTTAAAGATAATTGCGTCAGAACCGGCAAAACCGAATCCATCATCGCTGTTGCGTACAGAGTGCATTCCCATGTTAAACAACAGCTTTTGCACGTTTTCACCAGGATTAACGGTTAGCTCCTGGGGCGTGCCATTTAATGTAAAGTGGATGATCATACGGCTTCCTCCCCAGCCTGTTGGCAGTCGGCATAAAGGTCGGCTACCAGAACTCCCGTGATATAGCGTTTATAGGCCACGCTGCCCCGCAAATCTTCCTGCGGGAAAATGGCGTTGGCGACAGCCTGTTCAAGGGCATCGCCTTCCAGGTTTTGTTTTTCAACATCGTGCAGACGCAGTGCTTTACTGGCCACGCCATCCAACGCAATTCGCATACCGTCGTGATCGGTTAACGCAACGGCTGCCGTTACTACCGTTAACCCAGCCTGAGAACGGCTAATTTTGCGAGTCGTACAGGTGCGATACGGATCTTTAATGATGATTTCGGTCAGCAGGCGATCGCATGGGCAGGCCAGGTACTCCTCAATTGACAGAGTTTCACCGTTGCCAAAAACCAGTTCGGCATCCAGTGCCAGCAGGACGGGAAGCAGCACCGACTCTTCCTGCCGGGCGGCGATTTCACCACCAATGGTCGACTGATTACGAATATGGCGAGAGTAGACAAAGCCGAGGGCCTCACGCAGTGCTGCAGGAATAAACCGTGCATCACGCAGTGTTTGCAAGCGAGACATCGCGCCAATCCGCAATGCACCGTTATCCCAGTCAACCCAGTCCAGTTCCAGATCCTGTAAGGATATGGCAATCTTTTTATCGGTACGGGTTGGTGTGGCGTTGAGTTTACTGCCTCCGGCGAACCAGACGGCTTCATCCTGGTAGCGGCGCTTCAGTTCCAGCGCCTGTTCGACAGAGTCGGGCCTGAAAAATTGTTCAATCATCTTCTTTCCTTATTTAACCCTCTTCCCTGCGGGAAGAGGGTATTTGTCATTTATGCCAGCGCATCCATCCGACGCCACATACTGGCAGCGGCTTTTCTGGCTTGCGCATAAATGGAATCGCAATCGAAGTTAAACTGACGGTCTTCATAGACCATCATGCCATTGACCATCACGCTATGAACGCTGCCTGAACCCATGCCGAAAGCGATATGTCCAGCGATATTGTCTGCCAGCAGTGGCGTCGGCGAGTTGTAATCGCAAATGGTTAAATCGGCTTTATAACCGGTTTCCAGCAGGCCAAATTTCGCGCCAAAGTTGCGGCTCATCAGTTCGTTGCCGTTAGCCAGAGCTTTGGCAAAGCTGTCAGGCCACAGCGGACCACCCGCATCGCGATGTTTAAAGAAGGCAAATTTCATCTCTTCAAACATATCTGAACCAATACCGTCCGTACCCAACGCCAGATTGCGGATGTCGCAAAGATGATGGTTGTAGCCGACATGGTTGTTCATGTTTGAACGGGCGTTATGCACCAGGAATGCATCACGCTGATTGAGCAACGCGATGTCGTCTTTAGACAGATAAAGCCCATGAGCGACCAGCGTTTTGCTGTCGATGAGATCGAATTGCGCTAATCGTGCCAGCAGATCTTTGCCGTACCAGTGATGACTATGGGAAACATCGTAAAGGTCTTCCGCAGCGTGAATATGTAAACCACGGCCTGTGGCTTTCACGGCTTCACGCAGCATCTCCAGACCGGCATCCGGCACGGTAAACGGCGCGTGAGCACCGATATGTGCTTCCACCAGATACGGCTCGGTTGCTGCTTTCTTCGCCTCATCAATCTGACGGGCGAAGCGGATGTTTTCTTCTACACCTTCCTGTAACTCTTTGATGCCGTTGTTACGGTCAGTGGTTTCAAAACAGGTCATCGCGCGCAGGCCAACTTTTAAAAATGCGTTGCGCAATGTGGAGAGCGACCCGTCGATATACGCCGGAGAGGCATGGTGATCGATAACCGATGTACATCCGCTCTTAATCGCTTCCAGGGAACAAATCAGTCCGCTGTAATAGAGCGACTCTTCATCAAGGGCGCGATCGAGCCGCCACCAGAGATTTTTCAGCGTTGAAATGAAATCCGGGCAGGGGGCGATGTTTGCCATAATTCCACGGGAAAGCCCCGAGTAAAAATGGTTGTGCGAGCAGACAATTCCCGGCATCACAATCCGACCATGCATCTCTTTGTAGTTGGCATCGGGGTAGCGTTGCGTCAGCGCATCGCCGATAGCGACAATCACATCATTTTCGATGGCGATATCAACGCCTTCCTGCACTTTCGCCGGGTGTAACTGCACTGCGGTGACATTCTTCAGAATCAACATGATTACACCTCCACGCGGCCCAGCAGATAATGATGATGCTGGTGGACATGGCTGATAATGCGGCACATATCGTTCAGCTCCGGTGGTACGTTGTTGAACTGACCTTCGCTGTCGATGTTTAACACCCAGCTTTGGTTATTCAGACGTACTCGTACCCGGCAATCTTCCACAAGGAAGCCTGGGTTGCTGCTGTTATCAAAGTCTTGCGACAGGCTGAAGACGGTGATTTTGTCTTTGTACGGTTTACCGTTCCACGGACAGAACTGAGCGCAGTTGCCGCATTCGTTACAGTAAGCGTCGAGGTGCAGCGTCTGGAAACGGTTCTGGAAGCCAGGGACCGCAATTGAGACATTGGCGCGGTTCGGGCAGACATCCACACACTTGCTGCAAACGTAGTTACATTCAAGGCAGCGTGCGGATTCCTGGGCGACAAACGCGTCACGATCGTCGCTATCCACCAGGGTGATAGAGATATCGCCTTTGCGTTGATAGATTTCCGCCGGATTAACGTTGTTCCAGTATTTATCGTTCTGGTGGGAACGGATATTTTCCCGACTAAGGATGGCATCGGTCGCCCGACGCGCAGTTCCGACAGCTGCAACGATAGAGGACGGTCCGCGCTGTACGTCGCCGATCATAAAGACGTCAGTCAGACGAGTTTCGCCATTATGGTCGACGTCTGGCCAGCCGTTTTTGTCCAGCGGCACGCCCATCGCATTCAGGGCTTCAGTATCCTGCTGTTCACCAATGGCGGTGATCAGGCTGTCTACATGCAGTGTTACTGTTTCGTTGGTTTCAACCGGACGGCGACGACCTTTCTCATCAGGTTCGCCAAGCGACATAACGCGCAAGGTTAAGGTGCCATCAGCATCGAAACGTTCCGGATTATTCAGGAAACGGAACTCCACGCCGTCGTGCAACGCTTCTTCATACTCTTCGCGCCATGCTGGCATCTCTTGCAGTGAACGACGGTAAACGACTGTTGCTTTTTCTACGCCTGGAACGCGTAACGCCGCACGAGCGCAGTCCATTGCGGTGTTACCCGCCCCGACAACGACCACATGTTTGCCCAGCTTGAGCGCTGTGCCCTTGTTGTATTCACGCAGGAAGGGGAGTGATTTCCAGACATTTTGGTTGTCGCCCGCCAGTTTCACACCGCTATTTTTATCAGTGCCGGTGGCAATCAGAACATAGTGGAAGCCCTGATTTTTTAACTGTTCAACGGTCAGATCGGGTGAGCAGCCATACTCAAATTTCACGCCGTGAGCGGCAACAAAATCGATATCGTGCTGAATTAACTCTGCAGGAATACGGAACTGAGGAATGATATTTTTCACCACGCCGCCCGCATTGGCTTCGCGTTCAAACAGCGTAACCGGATGGCCCGCTCTGGCAAGGAAGTAACCTGCTGCCAGACCCGCCGGACCTGCACCAATCACGGCAACCGGATGGCGTGAACCAGAACCGGCTGGTTTGTGCCAGCGTTGCTTATATTCATCCCAACCTTTTTCCAGCGCGACTTTTTTCAGTTCGCGGATATTCAGCGCACTGTCGTAATCCAGGCGGGTACAGTTGTATTGGCACTGGTGATCGCAAATATGACCGGTAATGGCGGGCAGGGCGTTGCGTTGGTAGATGAGTTCCAGTGCGTCGGCATAGCGGTGTTCGCCAAGCAGACGGATGTATTCCGGAATATCCTGTTTAATGGCGCAAGCAGTAACGCACGGTGCAACGTAGCAGTCGGTCAGCGGCAGGTCTTCTGCCACTTCAATACGCTCTTCTGGCTTCCAGTGTTTCTGAGTGTATTCCATGGTTAACGCGTCTGCTGCCAGTTTGTTCAGTCGTTCGACGTCAACATGGTCAAGCCCCCAGGCGTCGGAGCCTTCCAGCTCGCGCATGCAGGCACTTAAGCGCAGATAGCCGCCAGGTTTCAGCAGGTCGGTTGCCATAGTAATAGGGCGAATACCAGTATCAAAAATATCGCGGATAGTCAGCTGACTGGCACCACCGGAATAAGAAATGGGCAGTTTGCCGTCAAAGGCGCGAGAGAGAACTGCTGCAACATTGATGGAGAGCGGGAACAGCGCACGGCCTGACATATACATCTCTTCACCAGGCAGTGCGCCTTTATTGTTGATGGTGCCGAGAGTGTTAGTCAGTTTTACGCCAAAGCCGAGTGATTTTTCTTTTGCCAGTACCATCAGGCGTTCCAGCATTTCCAGCGCTTGCGTCAGCTTGAGGTCGTGATCAAATGACTCTTCTTTTAAGCCTATGTAACCGAAACCGCAGACATCGAGGATCTCACGAACACGCGCGTACCCCAGTAAGGTCGGGTTGAGTTTCACAAAGGTATTGAGCCCTTTTTCTTCCAGCATGTAGCGGCAAATGGCTTCGATTTCATGCGGAGGACAGCCGTGCATCGTGGAGAGGGTGACGCCCTGCACCATGCTGGTGGGGATGCGAGCGGGTAAGGCCTGCAAGCATTCGCGTTTTTCCTGTAAGCCGTGGCGGGCTAAAAATGCGTCATCCTGGAGTAATTTATTCAGCGTATCGCGATATTGAGCGAATTTCGGATGGTCAGATGCGTCCATCATATTGTCGATGAACTGTTGCATCGGCGGTTGCTTAATACCTTCGAGGTTGTAACCGACGCTCATATTAAAGATGAACGATTTACCGGAATCAGAAGGCTGGAACATCGCTTCGAGAAGGTGCAGGGCAAACCAGGCTTTGAGGTATTCATCCCAGGCTTTAAGCAGGGTAAATTCGGTAGACCATTCGGTGTTAAAGCACTCGTCTTCAGCGTCGATACAGGGCTTTTCCAGTTCCAGGCGGTCAAGAATTTGGACAGTTTTTAGTTCGATGAAGCGTCCGCCAGTCAGCCAGGATGTGACAATATTTTGCGCGAGCTGCGTGTGCGGACCAGCGGCAGGGCCGACGGGAGTGGCACAGGTTTCACCGAAGACGCTAACAGTTTTACCTTTTACGGGTGAGTAAAACTGTTGCTCGGGAATACCAAAGATTGAGCGTTGTTGTTGGTATTCATCAAATATGCGCGTCAAAAGTTCCTCAAACGGAATGGGACGCATAATATCCCCCATAACCCTCTCCTTAGCTTATACAGATATCATTGAGTGACCGGTGTTGAGAAATCCGGTGGTTTAGGGGGATAGAGCAACAATCGCACCACTCTTGCCAGGTTTGGCGGGAAATATAAAAAAATGTGAGGCGGCTCGAAACTTAAGGGCTTTTTGTGAATGAACTCACAGGTGCCAAATGAGAATTAAAATCACTCCTGGAAATTATTATTACCAGCCCATTTATCACTTTTTCTCTTTTCTCAAAATCAGTGATTCCTTATCATAATGATAAAGCAGGCTGGATGGTTTAAATATTTGAACGCAAACGTTTAACTACGTTTTCTAAATTTCAGTATACCTTTTTTGCGCTGTAATAAAGTCGTCCGGAGTATCAATATCTAAAATTATTTCTGCATTCTCTATTTCGACGGAATAATGTTCTCCCATAAGGAGTGCCTGACGCATATTGGTGACATTGGGTCGCTGGGTTGCCTGCATCAGGCATGGCTTTGACACTAAAATCGGATGGCCGGGGATACCTTTATGGAGTGGCAGTATTGCGCCATCATTACGTAACGACCAGATTTTTCTAAAAATATCGATGGTGAGGGTTGGCATGTCACCGTGGGTGAGAAAACAATGTTCGGTTTGCACCGCGGGTACTGCGGCCTTTACTGATGTCAGTAAACCCTGCGCATAATTTGGGTTGTGGATAATAGTGATATTACTCTGGTTCGCATAACGTTCGTGCAGTTCATTACCACGATAGCCGGTGACTAAAATAATTCGGCTACAAAACTGCAACGCATTTTTGATACTTGCATCAAGAATTGTTCCTTGTTGCCAGGGTAACATCATTTTCCATTGCCCCATTCTTGATGATAATCCGGCAGCGGTAATTATACAGTCGATGGCTGACATAGTGGTTCCATTATTTATAGGGGCTAATAACGCCTGATAATTGCGTTACTTCCTGATGGATTAAGTTGGGGATAATTTATCCCAGAGAGGTCATAAAGACTCGTGAAAAGTATAGTTGACCCATCGGCATTATTCATTGATTTAGGCGCGCAGAAACGCCCCACTGTGATTTCTGTTGTTGGGGCTGGGGGGAAAACCAGCTTGCTTTTTGGGCTGGCAGAACTGCTCCAGGCTAGCGGCAGGCGTGTGTTAATCACTACGACGACACATATGTTTATGCCAACGTCTCACTGGCCCGTGGTTTTCTGTCGTGATCCCGCCATGCTTCCTCATGCGTCTCTTACATCCCCCATTTCATTTTGTTTTCACAGCTGGAAAGCGAACCAGGGAAAAGTGCAGGGATTTATGCCAGAAGCGATTGATGCACTGGTGCAACGACCAGAGTGTGACGTAATTCTCATTGAGGCAGATGGCTCGCGTGGAATGCCGTTAAAAGCGCCTGATGAGCACGAACCTTGCATACCCAAAAGCAGTTGCTGCGTGATTGCTGTGATGGGAGGACATATTTTGGGTGCGAAAGTGAGCACAGAAAATGTCCATCGCTGGTCGCAGTTTGCTGATATTACCGGGTTAACACCTGATGCAACCTTGCAACTGAGCGATCTCGTTGCGCTGGTTCGCCACCCTCAGGGCGCATTTAAAAACGTACCGCAAGGTTGTCGGCGAGTCTGGTTCATTAACCGTTTTTCTCAATGTGAGAATGCGATTGCGCAAAGCGAGCTCCTTCAACCGCTGCAACAACACGACGTAGAGGCAATCTGGCTGGGCGATATACAAGAACATCCTGCAATCGCGCGCAGATTTGTGAATTAGCGGCCCGGGTATTCCGGGTTACTGAAAGGATATCCATTGAGGTTGGTATGAATATTTTCACAGAGGCTGCAAAACTTGAAGAGCAAAATTGTCCGTTTGCGATGGCGCAAATTGTTGATAGCCGAGGCTCGACTCCCCGCCATTCTGCACAAATGTTAGTGCGCGCCGATGGTTCTATCGTCGGTACAATTGGTGGTGGAATGGTTGAGCGGAAGGTGATTGAAGAGTCGCTTCAGGCATTGCAGGAACGTAAGCCGCGATTATTCCATGGACGTATGGCTCGTAACGGTGTGGATGCTGTCGGGTCAGATTGTGGAGGTGCAATGTCCGTGTTTATCAGCGTCCATGGTATGCGTCCTCGTCTGGTGTTGATTGGCGCGGGGCATGTCAACCGGGCGATAGCCCAGAGTGCGGCGCTATTAGGATTTGATATTGCCGTTGCCGATATTTATCGCGAAAGCCTTAATCCTGAATTATTCCCACCATCAACCACGCTTCTCCATGCTGAGTCGTTTGGTGCGGCAGTGGAAGCACTGGATATTCGCCCTGATAATTTTGTCCTGATTGCCACGAATAATCAGGATCGTGAAGCCCTCGACAAACTCATTGAACAGCCCATTGCATGGCTGGGGTTGCTAGCAAGTCGCCGCAAGGTTCAGCTTTTCCTACGTCAATTGCGTGAGAAAGGCGTGGCTGAAGAACATATTGCCCGTTTACATGCGCCCGTAGGTTACAACATAGGTGCGGAAACGCCGCAGGAGATCGCCATCAGCGTGCTGGCAGAAATATTACAGGTGAAAAATAACGCGCCGGGTGGGCTGATGATGAAACCTTCTCATCCTTCCGGACACCAGCTGGTGGTGATTCGCGGTGCGGGGGATATCGCCAGTGGTGTGGCGCTACGTCTGTATCATGCGGGTTTTAAAGTGATCATGCTGGAAGTGGAAAAACCGACAGTGATTCGTTGTACCGTGGCGTTTGCCCAGGCCGTGTTCGATGGCGAAATGACGGTCGAAGGCGTCACTGCCCGCCTGGCAACCAGCTCTGCGGAAGCGATGAAACTTACCGAACGCGGATTCATCCCTGTGATGGTAGATCCCGCCTGTTCATTGCTTGATGAACTGAAACCGCTTTGCGTGGTGGACGCTATTCTGGCGAAACAGAATTTGGGTACGCGGGCAGATATGGCACCAGTAACAATCGCGCTTGGGCCGGGCTTTACTGCTGGGAAGGATTGCCATGCGGTAATTGAAACAAATCGCGGGCACTGGCTCGGTCAGGTGATTTACTCTGGTTGTGCGCAGGAGAATACCGGTGTTCCCGGCAATATTATGGGGCATACCACCCGACGGGTGATCCGTGCTCCTGCTGCAGGCATTATGCGATCCAACGTGAAATTAGGCGATCTGGTGAAAGAGGGCGATGTGATTGCCTGGATTGGTGAGCATGAAATTAAAGCACCGTTGACGGGGATGGTGCGTGGCTTGTTGAACGACGGACTGGCGGTGGTCGGTGGTTTTAAAATTGGTGATATCGATCCACGTGGTGAAACGGCTGATTTCACCAGCGTTTCTGATAAAGCCCGGGCAATTGGCGGCGGCGTACTTGAGGCGTTAATGATGTTGATGCATCAGGGCGTTAAAGCGACAAAAGAAGTGCTGGAAGTGGCTTAAATGAAAATGGCCGGATGGTATTACCCACCCGGCCTTTAAATTACTGACAAATCACCGTTCCGGTTTTGCCTTCAATCCCTTCTTTCGCTTTGCTCAATACGGTAATCAGTGCTTCGCGTCCAGCGCGAGAGCGAGCAAACGAGGCGGCTGCTTCCACTTTAGGCAGCATAGAACCTTTCGCAAAATGACCTTCTTCGATAAAGCGTTCAGCATCGACCAATGACAGGCGGTCGAGCCACTGCTCATTCTCTTTACCGAAGTTAATGGCCACTTTTTCTACCGCGGTCAGAATGATCAGCATATCGGCATCAATCATTTCTGCTAAACGGGCACTGGCCCAGTCTTTATCGATAACCGCGCTGGCACCACGCAGATGGTTACCTTCACGAATCACAGGAATACCTCCGCCGCCAACGGTGATCACCACCTGGCCTGCTTCAACCAGCGCTTTAACCGTTTCTTTTTCAATAATATCAACCGGTTTTGGTGAAGCAACGACACGGCGATAGCCGCGACCGGCATCTTCTTTCAGAGTGTAGCCCTGTTTTGTCAGTTGCTCGGCTTCCTGCTCGGTAAAGAACGAACCGATTGGTTTGGTCGGGTTGAGGAAGGCCGGATCGTTAGCATCTACTTCGACCTGGGTAACCAGCGTTGCTACAGGTTTATTAATGCCACGGGAAAGCAGTTCTTCTCTCAAGGCGTTTTGTAGATCGTAACCAATATAACCCTGGCTTAAGGCAACACAGACGGACATCGGCAGCATTGGCGAGTGCGCTTCAGTTTTTGCCGCGGCTTCAAAGGCCTGGTTAATCATGCCTACCTGCGGCCCGTTACCATGAGTGACGATGACCTCATGTCCTTGGGCAATTAAATCAACAATTGCCTGAGACGTAATTTTTACCGCTTTCATTTGTCCGGCTAGATCGTCGCCCAGCGCATTCCCGCCCAGGGCGAGAACAATTTTCTTACTCATTTTTCCTCACTCATCATTCTTGATTGTGTATAGATCCCTGGCAGTGGTTAGAGCACGGGAGGGACAAACGGTTTGCGTCGCAGGAAACGACCTCGCCCGGCTTTACCTGTAAAGATGCCGTCACAGAAAATCGTTTCACCACGGGATAATGTTCTGACAATTGCGCCCTGACAGGTAAAACCCTCCCAGGGCGAGTAGTCGGCGTTGTCGTGGAGATGGCGGTGTTGAATTTGTTGACTCTGACGTGGGTCGATAATTACCACATCACCATCTGAGCCGGGCGCTAATAATCCTTTTTGTGGCCACAGGCCAAATAGCCTGGCGGGCATCGCACTGGTCAATTCAACAAAACGCTCCGGTGTGATTCGTCCCGTCATCACGCCACTGGAAAACAGTAACTGCATGCGGTTTTCCACACCGGGTAAGCCATTTGGGCAGCGACTGAAATCGCCTTTAGAAATTTGCAGGCGTTGAGCCATCGAGAAGGTGCAGTGATCGGTCGCCACCACGTCAATCGCACCATCGCTGATGCCACACCACAGTTTGTCCTGCTCGCGTACGTTACGCAGCGGTGGGCTAAGAATGAACTTCATGCCATCTTCTGTATCGTAACTGCGTTCGTCCAACAGGAGATATTGTGGGCAGGTTTCAACCCAGACTGGCTGGTGATTCGCACGGGCAAGACGCAGATAATCCAGACCTAAGCCGTTAGACAGGTGGACGATATAGAGCGGGGCGTTACCGGCAATTTGTGCCAGGTTAATCATGCGGGCGATGGCTTCCGCTTCGCATTCCAGAGGGCGACTCAAGGCGTGATAGCGCGGCGCGGTTAACCCTGCGGCGATAAACTCCGCCCGCTTGCTGGCGATAGCTGCATCATTTTCCGGGTGCACGGTGGTCAGCGCGCCGGACTCATGCAAGCGGCGTAATGCCTGCAACACTTCATCATCGTTGAGTTTATATTGATAGGTTAAATAGAGTTTAAAACTGCTCAGCCCTTCTTCGACCATCATCGGAATTTCGTCGAGGATGGCATGATTAATGTGCTGGATAACACCGTGAAAGCTGTAGTCAATAACCGCTTTATGGGCGGCATAACCACGATAAACTTCCAGTTGATGGCGTAATCGGCAGCCATTTGGTCCAAATCCCATATGGTCAATAATGGTTGTTGTACCGCCACACGCAGCTGCGCGGGTACCGGTAAAAAAATCATCACAACTGCGCGCGATGCCGACATCAATATTGAAGTGTGTATGGACATCTACGCCGCCAGGGAAAACGTAACAGCCAGTAGCATCAATTTCTTCATAAGGGAGCTGCGGCGAAATATCGGTGCCCAACTGGCGAACAATCCCGCTTTCAATCAGCAAATCCTGTTTGGCTTGTCCATCTGCGTTAACGATAGTGCCGTTTTTGATCAATACGCGCATAGCAAACTCCAAAAACCCTCCGGCGAACCGGAGGGGAATAAGTGAAGAATAATTATTCGGTTGCCAGCCAGCTTAACGGGATTGCAGCGTACATAGCGGCACAGGTCACCAGGTGAGATTTCCAGGTTTTTTCGTTAGGTGCGTGCGCTTCAGGTTCTTTACCAGGGCCAAAACCGATCACCGGAATGCCGTGACGACCCATGATGGAGACGCCGTTAGTTGAGAAGGTCCACTTATCAACAACCGGCGCTTTGCCAAACAGCCCTTCGTAGGCGTTCACCAGGGCTTTAACAGTGAAGTGATCTTCTTCCACTTTCCAGGTCGGGAAGTAGCATTCGGTTGGGTAAACCAGGCCAGTCCAGGAAGGACGGTCGTAGTTGTACATAGAAACAACCGCGTTAGCTTTCTGTACCGCAGGCAGGGCGCGGATTTCGTCCAGCGCGCCTTCCCAGGTTTCGCCCCAGGTCAGACGACGGTCAATTGAAACTGCACAGCTGTCTGCTACAGCGCAACGGCTTGGAGATGTGAAGAAGATTTCAGAAACGGTGAGGGTGCCTTTGCCGAGGAATTCGTCATAGCCCAGGCGCTGGGAGAGCTCCTGCAATTCGCCAAGAATCGGACCCATTTTGAAAATGGCGTTATCACCGCGTTCTGGCGCAGAGCCGTGGCAGCTAACGCCCTGAACATCAATGCGAATTTCCATACGACCGCGTTGACCACGATATACCTGGCAGTCGGTTGGTTCGGTACTGACCACAAATTCCGGGCGAATGCCAGATTGTTCAATAATGTACTGCCAGCACAGACCGTCGCAGTCTTCTTCCTGCACAGTGCCGGTGACCAGCAGGGTGTATTCATCTTCCAGACCGAGGTCTTTAATGATTTTACCGGCATAAACCATAGATGCCATGCCGCCTTCCTGGTCGGAAGTACCACGGCCGCCGATCAGCTCATCAGTTTCCATGCCTTCGTACGGATCGAAGTCCCAGTTTTTGATGTTGCCAATGCCGACGGTATCAATATGAGCGTCCATTGCCACCAGACGCGGGCCGTGGCCGATATAACCGAGAACGTTGCCCATCGGGTCGATTTCAACTTTATCGAAGCCGACTTTTTCCATCTCTTCTTTAATACGATGTACTACGCGTTTTTCATCGCAGCTTTCACTGGGAATAGCAACCATATCGCGCAGAAAGCGAGTCATGTCTGCCTGGTAATCTTTTGCTTTTTCAAGAATCAGTTTGAATGGAATATTCTTAGCCATTATTTTTCTCCAGATTTTTTACTCCCCGTTTGGCGGGGAGCAGTTCCAATAGGGTGATTAAGGTGCTACAGAGTGTTTGCCTTCCCAGACAACTTCGCGGTAGTGCTTCACGTCGGTGTCGCCTTCAGTGCTGATAACCAGCACCACTGCATCTTTGTTCAGCGCCAGTTTTTCCATCAGGCTTTGACGTTGCGGGTGATAATGAACCGCCGCGAGAACGCCTAAACCGACAGCGCCGGATTCACCGGAGATGATGCGCGGGTCGTTGCCGTACGGATTACCCAGCACGCGCATACCTAATGCGGCAACGCTGTCCTGGCAGGAGATGAATTGGGTGGCGCAGTTACGTAGGATTTCCCAGCCCAGTGGGTTAGGTTCGCCGCAAGCCAGGCCCGCCATGATAGTGGCCATATCGCCGCCAACGTTGACGATGTCGCCTTTGACACCAGAACGATAGATACAGTCAGCTTTGTCAGGTTCAACAATAATGCTGTGCAGATTTTGCGGGCTGTAGACGTCGACCAGATAACCCAGTACGCCGCCGGCCATCGCGCCGACACCGGCTTGCAGCAGAACGTGAGTTGGGGTTACGCCCATTTCACGCATTTGCTCGACGGCTTCATCTGCCAGAGTGGCATAGCCCTGCATGATCCAGGTTGGGATTTTGGTGTAGCCTTCCCAGGCGGTATCTTGCACCACTTCCCAGCCGTGTTGCTGCGCGTGTTGCATGGTCAGACGAACGGTATCGTCATAGTTCATATCAGTGACGATGCACTCGGCTCCGAGGTTCAGAATGGCGTCAACGCGTTCCTGAGCGGAACCTTTCGGCATGTAAATTACCGCGTTCTGACCGAGTTGCTGTGCTGCCCAGGCAACACCGCGCCCGTGGTTGCCGTCGGTCGTTGTAGCAAATGTCATTTTTTCGCCGATGGCACTTTTCAGATGCTCGAATGACAGTGTTTCGATATCAAGATGATATTTTTCGCACAACAACTGAGCGATGGCATATGCGCCGCCGAGCATTTTGAATGCGTTCAGACCGAATCGTTTTGATTCGTCCTTAACGAGAATTTTTTTCACCCCAAAAAGGTTTGCGAGATCGTCCAGCGCGCAAAGTGGTGTTGGGCGATAGCCAGCAATTTTCTGGTGGAACTGGCGCGCCAGTTTTGCCTGGCTTTGCGAAAAGAGCGGTGATGTTTCGCCGTTGAAAAATTTGTTATCGGCGATATCAATCTTCAATGAGAAAACGGACATATCCTATCCTTTTGGCCTCTGGAAATAGAGAGCCGACCTGTCGATCGGCCCGAGGGGGTTATTTCACGCGTTCTTGCGCTTCTTTCAGCAGTTGTTCGAGCAGTGCGCCTGGTTTGGAATATTTACGGGAAAGGATCATTGCTGCGATGATGTATGGCTTCCAGCTGGCTTCTTTGTAGGTCGCGATACGGTATTTTTCGAATACGCCTTCAGTGACTTCACCTTCTTTGCAGGATACGCCGCTGATATCTGCTGGCAGGCAGTGCATGTACAGGGCTTCGCCATCACGGGTCAGTTCCATCATCTCTTCAGTGCAATGCCAGTCTTTGTGTTGCGCGTTCTGTGCCAGACACTGTTTTTCCAGTGCTTTTAAGCCTTCGTGATCGTTCGCACGCAGCAGTTCAGTACGCTCTTCCATCACTTTGTAAGGTGCCCATGACTTCGGATAAACGATGTCTGCGTCTTTGAAGGCTTCTTCCATGCTGGTGACCTGACGGAAGCTACCGCCAGAGGCTTTAGCATTATTTTTAGCTACTTCAACTACATCCGGGATCAAATCGTAGCCTTCCGGATGGGCCAGGGTGACATCCATACCGAAGCGGGTCATCAGGCCGATAATGCCTTGCGGTACAGAGAGCGGTTTGCCGTAGCTTGGGGAGTATGCCCAGGTCATGGCGATTTTTTTACCTTTCAGGTTTTCGAGCGAACCAAAGTGTTCACGCAACCATGCCAGGTCAGCCATTGACTGAGTCGGATGGTCGATATCGCATTGCAGGTTCACTAAAGCCGGACGCTGTGGAAGCACGCCCTGCTTGTAGCCGT
Source organism: Escherichia sp. MOD1-EC5189 (assembly GCF_002966045.1). Classification (NCBI taxonomy): domain Bacteria; kingdom Pseudomonadati; phylum Pseudomonadota; class Gammaproteobacteria; order Enterobacterales; family Enterobacteriaceae; genus Escherichia; species Escherichia sp. MOD1-EC5189. Next base: position 26,359 of record NZ_PTRX01000011.1, on the reverse strand, counting down.
CATCAAGCGCAGCGCCAACTTCACGCATATAGGCGTTACCTGCGCCCAGATACATATCGTCACGAATACCAATAGCGTCGGCGCAGAAGGAGATCATATTGGCGGTTTCACGTACGGTTTCGCCGTGAGCGATTTGTGATTTGCCTTCGTCGAGATCTTGCTGTGCAAGGCCGAGCAGGTTAAGCGCGGAAGCATAAGAGAAGCGGGTACGGGTGGAGTTGTCGCGGAATACGGAAATACCTAATCCACTATTAAAGACTTTGGTTGAGATGTTTTCAGCACGCAGTGCTTTTAATGCTGCGGCAACGTCCAGTACTTGTTTCAGTTCATCAGGCGTCTGTTCCCACGTTAACAAAAAATCTTTCTCGTGAAGGTGAGAGGTCAGCGAATTGATATCCTTAATCAGCTCATTAACAGTTTTCATCATAAAGTCCCGGTAGTGGAATGACAGGCAAAGTGGTTTATTTCACTGTGACTTGCCAAAGTGATTGGTGTTTTCACAGCTATACCAGGGACTAACAATAAGTGTGCCAGAATTATCCACGCGGCTATAAAAGACTAATTTGACGGGTAATGTGTGGTGTAGATCACAAATTGATGCCAGCTTCCGGTTGTGTGTAAAATACGAAAACGTTTGGCTTTTTTTATTGCGTTGTTTATTTGCTGCTAAGTATCAGAAATAAGATAAAGGGGCAGGCTATCCCTCGTCAGTTTGATAAACTCACCGCTGTAATTCTCATATTGATATAGAAATGTGATATCTCTTCCATAATTTCATTAGAAAGTGATAAAAACCTTATGTTTTTATCAAAGCCAATTTCGCCTGAGTTAATATCATGATGATCTGTGAACCATCAACGTCTTCAATGATCGACTTTTAAGTAAGTCTGGAAGGTAAAGCTATGGAGCTTGCTACTACGCAGTCAGTATTGATGCAAATTCAACCGACAATTCAGCGTTTTGCCAGAATGCTTGCCAGCGTTTTGCAGCTTGAGGTTGAGATCGTTGATGAAAACTTGTGTCGCGTCGCCGGAACGGGCGCGTATGGGAAGTTTCTTGGCCGCCAGTTGAGCGGCAACTCACGCCTGCTCCGCCACGTCCTGGAAACGAAAACTGAAAAAGTTGTGACACAGTCTCGCTTCGATCCCCTTTGCGAAGGTTGCGATAATAAAGATAATTGTCGCGAAAAAGCATTTCTGGGTACGCCTGTCATTTTACAGGATCGTTGTGTTGGGGTGATAAGTTTGATTGCAGTTACCCACGAGCAACAAGAACATATCAGTGATAATTTACGCGAGTTTTCTGATTACGTTCGCCATATATCCACCATTTTTGTTTCGAAACTTCTGGAGGATCAGGGACCAGGAGATAACATCAGTAAAATATTCGCGACCATGATCGATAATATGGATCAGGGCGTATTAGTTGTTGATGACGATAATCGGGTTCAGTTTGTTAATCAGACGGCCTTAAAAACACTCGGTGTTGTGCAAAATAATATTATTGGGAAACCTATCCGTTTCAGACCATTAACATTTGAGAGTAATTTTACCCACGGACATATGCAACATATTGTTTCGTGGGACGATAAAAGTGAATTAATCATTGGTCAATTGCATAACATTCAGGGCAGACAATTATTTTTAATGGCGTTTCACCAATCGCATACCAGTTTTTCTGTAGCAAATGCACCTGATGAACCGCATATTGAACAATTGGTTGGCGAGTGCCGTGTTATGCGGCAATTAAAACGACTCATTAGCCGTATTGCGCCCAGCCCATCCAGCGTTATGGTGGTTGGTGAAAGCGGCACGGGTAAAGAAGTCGTCGCGCGTGCAATCCATAAGTTGAGTGGAAGACGAAATAAACCCTTTATTGCTATCAACTGTGCCGCGATTCCTGAACAACTTCTGGAGAGCGAACTATTCGGTTATGTTAAAGGCGCATTTACTGGCGCTTCAGCCAACGGTAAAACAGGGTTGATTCAGGCGGCGAATACGGGCACGCTGTTTCTCGATGAAATTGGTGATATGCCGTTAATGTTGCAGGCTAAATTACTGCGCGCTATTGAGGCGCGTGAAATACTGCCGATTGGTGCCAGTAGCCCAATTCAGGTCGACATCCGTATTATTTCTGCAACTAACCAGAATTTGGCCCAGTTCATCGCCGAAGGTAAATTCCGCGAAGATCTCTTCTACCGACTTAATGTTATCCCGATCACTCTTCCACCGCTGCGTGAACGTCAGGAAGATATTGAACTGCTGGTACATTACTTTTTACATCTGCATACCCGTCGTCTGGGATCGGTTTATCCGGGTATTGCTCCCGATGTCGTCGAGATATTGCGTAAGCATCGTTGGCCCGGAAACCTGCGCGAGTTAAGCAATTTAATGGAATATCTGGTTAACGTTGTTCCTTCAGGTGAAGTTATCGACAGCACGCTATTGCCTCCAAATTTGCTGAATAATGGCACAACAGAGCAAAGTGATGTAACAGAGGTCAGCGAGGCGCACTTGACACTCGATGATGCGGGCGGCACGGCGCTGGAGGAGATGGAAAAGCAAATGATCCGCGAGGCACTTTCACGTCATAACAGCAAGAAGCAAGTTGCTGATGAACTGGGTATCGGCATTGCTACGCTCTATCGCAAGATAAAGAAATATGAGTTGTTAAACGCATAACCTCAGTGAATCCGCCCTGAGTTCAGGCCGGATATCCTTTTACTTCGTTTTCTCGCAATCCAGAACTGTATTTACAATCATCTGATACCCCGTGCAGCGACAAAGATTTCCCGCCAGGCCGCGACGAATCTCCGTAATAGTTAATGGCTTCTCGCGTGGTTTCGCCAGCATTGCCGTGGTAGCCATAATCAGGCCAGGCGTACAAAACCCGCACTGCACCGCGCCGGATTTCGCATAAGCTTGCTGGACATGAGAAAGTTTTCCGCCTTTCGCTTCACCTTCCAGCGTGCGGATTTCTTTGCCTTCAGCCCAGGCGGCAAGGTATAAGCAACTGTCTATCGCAGTACCGTCGACCAGCACCGTACAGGCACCACATTCACCCACGCAGCAACCTTGCTTGACGCTTAGCAGCCCTTGTTCGCGGAGTAATTCCGAGAGCGGCGTGCCTGGCGCGGCGTGAAGCTGAAAAGGTATCCCGTTAATGGTGCATTCGATGGTAATTGTTTCGCTGTGATTCATTGCAATTTTCCCCCCGCCGCGGCGACGGCTTCGCTAATCACTTTTTTGGTCATCGTCTGGATGAGATGCAGACGAAACTCTTTGCTGGCCCGCCATGAAGAACGCGGGGCGACATCCTGCAGGACTGATTCGCTGATGGCTTCCAGCGTTTGCAGGTTTAATGGCGCATTTTGTGCAGTTTGTTCGGCATGTTGGCAGCGAATCGGCGTTGGCGCGGCAACGCCAAATGCCAGGCGTAATTCGCTGAAATTGCCGTTATCCAGTCGGCAATGTGCGGCACAGCCAATCGTTGAAATATCCATCGCATCGCGCATGGCATATTTAAAATGGGCGCTGCCTGCGTGTTCTTTCGGCTGGGGCGGAAAATGAAAGGCGACAAGGATTTCGTCATGCTCAAGGGACACTTTGCCCGGTCCGGTGTGGAAGCCATTAATCGGGACGAAACGAACACCGCGCGGGGAGTGGATCTCCAGCTTCGCATCATAAATTAGCGTTGGCGTGGCAGAATCCGCGCTGGTGGCTCCATTGCAAATATTTCCTCCGTAGGTAGCGACGTTACGGATCTGCGGCCCGGCAATGGATGAAGCCGCAGCACATAACGCCGGGAGATGACGTTGAGTTATAGGATCTTCAATGAGCTGGGTAAATGTCGTTGCTGAGCCGATGCGTAGCGAGTCATCTTCCGCTAGCGTAATTCCACGAAGCTCCGTCAGATTGTGGATATCAACAATATGGCGATAACGGTCATTGTGATGGTGGAGCTGAATCAGTACGTCAGTGCCACCGGCGAGCAGTTTGGCCTGTGGGTTGTCAGCCAGCAGGTTGATGGCATCGGCAAGGGTTGCTGCGCGATGGTAAGAAGCAAAATCAAACATGATGTTATCCTCAAATCAATCCTGCCAGATGGAACTCTTCATATAACCGTTTTGGCGTCAGCGGCAGTGTATTGATTGCAACACCGGTAGCCATCTTCACCGCGTTACGAATAGCAGCGGCAACAGGAATTATGGGTGGTTCACCCAGTGACTTATGTCCGTATGCGGATTGCGGCTCATTGATTTCGACGAACGCGCTTTCCAGTTGTGGCAGATCCGGCATGGTGGGCATTTTGTAATCCAGCAGATTGGGGTTACGGACCACGCCGCTTTTCGCATCGATGATCATTTCTTCAAATAGCGCCCAGCCAATGCCCATTCCCATTCCGCCGTGTACCTGACCTTCTGCCAGCAACGGATTAAGAATATGGCCCGAATCATGAACGTTGAGGATGCGGTTGATGGTGACTTTGCACAGCGCAATATCGACAGTCAGATCAACAAAGGTACAGCCAAACGCCGGTGGGTTAGTGGTGGTTTTGATGGAGCTTTCGGCAGAGAGCTGCCCGCCGCGTTCAGGGTGGTAGAAGGCGTCCATCGCCAGATCTTTTAACGACAATAACGATTCCTCCGGTCGTTCAACCAGCACGATATGGCCTTTTATCAGGGTAAGATTCATCGCTGACTGATGTAGCATGACAGCGGCGTGAGCGATGATTTTCTCCTTTAATAACAGTGCCGCACTGCGCAGCGCAGGCGCGGCAACATAGCTCTGGCGTGAGGCAAATGCACCGGGATCGAACGGCGTAATGTCGGTATCTTGGGTTGAAATAACGCGAACGTCGCTGACCGGAACCCCCACGGTTTCTGCTACCATTTGCGAGAAGACAGTGTCGGCCCCCTGACCGATTTCCGTTGCGCCGCTTTGCACGTTGATGGTTCCATCCTGATTCATCAGAAGGCGCGCGCCTGCTATTTCTACGCCGACAGGCCAGGTGTTAGAGGTGTAGCTAAAACAGGCGACGCCAACGCCGCGGCGTAAATTGCCTTGCTGGTTCTGGCATTCTGCACGGCGTTTTTCCCATTCAAAGATTTTCCGGCCTTTTTCAAGACACTCCGGCAACCCTGCGCTGTAAATACGTTTGCCCGTGAGCGGATTAGCATCTCCTTCGCGGGCGGCGTTGCGTAAACGAATTTCAATAGGATCAATATTTAACGCTGTCGCGGCGTCATCAAGCATTGACTCAACGGCAAATACGACTTGTGGCGCGCCATAACCGCGCATCGCTCCAGCCGAGGGGAGGTTGGTATAAAAGGTCTTTGAACTGTAAGCGTAGGCACAACGAGGATAAAGGTAAGCGACTTTATTCCCGCCCGCAGAAGCGATGGAGTGCCCGTGAGATGCATAAGCGCCTGTGTTAGACAGAACATCCAGACTATAGCCTTTCAACGTTCCGTCTCGGTTTACGCCCATTTGCCCGTCAATAGTAAAAGCGTGGCGGGTACGGGTTGCGAGGAAACACTCTTCACGGCTAAGGGAAACTTTCACCGGAATGCCGCCGAGCTTGCTGGTCAGAAAAGCCGCCATGGGCTCTTCCAGCACATCCTGTTTATTACCAAAACCGCCACCGACAAACGGTTTGATGACTCGTACGCATGACCAGGGAATACCCAGCGCCTGACCAACCACGCGGCGAACAATGTGCGGGATCTGGGTGCTGGAAACGATGGTAATTCGTGAATCATCTTCCATCCATGCCAGCGATGTCACGCTTTCCATATGACAATGTTGAATGACCGGCGTCTGATAGTGCCCCTGGACCTGGTGATCGGCGGCATCAATTGTTTGTTGGACATTGCCCGTCGACATCGAGCTTTGTTTTAGTAAATTGCCGCCGTTATGGATTGGTGCAGCATCTTCTGCCAACGCCGCTTCTGGCGTGGTGATAACGGGTAATTCTTGCCACTCAATGCTGACCAATTGCGCCGCTTTTTCTGCCGTGAGTTCATCACGGGCCACGACGATGGCAACGGCGTCACCATGATGACGAACATGGCGAGTTAGCAGTGCGCGATCGGCGGTATCGCGCTTGTTTTCGTCAAGTGTCCAGGCATGCCCAGCTGTAGCGAATGGGATATCAGGTACATCTTCCCAGGTAAAAATTGCCAGTACGCCTGGTAAACTTCTGGCTTGTTCATCATTAATACTTACGGCATAACCATGTGCGATAGGGCTACGTACATATTTCGCGTAACACATGCCCGCCATAACATAATCGTCAGTATATCGTGCCCGCCCAGTGACCTTAGCAATGGCATCGACGCGCATGCATGATTCACCCGTAGCGGTTGCTTCCCGCGCTTCCATAGAAATCCCCTCGATTTGAACATTTGGTTCTTATGGCAAAGATTTAGTCTAAGCAGGCAAGATTTACGCCAGAAACGACGATAAACGTTAGGGGAGGAAGGAAGTGTGATGACGTTAAAAAAATACAGATACGATACGAAACAGGACTTTGAATAGGGACAGTGATACGTATCAATATGAGTGGCGATAAAATCAATGTGATAAATTAGGATTATTACGCATCAGGATGGGAAATAGGGTAAAAGAGTCAGGAACTTCGATACCACCACGGCAAATATTTTGCTTATGATACTTCCCTTTGCCAAATGAAATTAATCTCTTTCTCAATTACCTCGTTTTTCCAGAAGCGAGAGATTGGGTATCCAGAGGCTGGCTGCTATGATATAGCGTCTTGTTTTTTAAGCGAGGAAAGATTTTGAGTGCGGGACGCCTGAATAAAAAATCTCTGGGTATCGTGATGTTGTTATCGATTGGACTGCTTTTGGCGGGCTGTTCGGGTAGCAAATCATCCGATACAGGAACGTATTCCGGCTCCGTTTACACCGTGAAACGGGGGGATACGCTATATCGTATTTCGCGCACCACGGGAACCAGCGTAAAAGAACTTGCGCGACTGAACGGCATTTCACCCCCTTACACCATTGAAGTTGGTCAGAAACTAAAACTGGGTGGGGCGAAAAATAGCAGTAGTACACGTAAAGCAACCGCCAAATCAACGACCAAAACCGCATCGGTTACACCGTCATCAGCGGTACCGAAATCTTCCTGGCCGCCAGTAGGGCAACGTTGTTGGTTATGGCCAACGACAGGGAAAGTTATCATGCCGTATTCGACAGCTGATGGCGGCAATAAAGGGATTGATATCTCTGCTCCACGGGGTACACCTATTTACGCCGCGGGTGCAGGAAAGGTGGTGTATGTGGGCAACCAGCTGCGTGGCTACGGTAATCTCATCATGATTAAACACAGTGAAGATTACATTACGGCTTACGCCCATAATGACACGATGCTGGTAAATAATGGGCAAAGCGTGAAGGCTGGGCAAAAAATCGCCACTATGGGGAGCACTGATGCGGCATCGGTTCGCCTGCATTTCCAGATTCGTTACCGTGCAACGGCAATTGATCCGCTACGTTACTTGCCGCCTCAGGGCAGCAAGCCAAAATGCTGATGGCGAATTAATCAGCAGTCAGCAGCGCGGCACTTGCTAAGGAGAGCGTAAGGTTTATAATGCCTTACGCATCTCGAAGCGGGCGTAGTTCAATGGTAGAACGAGAGCTTCCCAAGCTCTATACGAGGGTTCGATTCCCTTCGCCCGCTCCAATTTATCTTCACCTCATCAATCTGCCATTTTTGCTGTATCTGATTTTCTATATTATCTTAATTCAATTGCTTCAGACTTTTCGCAATCGCTGTAACACTTCCCCATTTTTTTGTAAATAAAAAGCGTTTACGCAATGCAATCCATTTGTAACAACCCAGGTAAAATACCTTATTTTCAAGTTGTTAAATAAGTGGTTATCTACGCTTTTAACAAACGATTGATGGAATCTTTTATGAAAGGGAAATCTGCATTAACTCTTCTGCTCGCTGGTATATTTTCATGCGGCACATGCCAGGCGACAGGGGCAGAAGTGACGAGTGAATCTGTATTTAACATTCTTAATTCCACGGGGGCAGCAACAGATAAAAGTTATTTATCGTTAAATCCAGATAAGTATCCTAATTATCGTCTTCTGATTCACTCAGCCAAATTACAAAATGAAATAAAGAGCCACTATACCAAAGACGAAATTCAAGGATTGCTAACATTAACAGAAAACACACGAAAGTTAACGTTGACGGAGAAACCCTGGGGAACGTTTATTCTTGCTTCTACTTTCGAAGATGACAAAACAGCGGCAGAAACCCACTATGATGCTGTCTGGCTGAGGGATAGTTTATGGGGCTATATGGCATTAGTATCAGATCAGGAAAATAGGGTAGCTGCAAAAAAGATTCTGCTCACCCTGTGGGATTATATGTCTACGCCCGACCAGATTAAGCGGATGCAGGACGTCATTAGCAACCCAAAACGACTGGATGGTATTCCTGGGCAAATGAATGCTGTGCATATCCGATTTGACAGCAACTCCCCCGTGATGGCAGATGTGCAGGAAGAAGGCAAGCCGCAGCTGTGGAACCATAAACAAAATGATGCGTTAGGTCTTTATCTTGATCTCCTTATACAAGCAATCGACACTGGTACTATTAACGCTGAAGATTGGCAAAAAGGTGACCGATTAAAATCGGTTGCGCTGCTGATTGCTTATCTGGATAAAGCCAATTATCTGAGCAGCGATAATATTAATGAAATTCTGTTTCAGCATCTAAGAAAAACAGAATGCTATAAACTGGTTCGCTATTTATTATCGCAATCGCTCATACAGACTTCACTCTATGATCTTGGTGAGCTTTACGGCGTATCGTATTCACATTTTCGCCGTTTATGTAGTTATGCATTGGGTGGTAAAGTTAAAACGGAATTATGTGGCTGGAGAGTTGCCAGAGCCGTGTTGGAAATCATTGAAGGAAACAGTGATATGACAACTATTGCGCATAAATATGGCTACTCATCCTCATCACACTTTTCAGCCGAAGTAAAAAGCCGGTTAGGAAAAACACCGAGAGAACTATGTAAAAAGTTATGAAAATAAAATTACGTATTACTATTATATTAATTTCAGCCTTATGCATTTTTAATGGATTATTGACTCCTGGTGCATATGCCGCAGCAGCGAATGGATACGTAGCAAATAAAGAAAATCTACGTAGTTTTTTTGAGACGGTTTCATCATATGCGGGTAAGCCTACAATAGTAAGTAAGCTTGCCATGAAGAAACAGATCAGCGGAAATTTTGATTTAACCGAACCCTATGCCTTGATTGAACGCCTGTCGGCGCAGATGGGACTTATTTGGTACGATGATGGCAAAGCTATTTATATCTATGACTCATCAGAGATGCGTAATGCGCTGATTAATCTGAGAAAGGTATCGACGAATGAGTTTAATAATTTTTTAAAAAAATCGGGTCTGTATAACTCTCGTTATGAAATTAAAGGGGGCGGCAATGGTACTTTCTATGTATCGGGGCCACCGGTTTATGTTGACCTGGTCGTTAATGCTGCAAAATTAATGGAGCAAAACAGTGATGGCATTGAGATCGGACGCAATAAAGTAGGTATTATTCACCTGGTCAACACATTCGTTAATGACCGGACTTATGAATTACGGGGCGAAAAGATAGTTATTCCGGGCATGGCAAAAGTACTATCGACGTTGTTAAATAATAACATTAAGCAAAGCACTGGGGTTAACGTACTTTCTGAAATTTCAAGTCGTCAACAACTAAAAAACGTATCACGTATGCCTCCTTTTCCTGGTGCTGAAGAAGATGATGACCTACAAGTAGAGAAAATAATATCGACAGCTGGAGCGCCAGAGACTGACGATATACAAATTATTGCATATCCAGATACCAACAGTTTACTTGTTAAAGGAACAGTATCTCAGGTTGATTTTATCGAGAAGTTAGTAGCTACGCTCGATATTCCAAAGCGACATATTGAATTATCTTTATGGATAATAGATATTGATAAGACTGATCTAGAACAGTTAGGAGCTGACTGGTCGGGCACGATAAAAATTGGATCCAGCCTAAGTGCATCATTTAATAATTCAGGTTCAATTAGTACCCTGGATGGGACACAGTTTATTGCAACAATACAGGCACTTGCGCAAAAAAGAAGAGCCGCCGTTGTTGCTCGTCCTGTCGTTTTAACACAGGAGAATATTCCTGCTATATTTGATAATAACCGTACTTTCTATACTAAATTAGTCGGCGAGCGTACTGCGGAGTTGGATGAAGTAACCTATGGTACGATGATTAGCGTGCTACCACGATTTGCTTCGCGAAATCAAATTGAATTACTCTTGAATATTGAAGATGGCAATGAAATCAATTCCGACAAGACCAATGTTGATGATCTGCCTCAGGTTGGTAGAACGCTTATAAGTACTATTGCGCGCGTGCCTCAAGGGAAAAGTCTTTTGATTGGTGGATATACACGAGATACGAATACCTATGAAAGTCGCAAGATCCCAATATTAGGCAGTATTCCATTTATTGGTAAATTATTTGGATATGAAGGAACAAATGCGAATAACATCGTTCGTGTCTTTCTTATTGAGCCAAGAGAGATCGATGAGCGCATGATGAATAATGCGAATGAGGCTGCGGTTGACGCCAGAGCAATAACACAGCAAATGGCAAAAAATAAAGAAATCAACGATGAATTACTGCAGAAATGGATAAAAACTTACCTGAATCGTGAAGTCGTCGGAGGATAGTGAAATGGCGATTCATGTAGAGCATGTCGGTGTATTAGAAAGAGCCAGAGAAGTTTCTCGCTTAGAGGATATTATCACAGAAGATAATGAAGATATTGAAGCTGAAATGCCTAAAATGGGAGATGATCCCGCCGGTAAAGAAGCTCGATTCTTACAAGCTACTGACGAGATGTCAGCAGCGTTAACGCAGTTTATGAAGAAAAAAATCTACGAAGAACAACTGGCCAACTTTCTGGACGGAGAAGAATATGTCCTGGAAGATCAGCCAATAGAAAAAACCGATAAAGTCATGGAGGCGCTTAAGGCAGCAACTACCCATGACTATGAAATGTATAGCTTTGCTAAAAAATTATTTCCAGATGAAAGCGATCTGGTGGTTGTATTACGTGCAATTTTACGTAAAAAACAAATATCTGAAAATGTGCGGCTAAACGCTGAAGCATTACTTAGAAAAGTTAATCAAGAGACTACTAAAAAATTCATTAATAGTGGCATTAACTCGGCATTAAAAGCAAAGTTATTTGGCCAGGCGTTGTCATTAAATCCAAAATTACTAAGGGCAAGTTATCGACAATTTTTAATGGCAGAAGACGATGCTGTAGATACTTATGTAGAATGGATTGGTAGTTATGGCTATCAAAATAGAATGCTAGTGACAAAATTTATCAAAGAGACGCTTTTCTCAGATATAAATGCACTTGATGCGAGTTGTTCATCATTGGAATTTGGTGTGTTTCTCAATAAGTTGTCACAACTATTGTCTCTTCAGTCGGCAGAGGCTTTATTTCTGAAAACTTTAATGAATAACCCAATAATTAAAAAATTTATTAGCGCAGAAGATTACTGGATATTTTTTCTGATATCGTTAATAAAATTTCCTGAGACTGCAGAGGAACTCCTGAAAAATGCACTGGTAACCCTACCCGCAGATGCTAATTATAAAGACAAAACGTTACTCCTGAAGGCGATTTACAGCGGATGTACAAATCTTCCATTTTCACTTTTTATTAATAATGAACAATTATTAGAGATTAGGGAGTGTTGTAAACAGGCAATAAAACTAACATTTGCAGTAGAGCTCTTTGATACACAAAACAGTAATAAAAAACAAAATAAAAAACCATGGAAGAAGGTAATGTTCAATGTTTAACAAAGTTTTGATAGGGTTAAGGAGTCATCCAGAATTAATAATTCTTGGATTAATGGTGATGATTATCGCCATGCTCATAATTCCATTGCCCACCTACTTAATCGATTTTTTGATTGGGCTGAACTTAACATTGGCAATACTTGTGTTTTTAGGATCATTCTATGTTGATAGGATCTTAAGTTTTTCTTCATTCCCATCAATTCTCCTCATCACAACGTTATTTCGTTTGGCGCTGGCGATCAGTACCAGTCGACTTATACTTCTTGAGGCGGACGCCGGAGAAATTATAACGAGTTTTGGTGAATTCGTTATTGGAGATAGCCTGGTAGTTGGTTTTGTTATTTTCTCCATTGTTACTATTGTTCAGTTTATCGTGATTACTAAAGGTTCGGAACGTGTGGCTGAAGTTGCTGCCCGCTTTTCGCTTGACGGTATGCCAGGTAAACAAATGAGTATTGACGCCGATCTACGCGCCGGGATCATTGATGCAGATTTAGCAAAAGAACGTCGTAGCGTATTAGAACGAGAGAGTCAGCTGTATGGTTCCTTTGATGGTGCGATGAAATTTATCAAAGGTGATGCTATTGCAAACATCATTATTATCTTTGTTAATATTATCGGTGGGCTATCAGTAGGAGTAGGCCAAAATGGAATGGATTTCTCGACAGCGTTGACCGTCTACACAATTCTTACCGTCGGTGATGGTCTTGTTTCTCAAATTCCAGCTTTATTAATTGCTATTAGCGCAGGGTTTATCGTAACGCGCGTGAATGGCGATAGTGATAATATGGGGCAAAATATAATGTCCCAGTTATTAAGTAATTCTTTTGTCATTATTGTGACATGTGTCCTCGCGCTGAGTATTGGGTTGCTTCCAGGTTTTCCCCTTCTTGTGTTTTTATGTTTGGCAGTAATCTTAGGAATTTATTTTTACTTTAAATTCAAAAAGAAAGGGGTTGAAGAAACGGTTGTTGAGGGAGATATCACCGTTGGGTTGGAACCCTATAATCAGGATGATGATATTTCATTAGGTATTATTAATAAACTTGATCAGGTTATTACCGAAACGGTACCCTTGGTTTTGATTATGAATAGTGTACAGGCTAAAAAATACACTGAAATCAATCTTGCTGATAGGATTCGTAGTCAGTTTTTTATTGAGTATGGTATCCGTATTCCCGGTATTGTCATTCGTGAGGGGGAAGGCCTTAATGATGAAGATGTCATATTAATGCTAAATGAAGTCAGAGCCTCGCAATTTAAAATTTATCATGATCTTGTCTTGTTGGTTGAATATTCAGATGAAGTGGTTTCGACTTTGATCAAGAAACCTGTCATCGTAAATAGTAATGGTGAACAATATTATTGGGTTACAAAAAGTGATGCCCAAAAATTAACAAAAATTGGCTGTTATACACGCACGGCCATGGATGAAATGTACAATCATTTATCTGTATGTCTGGCTCATAATATTAATGAGTATTTTGGTATACAAGAAACCAAATATATTCTTGATCAATTAGAGATGAAGTATCCTGATCTATTAAAAGAAATATTAAGATATATAACCGTGCAGCGCATTTCAGAGGTAATTCAGCGTCTGATCCAGGAGCGAATTTCAGTGCGCAATATGCGTTTAGTTATGGAGGCTTTAGCATTATGGAGCCCACGAGAGAAAGATATAATTACACTCGTTGAGCATGTACGAGGTGCATTAGGTCGCTACATTTGCCATAAGTTTTCATATTCTGGAGAAATTAAAGCAATTGTGATTTCGCCTGAAATAGAGGACAGAATCAGAGATGGTGTCAGGCCTACCGCTGGCGGTACTTTTCTTAATCTCGATGCATCCGAAGCTGAGATGATTCTGGATAATTTTAAACTGGCACTTTCTGGAATCAATATTCCTATTAAAGACATTATTTTACTGGGATCTGTGGATATTCGTCGTTTTATCAAAAAACTTATTGAATCTAGTTATCGAGACCTCGAAGTACTTTCGTACGGGGAACTAACGGAAAATGTTCCCGTTAATATTCTGAAAACTATTTAGGATAATGTCTTGCGATATGGAGCATGCTGGTATGAAAAAATTAAAACTATTGAATAAATACAGCTACTTACATAGCATAAACGGCTCGCTGATTGAAGCAGAGCTTGACGACGTTTCAGTGGGCGAAGTATGCGAAATTTATGCGAGCTGGCAAGCAAATGAACGTATAGCCAGGGCTCAGGTCGTTGGCTTTCGCAATGGAAAGACATTATTAAACCTGCACGAGCACTACGCGATATGAAGCTGGCAGCGGGTGAACCACCGGCCAGACGTGGTTATCCTGCTTCTGTTTTTGACAGTTTACCTCGCTTACTGGAGAGGCCGGGACCAACACTAAAAGGAAGTATTACTGCCTTTTATACCGTATTACTGGAGGGGGAGGATGAATCAGACCCCCTGGGGGATGAAATTCGCTCAATCCTTGATGGCCATATCTATCTAAGTCGCAAACTCGCTGGGCAAGGTCATTATCCGGCAATAGATGTTCTAAAAAGTGTGAGTCGAGTATTTGGTCAGGTCACTGATGAAAAACACAGAGATAATGCTGCACGGGTAAGGAAGATCCTCACAACTTTGGAAGATCTACAGGTATTTATTGACTTAGGGGAATACCGCGCTGGTCAAAATGCTGAAAATGATTTTGCCATGAATGCCCGGCCTAAACTCACAAATTGGTTAAAACAGTCAGTTAATGAAAAAATGCCAATGAGTGAAACTCTGAAAGAGCTTGAACGAATTGTTAAGTAAAGTTAATCGACTTATCAGAAGAACGACGCAGAGCCTGGCTGCATGTGAAGCATCATTACAAAAGTTAAATGCAGAAAAAGAAAAGTTAGCCGAAAAGGAACACCTGTATGATATGCAACTTAAAAATCTACAGTCACTCTTAGATATGAAGGAGTTGCGCGGCGAAGTTGTATTTCGCAAGGATATATTTTACTCGTTACGTAAAGTTGCCGTCATTCAACAACAGATCGCTGAGATAAATCTTGAAAAGCAAAAAATAGCAGAACGGCGAAAAATACTTAACAAGGAAATAGTTCAACAGCAAGCACAAAGAAAACACTGGTGGTTAAAAGGAGAAAAGTACAAACGACTAAAGAAGCGAATCAAAAAAGAATTTTCAAATCAGATGTTTTATCAAGACGAGATTGAACAGGAAGAGAAATATAATGGACGAAGTCAAGAAAATTGAACATTATAAAATTTTAAACACTGGCACATCCGAGAATTCTGCTACAGATTTAGACAGTTTCTTAAAGAAAACCAAAAAAAATAAAGATATGAGAGAGATTGTCGCTGGATCCATTCTACAGTTATTACGTCAGACTCAGGATAGTTATTTCCCTATCTTAGAGAAAAAGAATGGGCAAATGAAGTCTATTGATAACAAATCGTCTCTCCAGGTTGACAGGAATTCATCTTTTTCTTTGCAAACAAATGGAATAGAGCAACTTTCTACAAAGAAAGTCCTCAATATGACTTCACGAGATCAGGGTGTTAATTCTGAACTATCTGATAAAACGATACAATTTAAGGGGGGAATCCATAATGGTATCCATACAGAAAAAATCACGGTTCAAAACCACAGTAATAATAAAGAGCGTGAAAAAAAATATCGCGATGGAGACAAAAAAAATGGAGAGCAGGCCCATTTATTAGATATTACTAACGAAAGAAGGTTTGCTGATAACAAAACCATGTTTACTCAACATATCGAAAAGCAAAGGAATGTTCATACGCTCAATCAGAATGATATAAATAATTCTGTTAATAGTGCCAATGTACCCGAAAATGAATTGACATATCAGTTTCAGCGTTGGGGACAGAATCATACAGTTCGGATTCTGGAAAGTAGTGAAGGGATACGACTAAAACCATCAGACACGATTGTCTCCGACAGACTCCATGAAGCCCAACACAATGATGTTACAGCACAACGTTGGGTATTGACTGAGCAAGATGAACGACAAGGGCAACGACATCAGCCTCATGATGAGCAAGAAAATGAAGGTAAATTCGAAAACGATCAGAAGGACGAAAGTTAATGTTCGGTCTGAGAAAAGTAAATGGAAACACTCATTCCTTTGAAACCACTTTTCAAAACTGGAAAGAAAATGGTGAAGATGTTGCGTTATTAATGCCCGAATTTAGCGCCAAATGGCTACCGATAGCAGAAGAGAGCGGCAGCTGGTCTGGATGGGTGTTACTTCGAGAAATATTTCCCTTAATTTCTGCCGAGCTCGCTGGGATGGCTTTAATGCCAGAAACGGAAAGGTTAATAGTGGAATGGCTCAGTTTATCTAGTACCCCGTTAAATCTAAAGTATCCTGAACTAAAATATAATCGTTTGTGTGTAGGTAAAGTATTTGATGGAGTATTGAGTCCAGCTCAACCACTAATAAGAATATGGACAGGGGAATTAAATGTTTGGTTAGATAAAGTCACGGTCTGCCAATACGAAAACGCTCTAACGCTAGACAAAAAAACATTATATTGGCCCATTCATTTTGTAATTGGATTTAGTAAAACATGTTATAGAACCATTGTTGATATTGAAGTTGGTGATGTTTTATTAATTTCAGATAATTTTGCTTATGCGGTTATTTATAATACAAAGATTTGTGACTTAATTTATCCAGAGGAGTTAAAAATGGCTGATCATTTTGAGTACGAGGAAGATTTTGAAACAGATGACTTTGATATCAAAAAAAGCGAAATCGAGATTAATGATGAAAATGACTATCAGCAGATTAATAGTTTTGAAGACTTGCCTGTAAAAATTGAGTTTGTTCTTGGAAAGAAAATAATGAATCTATATGAAATAGACGATCTCTGTGCAAAAAGAATTATATCTTTGCTTCCTGAAGCTGAGAAAAATATAGAGATACGTGTAAATGGCGCGCTAACTGGCTATGGCGAACTTGTTGAAGTGGATGATAAATTGGGCGTAGAAATTCATTCTTGGTTATCAGGGAATAATAATGTCAAATAGTATTTCGCTGATAGCGATATTATCATTATTTACACTATTACCGTTTATAATAGCATCCGGGACATGTTTTATTAAATTCTCGATTGTTTTTGTTATTGTCCGAAACGCACTGGGACTTCAGCAAGTGCCATCAAATATGACACTTAATGGGGTAGCTTTGCTATTGTCAATGTTCGTAATGATGCCGGTTGGGAAGGAAATATATAATAACAGTCAGAATGAGAATCTTTCATTCAATAATGTAGCGTCGGTTGTTAATTTTGTTGAGACAGGCATGAGTGGTTATAAATCATATTTGATAAAATATTCTGAACCGGAGTTGGTTAGCTTTTTTGAAAAGATTCAGAAGGTGAATAGTTCTGAAGACAATGAAGAGATAATCGATGATGAGAATATTTCAATTTTCTCGTTACTCCCGGCATATGCGTTGAGTGAGATAAAAAGTGCATTTATTATAGGTTTCTATATCTATTTACCCTTTGTTGTAGTTGATCTGGTTATATCAAGCGTTCTGTTAACGTTAGGTATGATGATGATGAGTCCGGTAACCATATCTACACCGATAAAATTAATTCTGTTTGTCGCGATGGACGGTTGGACAATGTTATCGAAAGGACTCATTTTACAATATTTTGACCTATCCATTAATCCCTGAGGAAAAAATATGGACGACATTGTTTTTGCGGGGAATAGGGCGCTGTATCTGATTTTAGTTATGTCTGCAGGACCTATTGCAGTTGCGACATTTGTTGGTTTATTGGTAGGGCTTTTTCAAACGGTAACACAGTTGCAAGAACAGACTTTGCCATTTGGCGTCAAATTATTGTGCGTAAGTATTTGCTTTTTTTTAATGAGCGGATGGTATGGTGAAAAATTATATTCGTTTGGTATCGAAATGCTTAATTTAGCATTCGCGAGAGGATAGCATGGGGGAGGCGATACTCTATCAGTTGCATAGCCTGCTGGCTGCTACAGCGCTCGGTTTTTGCCGATTGGCACCAACTTTCTATTTGTTACCATTTTTCGCCAGTGGGAATATACCAACAGTAGTCCGCCATCCAATAATAATAGTGGTATCATGTGCATTAGTTCAGCATTACCACTATGAATTATCTACCCTAAATGAAATAGATATCGCTTTGTTTGCTGCCAGAGAAATTATCATAGGGTTGTTTATTGCTTGCTTATTAGCATCCCCATTTTGGATTTTCCTTGCTATAGGCAGCTTTATCGATAACCAACGTGGTGCAACGTTAAGTAGTACTTTGGATCCGGCTACAGGTGTCGATACATCGGAATTAGCAAGATTATTTAACCTTTTCTCTGCAGCAGTTTATCTTACTAACGGTGGATTGAACTTTATTCTGGAGACTCTATGGCAAAGTTATAACTTATGGCCTTCAGGAAATTTTAATTTTCCTAAATTAGAGCCTTTATTTTCATATATTAATAATATAATGACTCATACTATCGTTTACGCAAGCCCCGTGATTGCGGTTATGCTGGGCGGTGAAGGTGTCCTGGGATTGCTGGCACGCTATGCTTCACAACTAAATGCTTTTGCCATCTCACTGACTGTCAAAAGTGCGCTGGCATTTTTAATAT
Organism: Escherichia sp. MOD1-EC5189; assembly: GCF_002966045.1. Taxonomy (NCBI): domain Bacteria; kingdom Pseudomonadati; phylum Pseudomonadota; class Gammaproteobacteria; order Enterobacterales; family Enterobacteriaceae; genus Escherichia; species Escherichia sp. MOD1-EC5189. The sequence goes on along the minus strand of NZ_PTRX01000011.1, from coordinate 7,783 downwards.
TAATTATTTATTTTGGCCCAATACTGGCTGAACGAGTTATGCCGTTATCCTTTTTCCCAGAACAATTGCAATTATACATTGATAAATAGAGTGTTTCATGGCAAATAAAACTGAAAAGCCAACACAAAAGAAACTCCAGGATGCTTCTAAAAAAGGGCAAATTCTAAAAAGTAGAGACTTAACAGTCTCTGTAATAATGCTTGTGGGTACTTTATATCTCGGATATGTATTTGATGTGCATCATATTATGTCGATTCTTGAATACATCCTTGATCATAACGCTAAACCGGATATTTGGGACTATTTTAAAGCTATGGGGATAGGTTGGTTGAAAACGATCATTCCTTTTTTGCTGGTTTGCATGTTTACAACAATACTTGTCTCATGGTTTCAAAGTAAAATGCAATTAGCAACTGAAGCTATTAAGTTTAAGTTTGATTCATTAAATCCAGTAAATGGCTTAAAACGTATATTTGGCTTAAAAACCGTAAAAGAATTTGTCAAAGCAATACTTTATATTATTTTTTTTGCATTGGCGATCAAAGTATTTTGGAGTAACCATAAATCACTGCTTTTTAAAACTCTTGATGGAGATATCATATCTTTATTATCAGATTGGGGAGAGATGCTATTCCTTCTCATACTATATTGTCTCGGCAGTATGATAATTGTTCTAATATTTGATTTTATCGCTGAGTATTTTTTATTTATGAAAGATATGAAAATGGATAAACAAGAAGTTAAAAGAGAATACAAGGAACAAGAAGGAAATCCAGAAATTAAGTCTAAACGCAGAGAACGCCATCAAGAAATTCTGTCAGAACAATTGAAATCTGATGTCAGTAATAGCCGTCTGATGATTGCCAACCCTACGCACATTGCAATAGGGATATACTTTAAGCCACATCTGTCACCTATACCATTGATTTCTGTAAGAGAAACTAATGAGGTCGCATTAGCCGTAAGGAAATATGCAAAAGAAATCGGAATACCAATTATTACAGATAAAAAATTAGCACGAAAAATTTATGCTACCCATCGTCGCTACGATTATGTTAGCTTCGAAAATATAGATGAGATCTTGCGTCTTCTGCTGTGGCTTGAAGATGTGGAGAATGCTGGACAACCTATTCCAGATGAACTGCTCCCCTCAGAAGATAAATGCAAAGAAGGTGAAGACACAAAAAGTGAGAATAAAGACAATAATTAAAAAAATTAAACATCTATCATAGTCGGAAATTTATAAGAATCTACACGCAAAAAGCGTGTAGATTCTTATTTAATGTGTTAAACGATCTTGCGAAATGACAAGCAATTGATACATACTCATCTCTTTATAAGCTGGAACAGTCGTAACCTGTGCAAATTCGCGATATAGTTTCTGCTCTAGTTCTGCTGATGATATATATTCCGGGTGTTCGCTAAAGAACTGTCTTGCATCTACTATCGCTTGAGATTCGCCACTTCTTTTATTCTGAGTATCCTTTAATGAATTTTCTCTGGTGCATGCAGAGAGCAACGATATCAGCGCGACAGTTATTATGATTTTACTATTATATCTTACTAATGACATATCAACTTTCTCTTATGCAAGATTGGAGTTTAAAATAATGTTTATCCCATTCACAGAGTGCTATAAACAACTCAACAGTACCTTTTATGTTAAGTTTATTTAGGGCTCTTATTTTGTGATATGATACTGTTTTATAATCAATTCCTTTGATAATGGCTATTTGTTTTAACGAATAAGAAACACATAACCGCAGGATATCTATCTCATCATGGGTAAGTGGTTCTTGAGTGGAATACACATTTTGTGTATGAAGATTCGAAACCAGGAAATGCGTTAAATCAGATAATGTAATATTCTTATTGATCCTGATGAAATTGTTGCTCAAAAGGGTGTTTACAGGTTCTGTATTTGGTTTGAGATTTCGATGTTGGTGCTCATCAATAACAACGAACAAATGTCCAAGATCAACCAACGCAACCAAATCGCTGTAATATTCCTTTTGGGATGCTAATAATGCATTAGTGCCTACAGTGAAGTAGACATCACTGGAAAAGACTTGCATATGCCAACCTGCACTCTAAAATCATTTAGGGTAAATATTACGTGTAAAATTTAAAATAATGGTAATTGTTATATTTGCATATCAATGAGGGAATAGGGTGAATACCTTAAATTGCAAATAAAGTTATGTATGTAGGCATTTAAAATGGTTCTCGAAAATTATAATCTTTTTATTGTGTGTCATCATAATTTGGTCATGAAATTTCCGTCTTGTTACACTACTCTAAACTAGAGCTTATGGAATTAGCGGGTGGTATTCATGGGAAATAATGATAAATTCTTATCACAAGACTTATTGGAATCTTATGCCATTCGTTTATTGAGCGGACCATTGAATGGATGCGAGTATGAAATACTTAATGGGCGTGTACTCGTTATCGTTGGTAATGATGTTTCGTTAGGAAGAAGTGATTCTTTTTCTGAGTTACCAGAGAATACGATAGTCATTCCTTATGGAGAGCTTACAGGCAGTTTTGAGGTAATAATCACTACCGACCCTGATCTGGTTGTAACAATCAGAGAATTAACAGCACAAGAACCTGAAGATAGAACGTTAACATTGAATCAGCAAATAGAAGTTTTAGGCCTCAAATTTGCTGTAAAAGGAAAAAATGAAGTTTGGCAGTATTCAATACCAGGTATTGTTGAAAATAACATTACTTCAACAAGACAACATTTCTTAAGTAGTACGCTGTTTAAATATGTAACGCTATTTTTTCTTTTTGCTATCATTTTTATAGCTTTTTATATTGTTAATGCCAGTAATGATCCGCAGCTGAGACATATCGATAAAATTCTTGTAAACAAAAATAGAAATTATGAAATTTTATATGGTAGGGATCATGTCATCTATATCAATACCAATAGTTTGGATGAAGCTGTCTGGGTCAAACAAGCACTGGAAAAAAATCAACCAGGAAAGCCAGTACGGGTGATAAATCCTGATGATGAATCGATACGAATTTTTTCATGGCTTGCTGATAATTTCCCAGATCTACAATATTTTAAACTACAGCTATTAGATGCCAGTAATCCAAGACTGACAGTGAGTAAGCAACGGAATGCTATCACACAGCAACTAATCGATAATCTTATTAAAGGATTACTGCAAACTATGCCATATGCCAGCAATATAAGTATTGCGGTATTAGATGATAATGTATTGGAAAGTCAGGCAATTGAAACATTGTCGGCAATAGGTCTTTCTTATGAAAAATATAAAACAGCTAACAATGTATATTTCAATATCATTGGTACGTTAAGCGACAGTGAATTAAATAAAATTAATAATTATGTTGACGAATATTATAAACAATGGGGTAAACAATATGTAAGATTTAATGTGAATTTGAAAAATCAGGACACAAACAATAGTTCATTTAGCTACGGAGATAACCGATTCGAGAAGTCTCAAGGTAGCAAGTGGACATTTCAGGAATAATTGAGGAGGACTTATGGCAGATTGGAATGGTTATATTATGGATATCAGCAAACAATTTGATCAGGGCGTTGATGATCTTAACCAACAAGTTGAAAAGGCGTTGGAGGATTTAGCAACCAATCCTTCCGACCCGAAATTCCTTGCCGAATATCAGAGTGCATTAGCTGAGTATACATTATATCGAAATGCGCAATCTAACGTTGTAAAAGCGTATAAAGATCTTGATTCGGCAATCATACAAAACTTCCGCTAAACTGGATAAGGATTTCATTATGTCAGTAAGCAATATGCCACCTATTGATAGAGCTGAGCAATCAACTGCTCATGAAATACAGCAAGCGAAAGTTATTGATTTAAATGACCGGGTTCTCAATCTTGATAACCCGGATGATAAAATGATCTCCGCTTTTGCTAACTATGCGGTACAAACTGAAAATTGGCAGCAAAATGCGTTACAAGCATTAAGGTCTGATAAAAAGGGGTTAACTCCTGAAAAATTATTAGTCTTGCAGGATCATGTGCTTAATTATAATGTCGAGGTTTCATTGGTGGGAACATTAGCAAGAAAAATTGTCGCTGCAGTTGAGACGTTGACTCGCTCATGAAATATATATCATTATTCTTGTTTATCCTGCTGTTGTGCGGTTGCAAGCAGCAGGAATTACTGAACCATCTTGATCAACAGCAAGCTAATGATGTCCTTGCTGTTTTACAAAGACATAATATTAATGCTGAGAAGAAGGATCAAGGTAAAACTGGATTTTCAATCTATGTAGAACCAACGGATTTTGCTTCTGCGGTGGATTGGCTAAAAATCTACAATCTCCCGGGTAAGCCTGATATTCAAATATCGCAGATGTTCCCTGCAGATGCACTCGTTTCCTCTCCACGAGCGGAAAAAGCAAGATTGTATTCTGCTATTGAACAGCGTTTAGAGCAATCTCTCAAAATTATGGATGGCATTGTTTTTTCAAGAGTACATGTTAGTTACGATGTTGATACAGGTGATAGTGGCAAAACTGCTTTACCAATTCATATTTCTGTACTTGCTGTATATGAAAAAGATATCAATCCAGAAATAAAAATAAATGACATTAAGAGATTTATTGTTAATAGCTTTGCAAGCGTACAATATGAGAATATTTCAGTCGTATTGTCAAAACGAAGAAATATTATTGAACAAGCACCAACATATGAAATTAACGAACCTGTTTTTGCTTATGATAAGACTATGCCGGTTTCTATCTTACTTGCATTAATGTCCATTGCGACTTGCTGGCTGTTATGGAAGTACAGGGCTATTCTAACTAATTTAATCAGGTTAAAAAATAAGTAGACATATGAGAACGTTATGAATCTTGCCCTAAGAAAGATTATATATGATCCAATTAGTTATATTCATCCTCAACGAGTAAGTTTGAATAATGCACGTATTAGCAATCCGGTACTTAGATCTATTACCAATGAAATGATACTCCTACAGTACAATCTTTCAGTTGAGCATTTCAGTCTGAATAGTTCACTTATTTACTACATAAACAATTGGAAATTATTTCCATTGATCTGTTTACTCAGTGGTTGTCACTTTTATCGAGAAAGGTTTGCAGAACGGGGATTTTTTTACAAGGTTCCTGATGTGCTAAGGAATTATTTATCAGCGATACCGGTGGAAATAAATGAAAAGGCACGATATAAACCTGGCATCGTTAACTATCATAATATCATCACATGTGGTTTTTCAACGTTGTTGCCCTATGTAAGGCAACAACCGTTGGCAATGCAGCAACGATTTAATTTATTATTTCCTGATTTTGTTGACCACATACAATTGCCGTTACCACTTGCGTCTACTCTTTTGGAGAGAATTACATTTTATGCGAAAAAAAATAGAGATGAGCTTGATAAACTCTCCTGCAAATGGTGTTGTGATTAAAAGAATAATTTCTGATGGATTGAAAGAAATAGTCTCTCTAAAAGAAAAGATCCTTCTTGAAACCACCGCAAAAATTCAGAGTATTGAGGAAAAGAGAGAAGAAAAAGTTATTCAAGGTTATTATGATGGCTATGCGAAAGGCATTATTGATGTGATGGATAATTTTATACCCTTGATAAGTTTGCTGAGCTCAGAATTAGAAAAAAACAGAATAAACATGATAAACGATCTGAAGAGCATATTGTTAAAATCTTCAGAGGAAGTTGAAGTTTTTATCAAAATTTTTGAAAGTTGGGTAACAAAATTACCGTCAATATCAGGCCCTTTAAATCTCTATATACCTACCAGTTTCAAAGATAAGTCTATTGAAGTAGAGTCATATTTTGTCGACAAGTCAATATGGAATGTCCATATTTCATATCATGATGACAAACGTTTTATTTTTTTTACAGATCAATTTATTGCTGAATTTAGTCCGCAGGAATTTGTGGATAATTGTGAGCAATATTTAATTAGCAATCACTGTTTTTCCCCTGATAAGGTTAATGAAATCTGTGAACATGCCAGACATTATTTAGTTGAAAGAATGTGTGAAATAGATTCTTTGGCTATGAATAACTCTGATTTGAAGAACCCAGAGGACTTATAGATCACTGTCTCCGGTTTAATGACTTGAATATAATCTAATTCTAATATTTTAAACGCCTAATGATTTTTCAACACTGGTCTTATTTTGCTTACACAAAAATTTTATTTTTAATTATATTTCATTATTATTTCATCAATGTATTCTTTGTATTTTGCTTATAATAATAATGGAAGGGATGATTATAAATGAATGTGTTATAGCATTTACACTCAGGATGAATATATGGGAAAGATTAAAATTGTAGTTTCAGATCAGCAGCCGTTTATGATTGATGGGATAATTGGATTTCTCGGACATTATCCCGATTTATATGAGGTTGTTGGGGGCTATAAAGATCTGAAGAAAGCTATAGCGGAGTGTAACAAATCTGCAGCCCAAATATTTATTTTAGGAGAATTTGCAGGTGGAATGATGGGGTCCGAACTCATAAAATGGGTTAAATCGCATAAAATAGATGCTCATATTATTACATTTGTAGCAAAAATGCCGTATATTGATTCAATAAAATTGCTTGAAGCCGGTGCGAAAGGATGCGTATGGAAAACCAGTCACCCGGCGAAACTAAATCGCGCTATTGATTCGATTAGTAATGGTTACACTTATTTTGATAGTGTACATATGGATTGTGAAAAAATATCTTCAAGATATTCCTCTGATAATCAACTTACAAATCGTGAGTCTGAAATACTACAACTCATAGCTGATGGAAAAACAAACAAAGAAATCGCTAATTTCTTGCAGTTAAGCAGGAAAACAGTCGAAACTCATAGACTCAATATCATGAAGAAATTAGATGTTCACAGTGGTATCGAGTTGATCAAAACAGCTTTACGTATGGGTGTTTGCACTATATAAAAAAAGAGGCTTTAGGCTCATTTTGCTAAAGCCTTACGCTTGTCTATTTCATTAAGTCTGGTATATACAACATATATTTTTTTTGCATATTGCAGCCTCTTTTTTTGGTTTTCCATTGCAAAACCCGCGTTATAAGTCCCCAGACATTGCCACGTTACCCCACAACGTGAAAAATGATTATATAAAATCTCGGTCCCTATTTTAATGTTCAGACAGGGGTTATCTAACAAATCTCGTTCATCTTTTATTATTCCACGTTTTTTTAACATGGGAATGTGCATCTGGTTTATCTGCATTAAACCATAATCAAAACTCTTTATATTGTTTTTCTTATCCCTGTTCTTGCCGATGCTATCATTTTTTAAATTACTTTCAACAAGAGCGATAGCTTTGATCAAATTTGGTTCGATTCTGAAAATTGATCCTGCTTCATTAAAGCAAGCGCTACTGGCGAAAGACATTTTTGTAATTAATATAGAAAATATGAAGATGGATAAGATTTTAACTTTGGGTAAGCGCATATATTTTTATGTGTAGGATTGAAGAAAAGGAACGAGATACTAATATAATCAGTATCTCGTTAAACATTTAAGTGGTCAATTGTCTACCATTCCAGTTCATAGTAAGGAGAGATAGGATTATCTTTCGAATACATATCATTTTGAAAAGATGCCATCCATGTTGAAACTATAAATGCTTGTATTTGATCTGTATCAGTAGCACTGGTGGTGATATGTTTATCTAATGAAACTACGTCATCACCCGTTGCAGTTGCTATATTTAAACTTTGAGAAAAATTATTCATATTGATTGGATTAGTCATAAAGTTCC
>NZ_PTRX01000118.1:0-495 GCF_002966045.1 Escherichia sp. MOD1-EC5189 | reverse complement strand
GCTGTACTGGATAGCCGCCAGTATCAATATCAAACCGGGCCATGATTATTACTTTTATATCCGCAGTGTGAACACCGTTGGCAAATCGGCATTCGTGGAGGCCGTCGGTCGGGCGAGCGATGATGCGGAAGGTTACCTGGATTTTTTCAAAGGCAAGATAACCGAATCCCATCTCGGTAAAGAGCTGCTGGAAAAAGTTGATCTGACGGAGGATAACGCCAGCAGACTGGATGAGTTTTCGAAAGAGTGGAAGGACGCTAACGATAAATGGAATGCCATGTGGGGCGTCAAAATTGAGCAGACCAAAGACGGCAAACATTATGTCGCGGGTATTGGCCTCAGCATGGAGGACACGGAGGAAGGCAAACTGAGCCAGTTTCTGGTTGCCGCTAACCGTATCGCGTTTATTGACCCGGCAAACGGGAATGAAACGCCGATGTTTGTGGCGCAGGGCAACCAGATATTCATGAACGACGTGTTCCTGAAGCGCCTGAC
>NZ_PTRX01000117.1:0-497 GCF_002966045.1 Escherichia sp. MOD1-EC5189 | reverse complement strand
CGCTGCGGGTGAGGGTGACGGATGCGTTCGGTAATGTGCTTGCCGGGCAGACGGTCAGCGTGACGGCAGACAACAGCACAACGGTCACTCCGACGGTCACCACACAGCCGGACGGCACGGTGGAAATCAGTGTCACCAGCCAGACGGCGGGCACCAGTACGGTCACTGCCAGCATTAACAGCAGCAGTCAGAGCCGGGACGTGACGTTTATCGCGGATGTCAGGACGGCGAAGATCGCTGATCTGGTGGTGACGCAGGATAACGCCGTGGCTGACGGTGCAATGGCGAATATGCTGCGGGCGAGGGTCACCGATGCGTTCGGTAATGCGCTTGCCGGGCAGACGGTCAGCGTCTCAGCGGACAACGGGGCAGCGGTTGCTGCGACGGTTATCACCGGGCCGGACGGCGCGGCAATAATCACCGTCACCAGCCAGACCGCCGGAGCCAGTACGGTCACTGCCAGCATCAGCAACAGCACTCTGAACCAGAACGTGACG
>NZ_PTRX01000116.1:0-550 GCF_002966045.1 Escherichia sp. MOD1-EC5189 | reverse complement strand
GTCGCTATATCGGTATTGAGCAGATGGAGTACATCAACGACATTACGGTACCTCGCCTGAAAAAAGTCATCGAAGGTGAACAGGGGGGGATCTCAAAAGACGTTAACTGGCAGGGGGGAGGCAGCTTTGTCTACGCAGAATTGATGGAGCTGAACGCCTATTTCGTGCATGAAATTCAGAAAGCGCAGTCCACGGAAGAACTCGAAAAACTCTTTACCATGATGAAAACAGAGGCCCATCTCAACTATCAGGTAGAGCTGGAAAATGTGCTGTCCGCTGAGTACGAAGTGGATGGCATCTTCCGTAAGGTAGCTTTCAGTGAACTGGAACTGCATGAGCAGAAGCAGCTTCTGATTGAAATCCTCGATAAAAATAAACTCTACGTGAATGTCTCTGATATGGAGGACAGCGAACTGAGCATTTCGGAGAGCGATAAAGCCTTTACCCGCAGCTTCTACGGAATGGAGTGACGGCATGGCGAAGAAACCGAAGTCAGTCGGCAGTGAGAAGCTACTGTTTAACAGGCTGAAGCAGTTCGATGAACCAGGAC
>NZ_PTRX01000115.1:0-551 GCF_002966045.1 Escherichia sp. MOD1-EC5189 | reverse complement strand
TCCACCATCCGGTGTTCCGCATCATAACGGTAACTCTGCGTGCCGCTCCGGCCCTGCTTTTCCACCGTCCGGCCAAACTCGTCGTAACGGTAGTGCACACCACGGTAAGACATCAGCCGGTTGAACGGCACCACGCTGTTTTCTGCCGTGGCCCTTTCCCCCGCACGCCTCCCCAGCAGGTTTCCCGCCGCGTCGTACTGCCAGCTCGCCAGATACCCTTCTTCCTCGGAGCGACACGCCGTGATGCGCCCCGTGGGGTCGTAGAAGTAATCCGTTTCCCCCCGCCGGCTGTGCCGCGTCTTCAGCAGTTCATCCTCGCCGCTGTAGCTGTACTGCCGGTCCGTGAACGTCTCCGCTACCACCCCGCGCATCCCGCTGTATGTCTCCCTGCGCTTCAGCCGCCCGGCGGGGTCGTAAAGCTGCCGCGTGCTCAGTCGCCCCTGACTTCTGAGCACCTCCCGGTGCAGGGCGTCACGTGTGAACTCGCTGATGACCTCCCGGTCCAGATTTATCTGCTGGAGATGACCGCTGCCGTAGTACAGATGGCGCTG
>NZ_PTRX01000114.1:0-551 GCF_002966045.1 Escherichia sp. MOD1-EC5189 | reverse complement strand
TCCACCATCCGGTGTTCCGCATCATAACGGTAACTCTGCGTGCCGCTCCGGCCCTGCTTTTCCACCGTCCGGCCAAATTCGTCGTAACGGTAATGTATGCCCCTGTACGTGGTTAGCCGGTTGAACGGCACCACGCTGTTTTCTGCCGTGGCCCTTTCCCCCGCACGCCGCCCCAGCAGGTTTCCCGCCGCGTCGTACTGCCAGCTCGCCAGATACCCCTCATCCTCGGAGCGACACGCCGTGATGTGGCCCGTGGCGTCATAGAAGTAGTCCGTTTCCCCCCGCCGGCTGTGCCGCGTCTTCAGCAGTTCATCCTCGCCGCTGTAATTGTACTGCCGGTCAGTGAACGTATCCGGTACCACCCCGCGCATCCCGCTGTATGTCTCCCTGCGCTTCAGCCGCCCGGTGGGGTCGTAAAGCTGCCGTGTGTTCAGTCGCCCCTGACTTCTGAGCACTTCCCGGTGCAGGTGGTCGCGTGTGAACTCGCTGATGACCTCCCGGTCCAGATTTATCTGCTGGAGATGACCGCTGCCGTAGTACAGATGGCGCTG
>NZ_PTRX01000113.1:0-557 GCF_002966045.1 Escherichia sp. MOD1-EC5189 | reverse complement strand
TGGGTCAGCATATCCCACAGACACCAGGCCATGTTGTTGCTGTATGCTGGCTTAAACGTTCCGTCCCAGATACCGCTGTATTGCCGCGTCTGCGGGTTATAGTTCGACGGCACCTGCAGAATGCGCCCGCGCAGATGATAATTACGGCTCACCTGCTGGCTGCCGAACTGCTCCGAATCCACCTGCACGCCGACCAGTGCCGTGTTCGGGTAGCACTGTTTCACATCGATGATTTCGGTGTATGACGACCAGAGCGTTTTGTTCTGCAGCTGGTCTGTGGTGCTGTCCGGCGTCATCCTGCGCATCCGGATACTGAACGGGCGCGGCGGCAGGTTATCCACCACCACCGAGGCCAGATACTGTGAAGTGGTTTTACCCTTAATGGTGATGTCTTTTTCCGTCACCCAGCCACCGTTACGTTGTATCTGAACCAGCAGGCGGACTTCCGATGGATTCCTGTCCCCCTTTGAGGTGGTTTCCACCAGTGCCTGCACGCCGAAGGTAAAACGCAGTCGGTCAATGTTTGCCGACGTGATGGTCCGGGTGATCGGCGTGTC
>NZ_PTRX01000112.1:0-563 GCF_002966045.1 Escherichia sp. MOD1-EC5189 | reverse complement strand
CTCTCTGGGCGGTGTTATCCGGCTTAATGGTACGCTGTATCCCGCGTTTGCCGTTCCCTCAGCCGATAACAGGCATCTGGTCATCAGTGCGCTGACCGATAAGGGGTTACGGTATGCAGGATATGGTGTTGCCGTAAATCACGATGCAGACAGCCACATATCACCTGCACCAGAACTGATGCAGTTTCATCTGAAAACCCGTGAGGCACCGCTTTTTGCTGCCGTCAACACACCAGAAAAACAGCCGGATCATCTGTTCCGCTCGCTGGGTTTTAATCGTACCTGGGAGGAATGGCAGCGCGAGGAAGATGCACGAACACACACCACCGAGAGGAGACATGATCGCGGTTGGTCACAGTGAATGTGAACAATATTTTGTTTTGTTTAACATCGTGTTATGTTCTTCGATGTTCATCGACAGGGATGAATGCAAGAAGCACACTCACATAACGCAAGCATAGTTTTGTTTTTCCGCCCCCAAAAATTGGGGGGGCTTTTTTCGCTGCATCAGAGCGTTTTTGACGCAATTTTTCACTTCAATAGTACCTTCGCACTACTAACAC
>NZ_PTRX01000111.1:0-566 GCF_002966045.1 Escherichia sp. MOD1-EC5189 | reverse complement strand
TTTGGCCGGACGGTGGAAAAGCAGGGCCGGAGCGGCACGCAGAGTTACCGTTATGATGCGGAACACCGGATGGTGGAAGTGACGACAGCGCGGGGAACGTACCGGTATGTGTACGATGCGCTGGGGAGGCGGACGGAAAAACAGCACATCAGCCCTGACGGTAAACCGTACAACCGGACGACATTTTTATGGGACGGAATGCGGCTGGCGCAGGAGAGCAGGCCGGAGGGAACAGGCAGCCTGTATATCTACAGTGACCCGGGGAGTTATGAACCGCTGGCGCGGGTGGATAAGGCGGGCAAAGAGGGACCGAACCGGATACTGTATTTTCACACGGATGTGAACGGTGCGCCGGAAGAGATGACGGACAGTGACGGGAAAATCGTGTGGGAGACGGGGTATCAGGTCTGGGGTAACACGATACAGGAGAAGGACCACGGCGGGGTGGAGCAGAACCTGCGCTACCAGGGACAGTACCTCGACAGGGAAACAGGGCTGCATTACAATCTGCACAGGTACTATGATCCGGATGTCGGGCGGTTCATGGTAACGGACCCGATAGGGCT
>NZ_PTRX01000110.1:0-575 GCF_002966045.1 Escherichia sp. MOD1-EC5189 | reverse complement strand
ACCAGTGCCTGCACGCCGAAGGTAAAACGCAGTCGGTCAATGTTTGCCGACGTGATGGTCCGGGTGATCGGCGTGTCGTATTTCACTTCCGTACCCAGCACCGTCTCGGAGCCGGAGGATTCAAATCCCTCCGGCGGTGTCTGCTCCTGCTCACCGGCACGGAACACCACCGTGACGCCGGAGATGTTGGTATTCCCCTCACTGTCCAGCACTGGCGTACTGTTCAGCAGCACGCTTTTTAATCCATCCACCGGACCTTCAATCGGCCCTTCGCTGATGGCATCGATCACACTCAGCAACTGCGTGGACTTCAGGTTGTCCTTCGTTTCGCGCGGAGTATGCCCCTTACTGCTGCCTTTACCCATTCCTCACGCTCCATAAACGACAAAACCGCCCGGAAGCGGTTTCACATAAAACGTTTTTCATCAACGACCAATCACCACAACCTGACCACCGTCCCCTTCGTCTGCCGTGCTGATCTCCTGAGAGACCACCCGCGACCCCACGCGCATTTCACCGTACAGAACGGGCAGAACATTGCCCTGGGCAACCATGTTATCCAGTGAGGAGAAATA
>NZ_PTRX01000010.1:0-163283 GCF_002966045.1 Escherichia sp. MOD1-EC5189 | reverse complement strand
CTAATTTTTCAGGACGTATTGCAACGATCCAGTCTGGTACTTTGATACCGTAAAATCTGGAGCGTCCATCTCATTATCCCTGTAAAACGCGCCCTCAGCCCACATCCATGTGGGCTGCCCCGGCCTTCAGGGAACGCCTCGGCGATTTTGACGCCACCAAACAACCGTGCGGCCTATTGATAAAGAGCTAACACATTGTCAAAAAACATCACTATGGTTTCTTAGAGTTTCTCGATATCAATGGTCTGAATAGCCCTTGCAATATCAGGGGAATTATTCAACACCCGAACATGCTGAAATAATTCTGTTGCTTCATCGTATTCTTTACGCAAATAACTCAACCACTGTTTAATCCGCGCAACGTGATATAACCCGGTATCACCCTGCTTTTCCAGACGGGTATATTTTTGTAGCAAAGCAACCACCTCCGGCCACGGCATTCGCGGTTCGTTATATTTTACCACTCGGCTCAGATTGGGAATATTGAGCGCTCCGCGACCAATCATCACCGCGTCACAGCCGCTGATCGCCATACACTGTTGCGCGCTCTGCCAGTCCCAGATTTCACCGTTGGCAATCACCGGAATATTCAGCCGTTGGCGAATCTCGCCAATCGCCTGCCAGTCAATATGCTCCGCGCGGTACCCCTGCTCTTTTGTCCGCCCATGCACCACCAACTCCGTAGCGCCAGCCTGTTGAACCGCATCGGCGATTTCAAATTTCTTCTCACCGCTGTCCCAGCCCAGACGCACTTTCACACTGACGGGCAAATGCGCCGGTACAGCTTCACGCATCGCTTTTGCACCCTGGTAGATGAGTTCAGGATCTTTGAGTAGTGTCGCCCCGCCGCCGCTACCGTTAACCGTTTTCGACGGACAGCCGCAATTAAGATCCACACCCCAGGAACCTAACTCCACCGCACGGGCGGCGTTCTCTGCCAGCCATTGTGGGAACTGACCCAGCAATTGCACGCGCACCAGCGTACCGGATGGCGTTCGGCTGGCGTTTTGTAGCTCCGGGCAAATGCGATGAAAAACTTTTACCGGCAGCAGTTGATCCACCACGCGGACAAACTCGGTGATGCACAGATCGTAGTCGTTAACTTCGGTCAGCAATTCACGCACCAGAGAGTCGAGTACACCCTCCATCGGCGCCAGTAACACACGCATATCATCACCCGCAAAAAAATGAGGCGCTATGTTAGCGCCTCTGGTGTTTGCAGACAAACTGACTTACTGATTAATTCGGGCAAGATTTTTCCCCTCACCCTAACCCTCTCCCCAAAGGGGCGAGGGGACCGTCCGTGCACCTGATTGGGTAAGAAGTACTCAGCGTGGTTGCAGACAGTTATCTTCTTTCCAGCCGTACAGCCACTCCATGCCGCGATAAAACTCTGCCTGCGATTTCCCTTTCCACAGCAGGTTACGTACCTGACGTTCTACCCCTGCGGCGTGATAAACCCGCCCCATTTCACGGGTCGACCAGACGATGCGCGCGGTACGCGGAATACGTACCGACTCATACAGCGCAAAGGCTTGCGCCGCATCACCCTCACACTGCGCCAGCGCCTTACCCAGCGTTACTGCATCTTCCAGCGCCATACAGGCACCTTGTGCCATATACTGCGCCACCGGATGGGCCGCATCGCCCACCAGCGTAATGCGGTTAGTCCCCCATTTCCCTACCGGTTCACGATCGGCAGTTGACCAGCGTCGCCATGACGTCGGTTTATCCAGCATCTGGCGAGGACGCGGGTGAATGCCTTCAAAATAGGAAAGCACTTCCTCTTTACTGCCATCCTTCACGCCCCACTCTTCCTGGTGGCGGCTGTGGAATGTCACCACCAGGTTATACTGCTTGCCGCCGCGCAAAGGATAATGCGCCAGGTGAGAGTGCGGACCCGCCCACAATACCGGCGCATTAATACGTAAATCTTCCGGCATATCCGCACAATCGATAACCGCACGGTAGACCACATGACCGGTGACGCGCGGCGCATCGCCTAATAAGCTCTGGCGCACCACTGACTTCACGCCATCACAGCCAATCAAAATATCGCCGCTCCAGCTATTGCCGCGATCGTCGAAAACGGTGACATCGTCCGGCGTCTCGCGAATATCAACGACGTTTGTGGAGGTGTGATACTCCACGTCCGGATGCGTCAGTACCGCTTCCCACACCGAGGCATGAATATCAACCCGGTGGATCACCGCGTAAGGGCCGCCGAAATGGTCACGAAAGGCCTGCCCGGTTTCAATACGCACCACTTCTTCGGCGTTCACCGCGTCCATCATGGTGATGTGATCGGTGAATACCGCACGTTGGCGGGCGATTTCGCCAACACCAAGACTATCCAACGCCGAAAACGCGTTTGGCCCCAACTGGATGCCTGCGCCAATCTCACCGATCTCATGCGCCTTTTCCAGCAGCACCACTTTGATCCCCTGGCGGGCCAGTGACAGCGCAGTTGCCGCACCGCCGATCCCGCCTCCCACAATTACTGCGCGTGTCACTTTAGTCATTATGGTTCTCCTGGTCAGGCTGAAATTTTATCTTGTTGATTTTCTGGCGCTGCGGCAATGAACGCTGGCAGTTGTGTGCAGGCGTCGTACACCGCTTTGCAGCGCGGATATCCACTCAGATCGCAGTTCAT
Source organism: Escherichia sp. MOD1-EC5189 (assembly GCF_002966045.1). NCBI lineage: Bacteria > Pseudomonadati > Pseudomonadota > Gammaproteobacteria > Enterobacterales > Enterobacteriaceae > Escherichia > Escherichia sp. MOD1-EC5189. The sequence goes on along the minus strand of NZ_PTRX01000010.1, from coordinate 160,630 downwards.
ACGTAGCGCGTTCGCCCACTGCGGAACAAGGCAGCAGTCTGCCAGCGTCGGCGTCTCACCCACACAAAATTGCCCCGACTGGCTCTGGCGCAGTAGCTGTTCCACCGCGCTTAAACCTTGCTGGATCCAGTGCGCATACCAGCGTTTTTTCTCTTCTTCACTGACGTTCAGCTCTTCGGTCAGGTAGCGCAGCACGCGCAGGTTATTCAATGGATGAATATCACAGGCGATGGCATAGACAATTTCCAGCACCTTGTTGCGGGCCGGTTCTTCCTGCGGCACCAGCGGAACTTGCGGGTAGTGACGATCCAGCCAGTCAATAATCGCCAGCGACTGACCGAGTGACTCGCCCTCGTCAGTCAGCAGCGTCGGCACCAGCCCGACAGGATTCATCCGCCGATAGGCCAGTTCATTTTGCTGACCAATACGGATATTCACCCCTTCGGTCTGGTAATTAATGCCTTTCAGCGCCAGCGCAATGCGTACCCGGTACGATGCTGAACTATTAAAAAAACTGTACAGCTTCATCATGCACCTCAGACAATCTTCACCGCGATAGGGGTTAAGCCCTCGACGTTGCCCGTGATCACATCACCTTTCACTACCGGGCCCACCCCTTCTGGCGTACCAGTGAAGATCAGATCGCCCGGTTGCAGCTCAAAGAAGCCTGACAGGCAGCTGATGGTTTCATTCACCGACCAGATCAAATGCCGAATATCGCTGCGCTGGTGATCTTCACCGTTTACCTGTAACCAGATTGGTGCGTTATCAATACCGCCGGTTTCGCTGGCTTTGTGCAGCGGTGCGATGGGGGCCGAGAGATCAAATGCTTTGCCGATTTCCCACGGGCGGCCCATCTGACGCATTTCCATTTGACGGTCACGGCGCGTCATATCAAGGCCTGTGGCATAACCCCAGACATATTCATGGGCCTTTTCCAGTGGGATATCGCTGCCCTTTTTACCAATCGCCACCACCAGTTCAATTTCGTAATGATAGTTATCGGTCTGCGCCGGATACGGCAGCGCCAGCGTTTCGCCAGCGGCGACCGGAACAACGGCATCTGCTGGTTTGCAGAAGAAGAAGGGGGGTTCACGATCCGGATCAAAGCCCATTTCGCGGGCGTGGGCGGCATAGTTACGCCCAACGCAGTAAACGCGGCGCACGGGGAATTGTTCATCACTGCCAACAACCGGTACGGTAACGGGCGCTTGTGGTTCGAATACATATTGAGTCATTTTCTCTCTCCCAAATTAATAACGCGCTTCGCGGAACAGCCCCAGGGCTTCTTGTACCGGTCTGTCCGAAAAACTAAATAAAACGGTATCTTGCGTGGTCTGGAACGACACGCCGTGCCAGGTCGGCACCACGAAGATATCTTTTGCACTAAAGCTGAAGGTTTCATTGCCGATAGTGACCTGCCCGTCGCCTTCCACCACGTGATAGATGGTGCTGTCAGTAGTACGCGCCACGCGTGAGGCGAACCCTTTCGGCAGCAGTTGCAGGAAAGCGCCCATCGACGGCATCGGATAGCCGCCGGTGACCGGGTTGACGTAGCGCATTTTGTAGCCATCCCACTCATCGGCATCGCCCAGGCGGGTTAAATCGTGCAGCACTTCGCGGCTACGGTCATAACGATAGTTAAAGATCGGTGAGGAGTTCCCCGTCTGATGGCGCAGCGGCAACATATTGGCGGCATAACGCGGCAGATAATCCCCCTCTTTACGCGTGACCGGTTGTTGCTCTTCCGGGTAATCTTCGGCAAAACCGCAGCCCAGAGTGTTCACTAATGGCAGATCCAGTCCATCGAGCCAGATAACCGGTTCGTCGCCAGGGTTACCGTGATCGTGCCAGCGCCATTGTGGGGTCAGGATAAAATCGCCCTCATTCATTGGCGTGCGTTCGCCATCAACGGCGGTAAATGCCCCTTTGCCTTCAACAATAAAACGCAGCGCCGATTGGTTATGACGATGACTCGGTGCCACTTCGCCCGGCATGATCAGTTGCAAACCAGCATACAAAGTCGCGGTGATGGAAGACTGCCCGCGCAGCGCCGGGTTTTCCAGTACCAGCACACGACGCACAGCTTCTTTCGCGCCAATCAGGCTGCCGCTCTCCAGCAGCAGCGGGCGGATCTCCTGATAATTCCAGTACGCTGGCGCACAGTTGGCGTTGGGCGTTTTCGGCACCAGATGGTGCAGTGACTCCCACAGCGGGGTCAGGTTTTGCCCGGAAATATGCTGATAAAATTGCTCGCGGCTTTTTTGATTGTTATCAGTCATTAGGATGCTCCTTATTCGTTCACAACGCCTGCGCGAGGCAGTGAGTCAGGGACAGAGGTCGACTGGCGAACCACGGTGATCAGCAGGCTTAACATCACCGCACTGATCGCCGCGGGCACAGCGATAATGAAAAACAGGGTGTCGAAAGAGAAATTCATCGCCATCATCAGGCCGCCAGAAAGCGAGCCGACAATCGCGCCGCAGCGGCCGATAGCATTTGACCAGCTCACGCCCGTGGCGCGACTTTGTGTTGGATAAAGTGTTGCGGTCAGCGCATTCAGCCCCACCTGCGATCCGCTAATGCCAATGCCGGTGCCGAAAATCGCCAGCGCCATCAGCCATAATCCATCCTGGCTTAAGCCAATCATCACGATGCATACAGCGCCTACGGCATAGCTCAGCGCCAGCACGCGGAAAGGATTGAACTTATCCATCAGCACGCCCAGCGCCAGCGCGCCCAACGTACCGCCAATCTGGAACGCGGCGGTGACCCAGGACGCGTGTTGCAGGTCTATGCCGCGATGGTTCAGTAGCGTTGGCATCCAGCTTGAGAGCAGGTAAATAATCAGCAGGCTCATAAAGAACACTACCCACAACATCAACGTAATGGGTAACTGACGTCCCATAAACAGTTGACGAATGCTGCCTTTTGTAACGGAGGCTGATTCAATGAGATAAAAGTGGGTATCGACATAACGCTCGCGGGTGATGGCGCTGACGGTTTTCGCAATCACCGCCTGCGGTAGCTGGCGGCGCACCTGCCAGCGTGGCGATTCCGGCAGAACTACCAGCAGTGCGACAAACAGCATCAGCGGTAACACGCCCCCCAACACCAGGATCCCGTGCCAGCCAATCACCGGCACCAGCTGTGCGCTGACAATCCCGCCAAACGCCGAACCCAGCGTAAAGCCGCAAAACATCAGCGTCACCAGCGCGCCTCGGCGGCGGGCAGGCAGATATTCCGAGGTCATGGTGATGGTGTTCGGCATCGCCCCGCCAAGCCCAAGCCCTGTGAGAAAACGCAGTAATACCAGCGTTTGCAGATCTGGTGAAAACGCAGAGGCGAGACTTAACGCGCCAAATAAAAAGACGCATAGCTCTATCACCCGTTTGCGGCCAAAGCGGTCAGACAACGGGCCACAAAGCAGTGCGCCTGCCGTTAAACCCAGCAGACCCGCACCAAAAAGCGGGGCAAGATCGCCTGCGGTGAGCTGCCAGTAAGTACGGATATCAGGGGCGATAAAGCCGATAGCCGCGGTGTCAAAACCATCGAGCATTACCACCAGAAAACAGCAGATGATAACGCGCCACTGCATCTTGCCGACCGGAGCGGCATCGATAAGTGCTTGTAAATCACGTCGTTGAGTCATAGTAAATGCCTCAGTGCAGGTAAGGTAGATGTTTCTTTTGTTTTGTATATGTTGCGATAATGTGATTAAAGAGATGAGATGTACAATGGCATTTCGGGCAGAGAGATAACCTGGAGGTTATGGCAAATGGCGAACTGGGCGCAAAAACTAAAACTACATCACCTGCAAATGCTGGTGGCGCTGGGTGAACAGGGTAATCTGACCCATGTCGCACGGATGATGAATATCACCCAACCCGCGCTTTCGAAATGGTTGTCACAACTGGAAGATGAGATCGGACTCACACTTTTTGAGCGGCACAGCAAAGGGCTTCGTCCGACTGAAGGCGGCAAATTGTTATTGCAACATGCCCAACGGTTAATCAATGACATGAAAAGATCGCAATATGAACTGGCTCGCTTTAAACAAGGTGGACTGGTCGGCAGTCTGAAAATTGGCTGTTCTCCCGTCGCCACTGACTGCGTATCCCAGGCGATTTTGCATTTGCTCAAGGAGATGCCAACTCTACACCTGAATATCGAAGAGAAGGTGATGACCCCATTGCTGCAAGATCTGTTGGCAGGTTCTGTCGATGTGGTGGTTGGGCGAATTGGCGGTCGCGCGTTGCAGCTGCCGCTGAATTATCGCGTGCTCTACACCGAGCCGGTATGCTTTGTCGCCCGTCCTGAGCATCCACTGGCGAAATACGCCACCCTCAGCTGGAATGATCTTGCTAACTGGCGGTGGATAGTCTGGCCGACAGGTACCCCCATCCGCATCAGCATTGATAATGCGCTGGTAGACCACGGCGTGATGCTGCCAGAAAACACGATTGAGTCGGCGTCGATGAACGTCAGTACCAACCTGTTACAAAGCAGCAATATGATCTCTATTTTGTCATTACGCCTGGCGCAACGTTATGCCAGCCAGGGGCAACTGGTGATCCTCAACCTGCCAAAGATTGAACAGAAAGGCAGCGTCGGTGTGTTTTGGCGTAATAACGAAACGCCTTCTTATGCTTTAAGTCAGTTTCTGCACTTTTTACAGCAGAATTAGTGTGCTGAACTGGGCACTCGCCCGATGTTACTTCCCTGTAATTCAACTATGCTGAGAATTCTTAATGTGATCGGTAGCACGTTTTACGAATTAATTGTATGATGAATCCATCTCATCTGGGGTGTTGATTATGAGTAAGACACTGAACATTATCTGGCAATATTTACGCGCTTTTATCCTGATTTATGCCTGCCTGTATGCAGGCATTTTCATTGCTTCCCTGCTACCGGTAACCATTCCGGGCAGCATCATCGGGATGCTGATCTTGTTTGTCCTGCTGGCCTTGCAAATTCTTCCGGCAAAGTGGGTCAATCCGGGGTGCTACGTACTGATTCGCTATATGGCGCTATTGTTTGTGCCGATTGGCGTAGGCGTCATGCAATATTTTGATTTGCTCCGCGCACAGTTTGGTCCGGTAGTGGTTTCCTGTGCAGTCAGTACGCTGGTGGTTTTTCTGGTGGTGAGCTGGAGTTCGCAACTGGTGCACGGTGAACGTAAAGTCGTAGGTCAGAAAGGATCAGAAGAATGATGGCAAATATCTGGTGGTCATTGCCGCTAACGTTAATTGTCTTTTTTGCCGCCCGCAAACTGGCGGCGCGGTATAAGTTTCCCTTGCTTAACCCATTGCTGGTTGCAATGGTGGTGATCATTCCTTTTTTAATGCTGACCGGCATCTCTTACGACAGCTACTTTAAAGGTAGCGAAGTGCTAAACGATCTGCTGCAACCGGCGGTCGTCGCGCTGGCCTATCCTTTATATGAGCAGCTGCACCAGATCCGCGCGCGCTGGAAATCGATCATCACCATCTGTTTTATCGGCAGCGTGGTTGCGATGGTGACGGGGACTTCCGTGGCATTGTTGATGGGCGCTTCACCGGAAATCGCCGCGTCAATCCTGCCGAAATCAGTCACCACGCCTATTGCAATGGCGGTTGGCGGCAGTATTGGCGGTATTCCGGCAATCAGCGCAGTTTGCGTGATTTTCGTCGGTATTCTGGGCGCAGTGTTTGGTCATACGTTACTTAATGCGATGCGTATTCGCACCAAAGCAGCGCGCGGTCTGGCGATGGGGACAGCCTCGCACGCCCTCGGTACGGCACGCTGTGCTGAGCTGGATTATCAGGAAGGTGCATTTAGTTCGCTGGCGCTGGTGTTATGCGGGATTATTACTTCGCTGATCGCACCGTTCCTTTTCCCGATTATTCTGGCAGTAATGGGCTAAAATTTGCGATGCGTCGCGCATTTTTGATGTAAGTTTCATTCGTTGCACAATTAATGAGATTCAGATCACATATAAAGCCATAACGGGTTCGTAAACTGTTATCCCATTACATGATTATGAGGCAACGCCATGCATCCACGTTTTCAAACCGCTTTTGCCCAACTTGCGGATAACTTGCAATCTGCACTGGAACCTATTCTGGCAGACAAGTACTTCCCCGCTTTGTTGACCGGGGAGCAAGTCTCATTGCTGAAGAGCGCAACGGGGCTGGACGAAGACGCGCTGGCATTCGCACTACTCCCGCTGGCGGCGGCCTGTGCGCGTACGCCATTGTCGAATTTTAATGTTGGCGCAATTGCGCGCGGTGTGAGCGGAACCTGGTATTTCGGTGCCAATATGGAATTTATTGGTGCGACAATGCAGCAAACCGTTCATGCCGAACAAAGCGCGATCAGCCACGCCTGGTTGAGTGGTGAAAAAGCGCTCGCAGCCATCACCGTTAACTACACGCCTTGTGGTCACTGCCGTCAGTTTATGAATGAACTGAACAGCGGTCTGGATCTGCGTATTCATCTGCCGGGCCGCGAGGCACACGCGCTGCGTGACTATCTGCCGGATGCCTTTGGGCCGAAGGATCTGGAGATTAAAACGCTGCTGATGGACGAGCAGGATCACGGCTATGCGCTGACTGGTGATGCGCTTTCTCAGGCGGCGATTGCAGCGGCAAATCGTTCACACATGCCTTACAGTAAGTCGCCAAGCGGTGTAGCGCTGGAATGTAAAGACGGTCGTATTTTCAGCGGCAGCTACGCTGAAAACGCCGCATTTAACCCGACTCTACCACCGTTGCAGGGGGCGTTAATTTTGTTGAATCTCAAGGGTTATGATTACCCGGATATCCAGCGCGCGGTTCTGGCAGAAAAAGCCGATGCGCCGTTGATTCAGTGGGATGCAACCTCCGCAACGCTGAAAGCTCTCGGCTGTCACAGTATCGACCGCGTGCTTCTCGCTTAAGACTGGTGCCGGATGTGGCGTGAACGCCTTATCCGGCCGCCTTCAGGTCTGACACACTGATAAACGTCGCATCATACTTGCCTGCTCTCTCCCGGTGTCGAAAATCCCGGCAAACAGTTTGCCGTTTCTTGCGCAAAACCAGCGGGTAAAGTAGCCTGATGGAAATTTTCCTTAGATCGAGTCTCCTGCATGTTAAAGCGCGTGTTCCTCAGCCTGTTAGTCCTGATCGGCTTGCTGCTGTTGACTGTGCTCGGCCTCGATCGCTGGATGAGCTGGAAAACCGCGCCTTATATCTACGACGAATTGCAGGATCTCCCCTACCGCCAGGTCGGTGTGGTGCTCGGCACAGCAAAATATTATCGTACTGGCGTAATTAATCAGTATTATCGCTACCGCATTCAAGGAGCGATTAATGCCTATAACAGCGGCAAGGTAAATTATCTATTACTGAGCGGCGATAATGCTTTGCAAAGTTATAATGAGCCAAAGACCATGCGCAAAGATTTAATCGCCGCAGGTGTCGACCCATCAGATATTGTCCTCGATTACGCAGGTTTTCGTACGCTGGATTCCATCGTGCGTACACGCAAAGTTTTCGATACTAATGATTTCATTATTATCACCCAACGTTTCCACTGTGAGCGGGCATTATTTATTGCGCTGCATATGGGGATTCAGGCTCAGTGTTATGCCGTACCGTCACCGAAAGATATGCTGTCAGTACGTATTCGCGAATTTGCCGCCCGTTTCGGTGCGCTGGCTGACCTTTATATTTTTAAACGTGAACCGCGTTATTTAGGGCCGCTTGTGCCTATTCCGGCTATGCACCAGGTGCCGGAAGATGCGCAGGGGTATCCCGCCGTCACGCCCGAACAGTTACTTGAATTGCAAAAGAAACAAGGAAAGTAGTTATGGATGTACAGCAGTTTTTTGTCGTTGCCGTTTTTTTCCTTATCCCGATATTTTGTTTCCGCGAAGCATGGAAAGGCTGGCGCGCAGGCGCGATTGATAAACGGGTTAAAAATGCACCGGAACCGGTGTATGTCTGGCGAGCAAAAAATCCCGGACTCTTCTTCGCTTATTTAGTAGCATATAGTGGCTTCGGAATTTTATCTATTGGTATGATTATTTATCTTATTTTCTATCGTTAATATTGTCCCTCCCCTGTTAATTATTGAGAATAATTATTACTTCAGTCAATAAGCTGCGGATATAACATTCTGAACCGCAGCTATTTGTGAATTCTTTCACAGTTTAAATTTCCCCACACGCTTAGCCTTAATATCAGCAAGCAATATTTATGCTCTAAATAATTCGAGTTGCAGGAAGACGACAAGTGACTGGGGTGAGCTAACGCAGACGCAGCACATGCAACTTGAAGTATGACGAGTATATTTAGCGTTCGCCTTAATTACTCATAGCATTAAGGAAGATCACATGCCGCAACAAAATTATCTGGATGAACTCACTCCGGCTTTTACGCCTTTACTGGCGATTAAAGAAGCCTCTCGCTGTTTATTATGTCACGACGCGCCCTGTAGTCAGGCTTGCCCGGCACAAACCGATCCGGGGAAATTTATACGCTCAATCTACTTTCGTAATTTTAAAGGCGCTGCCGAGACAATTCGCGAAAATAATGCCTTAGGTGCTGTATGCGCCAGAGTTTGCCCAACGGAGAAATTATGTCAAAGCGGTTGTACCCGTGCCGGTGTTGATGCTCCCATTGATATCGGTCGCTTACAGCGTTTTATCACTGATTTTGAACAACAAACCGGGATGGAAATTTATCAGCCTGGTACTAAAACGCTCGGCAAAGTCGCCATTATTGGCGCAGGTCCTGCTGGATTGCAGGCCAGCGTGACGCTGACAAATATGGGGTACGACGTCACTATTTATGAAAAAGAAGCGCAACCCGGTGGCTGGCTGTGTAACGGTATTCCGCAATTTCGTTTGCCGCAAACCGTGCTGGATGCAGAGATCGCCCGTATCGAAAAAATGGGGGTGACCATTAAGTGCAATAACGAAATCGGTAAAGTACTCACCCTGGAGCAACTGAAAGCGGAAAACCGCGCAGTACTTGTCACCGTAGGGTTGTCGGGCGGTTCCGGGCTACCGCTGTTTGAGCATAGCGACGTTGAGATTGCCGTCGACTTCTTGCAACGTGCACGGCAGGCGCAGGGCGATATCAGCATTCCACAAAGCGCATTAATTATCGGCGGCGGTGATGTCGCGATGGACGTTGCCAGCACGCTGAAAGTTCTCGGCTGTCAGGCGGTAACCTGCGTAGCACGTGAAGAGTTAGATGAGTTTCCGGCAAGCGAAAAAGAGTTTGCCAGCGCCCGGGAGTTGGGCGTTTCGATCATCGATGGATTCACACCAGTGGCCGTGGAAGGCAATAAAGTCACGTTTAAGCATGTACGCTTACCGGGCGAACTAACGATGGCGGCAGATAAAATTATTCTCGCCGTCGGTCAGCATGCCAGACTGGATGCCTTTGCGGAGTTAGAGCCGCAGCGTAACACCATCAAAACAAAAAATTACCAGACCCGCGACCCGCAAGTCTTTGCTGCTGGCGATATTGTTGAGGGTTACAAAACCGTGGTTTATGCCGTGAAAACCGGGAAAGAAGCCGCTGAGGCAATTCATCACTATTTAGAGGGAGCTTGCTCATGTTAACGAAAGATCTTTCGATTACCTTTTGCGGCGTGAAGTTTCCCAACCCGTTCTGCCTCTCTTCTTCGCCGGTAGGCAATTGCTATGAGATGTGCGCCAAAGCCTACGACACGGGCTGGGGTGGCGTGGTATTTAAAACGATCGGCTTTTTTATCGCCAACGAAGTCTCACCACGTTTTGATCATCTGGTGAAAGAAGATACCGGTTTTATCGGCTTCAAAAATATGGAGCAGATTGCCGAACATCCTCTGGAGGAGAATCTGGCCGCCCTGCATCGGCTGAAAGAAGATTATCCGGACAAAGTATTGATCGCTTCGATCATGGGCGAAAATGAACAGCAGTGGGAGGATCTGGCGCGGCTAGTGCAAGAAGCTGGCGCCGATATGATCGAGTGTAACTTCTCCTGTCCGCAAATGACTTCTCATGCGATGGGTAGTGATGTCGGGCAAAGCCCGGAACTGGTAGAAAAATATTGTCGGGCGGTGAAACGCGGTTCTAAGCTGCCGATGCTGGCGAAGATGACGCCGAATATCGGTGATATGTGCGAAGTGGCGCTGGCTGCGAAGCGCGGCGGCGCAGATGGCATTGCGGCGATTAATACCGTTAAATCCATCACCAATATCGATCTTAATCAGAAAATTGGTATGCCGATCGTTAACGGTAAATCGAGTATTTCCGGATATTCAGGTAAAGCGGTAAAACCGATCGCCCTACGCTTTATTCAGCAAATGCGCACCCATCCAGAGCTGCGCGATTTCCCGATCAGCGGTATCGGCGGTATTGAAACCTGGGAAGATGCGGCAGAGTTTTTATTGCTCGGTGCAGCGACATTGCAGGTGACCACCGGCATTATGCAGTACGGCTATCGGATAGTGGAAGATATGGCAAGCGGGTTATCGCATTATCTCGCCGATCAGGGATTTGATTCGTTGCAGGAGATGGTAGGTCTGGCGAATCACAATATTGTCCCGGCGGAAGATTTAGACCGTAGCTATATCGTCTATCCCCATATCAATCTCGATAAATGTGTTGGCTGTGGACGCTGTTATATTTCCTGTTACGACGGCGGTCACCAGGCGATGGAATGGAGCGAGAAAACGCGCACACCGCATTGTAATACCGAGAAGTGCGTGGGTTGTCTGCTTTGTGGTCATGTTTGCCCGGTTGGTTGTATTGATCTCGGGGAAGTGAAGTTTAAGAAGGGAGAGAAAGAACACCCGGTAACGTTGTAGAACCAGCGTCGCATCCGGCATTTGGCACCGATTGCCGGATGCGGCGCATCCGGCAATACCCACATTCACATCATTTCTTACGCGCGTATTTCAGTGAATCCAGCGCCACGGCGAAGATAATAATCGCCCCTTTGATGATGTACTGCCAGTACGGGTTTACGCCGATGTACGTCAGGCCATAGTTGATAACGGTAAAGATAATTACCCCGGTCACTACACCAATCACCGTCCCCACACCGCCGCTAAACGATACGCCGCCCACCACGCACGCTGCGATAGCATCCAGCTCATACATAAAGCCGAGGTTGTTGGTGGCAGAGCCGATACGTCCGGCTTCTAACATCCCGCCAAAGGCATAGAACACACCAGACAACGCGTAGATCATCAGCAGGTTCAGGCCAACGTTGACACCAGAAACTTTCGCCGCTTCCGGGTTACCGCCAATGGCAAAAATGTTCTTACCGAAACGGGTTTTGTTCCACAACACCCAGACGAATGCCACCGCAATCAACGCGTAGAAAGTGATGTAAGAGAGACGGAAGCTCCCCAGCGCAACAAAGCCCTGAGCAAAGGTAGAGAAGCCACTGTCAAAACCAGAAATTGGCGACGCCCCGACAAAGTCGTAATAGAGCGAGTTGATGCCGTAGACGATAATCATCGTGCCGAGCGTGGTAATGAATGGCGTCACGTTGAGATAAGCGATAATCAGGCCGTTGATCAAACCGATCACCGCGCCAATGGCACAGACAATCAGAATTACCAGCGCAATCGGCATCGTCGCCATTTCCGGGAATACTTTGTTAGCGTTATCCATGGACTGCAATAACGTCGCTGCCACCACGGCTGCCAGCCCTACCTGACGTCCCGCAGATAGGTCGGTCCCCTGGGTGACAATTAATCCTGCCACACCAAGCGCGATAATAATACGCACCGATGACTGGGTGAGAATATTACTTAAGTTCAACAGACTTAAAAAAGTTGGGTCCTGGAAAATAATAATCGCCAGCAAAACTAAAAGAACGACGTAAATACCGCCCTCTTTCAGGTAAGTAAGAAAACTTTTCTTATTTAACGCACTCATGGGAGGCCCCTAATCTTAAAGGTGCAAAGACGCAAGACGCAGAATTTCGTTTTGCGTTGTTGTTTTTGTATCGACAATTCCGGAAACGAGACCATTGCTCATGACCAGAATACGGTCTGTTATCCCTAACAACTCTGGCATTTCGGAGGAAATAATAATAATCCCCTTGCCTTTCTTCGCCAGTTCGGCAATTAACTGATAAATTTCGAACTTCGCTCCGACATCAATACCGCGCGTTGGTTCATCGAGCATTAATATTTCTGGTTGCGTAAGCAGCCAGCGCCCAATAATTACCTTTTGCTGATTACCGCCGGAGAGTGAACCAATTTGCGTACGATGTCCCGGCGTTTTTACCCGCATCGAATCAATTACCCACTGGGTATCGCTTTTCATCCGCGAGTTATCCAGCAAGCCAACTTTATTTTTGTAGTTGCGGATATTAGAAATTAACGAGTTAAAGCCAATATCCAGATAGGCATAAATTCCCGTTGAGCGGCGCTCTTCAGTTACCAGTGCAAATCCGTGGTTTATGGCTTCGTTAGCGTTATGGTTATTGATCTTTTTACCGTGCAACGTAATGGTGCCAGCCGATTTCTCGCGAATACCAAATAACGTCTCAACAATATCGGTACGTTTCGCCCCCACCAGACCGGCAATACCGAGGATCTCCCCTTTATGCAGATCAAACGAGACATCGCGAATCGACGGCTGGCGCAGCGACGTCAGATTACGCACTTCCAGAATCACTTCGCCCGGCTTGTTTTCTTTGTCAGGGAAACGCTGGTTAAGAGAGCGTCCAACCATCATGGCGATGATCTTGTCCATCGTTAGCCCTGCCAGCGGTTCGGTAGCGATCCACTGACCGTCGCGCAATACGGTGACTTCATCACATAACTGGAAGATTTCTTCCATTTTATGCGAGATATAAACAATACCGCAGCCGCGCTCTTTTAATTTACGAATAATAGTGAAAAGATGATTGACCTCTTTTTCAGTTAACGAAGATGTCGGTTCATCCATAATCACAATTTTCGCGTTATAGGAAAACGCTTTGGCGATTTCGATCATCTGCATTTGCGAAACGGATAATGTGCCGACGCGCGCACGCGGATCGATATCAATATCCAGCTCATCAAAAATCGCTTTGGTTTCGCGGTACATTTTGTCCTGATCGACAAACATGCCTTTGGTGGGATACCGCCCCAGCCACATGTTGTCCATCACCGAACGTTGCAATACCAGGTTTAATTCCTGGTGTACCATCGAAATACCATTTTCCAGTGCTTCTTTGGCAGAATGGAAATCGATCTCTTTACCCTGGAACAAAATGGTGCCGGAGTCTTTTTGATAAATACCAAACAGGCATTTTAATAATGTTGATTTTCCTGCGCCGTTTTCCCCCATTAATGCATGGATAGAATGTGGCCGGACTTTTAAATTAACGTTATCAAGTGCCTTAACACCCGGAAAAGACTTGTTGATACCGCTCATTTCCAACAAGTATTCCCCGGAAGACGGAGTCGTTGAGCTGACCATATAATTTTACCTTGTTGGCCATACAATAAGGGCGCAGTAAATGACTGCGCCCAATCAGTCTTATTTCTTGCTGAATTCAGCCAGGTTGTCTTTATCTACGCCAACGTAAGGTACGCGGACCACTTTGTTGTCGATTTTCCAGTTGGTACCATCAGCCGCACCTTTGCCATCGGCCAGGTTTTTCGCCAGATCAAAAGTCGCTTTCGCCTGGTTGTTAGCGTCGTTCAATACGGTGCCCGCCAGTGCACCGGATTTCACCAGTGCCAGAGCTTCTGGCAGCGCATCGACACCAAACACTGGAATGCTGGACTTGTTGTGTGCTTTCAGTGCTTCTACTGCGCCCATTGCCATCGCATCGTTGTTGGCGATAACAACTTCGATTTTGTTGGCGTTCGGGCCAGACAGCCAGGCGTCCATCTTATCTTTCGCCTGAGCGGTATCCCACATTGCGGTATCTAACTGTAACTGTTCAGTTTTGATGCCTTTGTCGTTCAGCTCTTTAATCACGTAAGTGGTGCGTGCTTCTGCATCCGGATGGCCCGGTTCACCTTTCAGCAGTACGAATTGAATCTGACCGTCTTTGTTGAGATCCCAACCCTGGTTTGCCGCCCAATGCTTAGCAATCAAATCGCCCTGAATAATGCCGGACTCTTTGGAGTCAGTGCCAACATAGTAGGCTTTATCGTAGCTATCCAGCGCCTTACGAGACGGTTCTTTGTTAAAGAAAACCACCGGCACGTTTTGCCCACGCGCTTTCTCAATCACCGTACCCGCAGCTGCCGGGTCAACCAGGTTGATTGCCAGTGCCTTCACCCCTTTCGCCAGCAATACGTCGATCTGATCGTTCTGCTTGGACTGGTCATTCTGAGAATCATTCATCAGCAGCTGAACATCTGGCGCGGCTTTCGCATCTTGTTCGATAGCCTTGCGCACAACAGACATAAAGTTATCGTCGTACTTATAGATTGTTACACCAATACGGGTATCAGCAGCGTGTGCAGTGGCACCGAATAACATACTGGCCATTACAGCAGACAGGGTTAACACCTTCTTATTCATGGTATCTCCGGTTTTTCTTATGCAGGGTAGTGCTTGAGATAAATGCTCGGCGGGGCAGTAGAGTTAATGAAGTGTTACTGAACGCCGAAGCTCACTTTTTAAAATTCGTTCTTCCATGCCCGGTAACGCTCCAGAAAACGGCTTTAATTGTTGTTATGACGCTATTACCTCGGTGAAAGTGATGATTCACTGTTACATACAGGTTACAGCGTTAAAACGGTGCAATCATAGCTATCACATTGTTAATATACTGTGAAATCACTCACAGATTGAAAGCGGTTACATCGACTGATTTGTTGAGTTAGTGATCGCTGCCGCATTCTGGCGCGTTGCGACAGAATGGCGACGCACTAACGTCGGCATAAAACAGTGGCTGGCGTGAGGATCAATGTTGCCTGCAGCCCCTTGTAAGGCCAGTTCGGTAGCTAATTTTGCCATCGAAGCAATAGGATAACGCACGGTCGTTAATTGTGGGTCGGTGTAACGAGCGATGGGAATATCATCGAAACCGATGATTGAGAGATGTAACGGAATCGCAATACCATTATCTTTTAATGCCGTCAGTGCGCCAGCGGCCATATTGTCGTTGTATGCAAATACAGCGGTAAGTTGTAGATTGCGCCCCAGCAGTTCAACCATCGCCGCCTCACCGCCTGGCATGTCCGGGGTGCCAGTGCCAATCCAGCTTTCCGGCGGAATAATATCCTGCTCTTTCAACGCACTCATCCAGCCTGCTTTGCGCATGGCATCATCTTCAATGCCGTGGCTGGAAGAAAGATAACCAATACGTTGATGCCCGTTATTCAGCAACATGCGCGTCGCCATTCGGGCACCACTGAGATTATCCAGGCAAACGCAACGATGGGCGTACCCCGGCACAACGCGGTTGATTAACACCATACCGGGAATGTTATCCATAAACTGCGCTAATTCATCATCGCTTAACGCTTTTGAATGAACAATCAACGCGTTACAACGCTGGCGAATTAACACCTCAATGGCATGACGCTCTTTTTCCGCTTCATGATAGCTATTACCTATTAGCACATATTTCTGGTGCTGCTGGGCGACGAGATCCACCGCTTTTACCAGCGCGCCAAAAAACGCATCAGAAACGTCCATTACCACCACGCCAATGGTATCGCTAACCTGAGTTGCCAGCGCCTGGGCATTGGCGTTTGGCCGATAATCCAGCTCGCTCACTGCTTTCATTACTGCTTCACGCGTGTCGGCACTGACCAGCGTGCTGTTATTGAGTACCCGGGAAACCGTTGCCACAGAGACGCCAGCCTGACGCGCTACATCACGAATGGTGATCATATTCACTACCTGTTATGAGATTGCAGTAAATGCCTGCTTGCTGGCGGCTATTTTGTCAGCACTGAATACAGGACTTCGTGAATCGAGTCACAGCAATGGAAACGGTTACAACCATTTTGTTAATGAATGTGATCCAGATCGTTATCTCGATGTTTTAGATAATGCAGGTCCGGCAGCACGCAAAGTTAACTGACGCCAGAGCCATTCCACCGGCCCCTGACGGAAGTAACGCAGCCAGATAACAGAGAAGAGAATATTCGCCAGCCATACCGGAATAACAAACGCCAGCAATTCCAGACGGTCAAACTGCATAAACAAACCGAGGTGATAAAAAAGCGTGGTACAAATCAGCGTTTGCAATAGATAGTTGGTCAGCGCCATCCGTCCGACGCAGGCGATCGCGAGCACCAGCTTAAAGCGGCTCAATTGCGGCCAGAAACCATAAAACAGCGACGCATAGCCAACCGCCTGAAACGGCGCACTCAGTTCCCGCGGCATCTGAAGTAAGAAGGCGCACCAGCGATATGCCCAGTCCAGCCGCCATTGCAGGGCGATCGCTGGAAGGTTAATGATCACCCCAATCGCCACCAGCACAAAACCGGTACGCCGATAATGGCGCAAGCTAAACTGCCCTTTCAGCCAGCCACTGCGCATCAGCGCCGCGCCAATTAGCATCATTCCTGCCAGTTGCCAGCCATACTGTGCGCCCAGTGCCAGTAAACTGTTCCCAACTCCATCGGCACGGTTACCGATCGCTTCAACGCCGCCATGAAGCTTCCAGTATTTTTCATACAAAATAGCCGATGCATCCGGCGTCCAGGCGCGGCTGGTCTGACTGTCTGAAATCAACCCCAACAACAGCAAAACGCCAAGCCCCACCAGATAAAGCATGACGCCGGTATTAAACAGGCTTTTTACCGATGGCGCATCGCGCACCAGCCGCCAACAGATTAAGCCCACCAGCCCGTAAGCCAACAGAATATCGCCGTCCCAGAACAATAAACCGTGAATAAAGCCCAACAAGACTAACAGTGTTAACCGCGACTGGATCCAGCGTTTGCCACGGGGTAGCAACATTTGCAGGCCAGCACCAAACAGCAACGCAAAAAGCGTGAGGAATTTCACCTGACCGATGAGATCGTGTAATGCCCAGGTCCATGCATCCTGCGGCGTAATAGCGCCGTACCAGGCGGGATTGAGATAAGCCGCCTTTGGTAACCCAAAGGCGCTGATGTTTAATAGCAGGATCCCCAGAATGGCGACGCCGCGAACAAAATCGAGCGTGACGTTGCGCTCCATGGTTCCTGCCTTTTAATCAGTTGTGATGACGCACAGCGCGCAGAAACTCGTGGCGCGTATTCTGACTGGATTTGAACAATCCACCAAGAGAGGTCGTTGTCGTGGCACTGGTTGCATCGCGGATGCCACGCGCCTTCACGCAGTAATGTACCGCATCGATAGAGACAGCCACGTTATTGGTGCCCAGCAGCGTTTGTAGCGCAATGAGAATTTGCTGCGTCAGACGTTCCTGCACCTGCGGACGCTGGGCAAAGAACTGCACGATACGGTTAATTTTTGACAGACCGATCACCGAATCTTTCGGAATATAGGCCACCGTCGCTTTGCCATCGATGGTAACAAAATGGTGTTCACAGGTACTGGTCAGGGTGATATCGCGCACGGTAACCATTTCATCGACCTTCATTTTGTTTTCAATGAGGGTGATTTTCGGGAAATTGGCGTAATCCAGACCGGAGAAAATTTCATCGACATACATTTTAGCGATGCGATGCGGCGTTTCCATCAAACTGTCATCAGCCAGGTCGAGATTCAGCAACTGCATGATTTCGGTCATATGACCAGCAATAAGACTTTTGCGCGTTTCGTTATCCATTTCATGCACGGGCGGGCGCAGCGGTGTTTCCAGTCCTCGCGCAACTAACGCTTCATGAACCAGGGCCGCTTCTTTACTGAGTGATGGCATTTATGATTTCTCCTGCAGGTGTGACGCCTCCGCCCTGCGTGGGGGCAAAGTTATTAAGCTGATTTACAGCCTGATTATTGTGCGTGAGGCGGCGCACATAATCCAGTATTCACAGCGATAATTATTGTAATTGCCGCTGCCTTTCATCAGCAGATGTTAAAACATCGTTATGTATATACGGAAGTGAAAGTTACTCACAGCACATTGAATAAACGGTATGATGAAGAAATTGCAAACAACACAACAAGGAGCCACGCATGGAAATGCTCGAAGAGCACCGCTGTTTTGAAGGCTGGCAACAACGCTGGCGGCACGACTCCAGTACCTTAAATTGCCCGATGACGTTCAGCATCTTTCTTCCACCGCCTCGCGATCACACCCCGCCGCCGGTGCTGTACTGGCTCTCCGGATTAACCTGCAATGACGAGAACTTCACCACCAAAGCGGGGGCCCAACGCGTAGCGGCGGAACTGGGGATTGTACTGGTGATGCCAGACACCAGTCCGCGCGGCGAACAAGTAGCCAACGACGACGGCTACGATTTAGGTCAGGGCGCGGGGTTTTATCTCAACGCAACACAAAAACCGTGGGCGACGCATTACAGGATGTACGATTATCTGCGCGATGAATTACCGACTCTCATTCAATCGCAATTTAACGTCAGCGATCGCTGCGCTATTAGCGGTCATTCCATGGGTGGTCACGGCGCATTGATTATGGCGCTGAAAAATCCTGGCAAATACACCAGTGTTTCCGCCTTTGCGCCGATTGTGAATCCGTGCAGCGTCCCGTGGGGAATAAAAGCGTTTAGCACTTATCTGGGTGAGGATAAAAATGACTGGATGGAATGGGACAGTTGCGCGCTGATGTATGCGAGTAATGCGCAGGATGCGATCCCGACACTGATTGATCAGGGCGATAATGATCAGTTTCTTGCCGACCAGCTACAACCCGCAGTGCTGGCAGAAGCCGCGCGTCAAAAAGCGTGGCCGATGACGCTGCGTATTCAGCCGGGATATGATCACAGTTACTACTTTATTGCCTCTTTTATAGAGGATCATCTGCGCTTCCATGCGCAGTATTTACAGAAATAATCACCAGCAGAGGGTATTTTCCAGCGCCGTACTAAAATTATGGTCATCTGCGTGCGGGGCTGGAGACTTCTGGTTTAAATCTGTCAGTTGCTGGCGTACCTGTAGTCGCCCTGCCCCTTCGCCGCTGGAACTATTTTCGTTGAAATTACGCATTTCTGCTTCGAACAATATGGCATCGAGATTTTGCAATTTATTCAGCGCGCGCAGAAGAGAAATGAGAGTATCAAGATTTAAACTTCCCCCCTTTTCAATCCGCTTGACCGTTGCTATGCCCACCAATGCACGCTCGGCTAACTGCTGTTGGGTCAATGATAATGAGAT
Organism: Escherichia sp. MOD1-EC5189; assembly: GCF_002966045.1. Taxonomy (NCBI): domain Bacteria; kingdom Pseudomonadati; phylum Pseudomonadota; class Gammaproteobacteria; order Enterobacterales; family Enterobacteriaceae; genus Escherichia; species Escherichia sp. MOD1-EC5189. The sequence goes on along the minus strand of NZ_PTRX01000010.1, from coordinate 141,408 downwards.
ACGCGTTTCTTTAATGCGAGCGCACAGTGATAAAATAATTTCGTTGTTATTCATCGTATTATATTTCATCTTACGCATCCTTTTTTCTTGGCTGCAATTTGCTCAGACAGCCATGATAAGTTTCACGGTATTTAGCGCTCATATCCTTTCCGGTTTCATACATCGCGGAAATTATCTCATCCAGCGTAATGCACGGCTCGCTTATGCGACTCAACGCCATCGTCGTTGCGTTGATAGCTTTCACAGCTGAAATAGCATTTCGTTCAATACAAGGAATTTGTACCTGCCCGCCAACTGGATCACAGGTCAAACCTAAATGATGCTCCATCGCAATTTCTGCCGCGCTAAGTACCTGAGCCACTGACCCGCCCATAAGTTCTGCTAATCCTGCTGCCGCCATTGAACTGGCAACACCTATTTCCCCCTGACATCCAACTTCAGAACCCAGAATAGAGGCATTTTTTTTGAACAGAATGGCGATGGCACCAGCGGTCAGTAAAAAGCGGGTAACGGAGTATGTATCAAGCTCGTGAATGAATTTATCATACCAGCACAGTACAGCCGGGATAATACCGCTCGCGCCGTTGGTGGGTGCTGTCACGACACGTCCACCCGCAGCATTTTCTTCGCTCACCGCAATGGCAAAAGTATTGACCCAATTGAGCGTAGTCAGGAAGTCATTGGAAAACCCCTTTGACTGCAACGATTTATATAAAGCACAGGCACGACGGTTAACCTGAAACGGACCTGGAAGTAATCCTTCTGTATGCATCCCGCGATAAACCGCATCCTTCATTACTTCCCATTTTTTATGAAGATCGTCATGCAAAAAAGCTGCTGTCTGGCAGTGCAGTTCGTTTTTCATCATTAATGCCGCGACAGATAATCCGTTTTGCTGACAAAGTTTTAATAATTCGTTTGCGTTCTGGAATTCAAAAGGATGTGGAGTGACTGATGGAGGAATAATCGCCTCTCCTGCTTTTATCACTTGACCGTCGCCGATAGAAAACCAGGTTTCTTCATAAAGTGTAAACCAGTCATCTCTGGCACGAAATGTCATCGCATAAGGGTGCCCCGGATGCGCTTGTAGATTAGAAAGAATGGATACACTGACGTTGACACCAGGCATAACTTCCAGCGTCGCCTCAGTTTCTGCACGCCTGATGGCGGACATTTCCATGCGAATGTCAACGCTGTCAGGTAAGTGTCCTTGCAAACCGAGATAAATCGCCACATCAACATTATGGCACTTGCGGCTTAATGACAGCGCACCATAAAGTTCGACATCAAGTTTCCGCAACAAAGGTAACATTTCTTGCTGTTTCAATTGTGACACAAAATTATAAGCCGCACGCATTGGCCCGACTGTGCGGGAACTGGATGGACCAATAACTATCTTGAATATATCTATGCAGCTTTCCATATTTTTAAATGATTCCTTCAACGTTGAAAAATAGTTATTCTTTATATCCTGGTAAAGATATCAAAAATGGTACTTTTAGTATCTTATTATTTCAAAGTATCAAAAAAAGTACTTTTTTATCTTTTATTTAACATTCACAACTGTGATTGTCAGATACATCAGCCTCTATGAAATCTTATTATAATCATTGCAGATAAAAAGGAGCGGTAAATGACGATTATTTATTTCTTGTCGCCAACAGGCATCGACATCACCCAAAAATGTCTGGAAGATTATCTGCAACATTTAAAGATTTCCCCCTCGGTGTTTTCGCTAACAACGAATTACAGTGGGCAAATAAATAAAGAGTATCTAAAGCTAGTATTACCAGATGATGTTACCAACCCTGCTTTTTATGCTGGTTTACGTCACCGTGCTGATAATCATCAGTTTGATTTTTTCCGTAAACCCAGGGTCTTACCGGATCAGGGAATTATTGCCTTTGATATGGATTCCACCTTTGTTGAAGAAGAAGGTGTCGATGAAATAGCCCGTAGACTCGGCATCTCTGAAAAAATCACCGCACTGACCCGTGAAGCGATGGAAGGGAAAATCGATTTTGATACCAGTTTTACCCGGCGAATTGCCATGCTTAAAGGAACGCATAAAGATATATTGCATCAAGTTTGTGAACAGATGACTCTTTCACCAGGTCTTGAAACTATTCTTCCCATACTAAAAGAAAAAGGATTCAAGACGGCAATTATATCTGGAGGTTTGGATATTTTTACTGAGCGATTGAAGGAAAAATATCAACTTGATTTTGCATTTTCTAACTCTGTGCGCATTAAGGAAGATCTGTTAACTGATACAATTACCTTACCTATTATGAATGCAGAAAAGAAAAAGCAAACCCTGATAAATTTAGCGACAGAGTTAGCTATCTGCCGTGAAAACATCATTGCCTGTGGAGATGGTGCCAATGATATTCCTATGCTTTTGCATGCCGGGAATGGCGTGGCATGGAAAGCAAAACCTAAAACCCGGGAAAAAATTGCTGACCAGATTAATTTTAATGGTTTTGAGTCGCTTCTCTTTTTTATAGAAGAAAAATTATAGCGCCATAAGGTTCACAGAAAAGGAAACTCACAATGAGTTTGAAAAAATTTATTTTCAGCCAGGCCGACCAACCGGTGGTCAAACCAAAAGAAGAAGTTGATCATACTTATAAAAAATTTCGCATTGAAATCATCACCTCTGTATTTATCTCTTATGCCGTATTTTACTTAACCCGCAAGAATTTCTCTGCGGCCATGCCAGCGATGTTAACGGATACGTCATTAACCGCACAAGATTTCGCTATCATGTCGTCGGTCTTTTACATTCTTTATGGCTCTATGAAGTTTGTAGGTGGCATGTTAGTCGATAAAATTAACCCACGAGCGATGACTGGCCCCGTACTTATTGGCGTCGGTATTGTTAACATTCTTTTCGGTTTTTCAGACAGCGTTGCTGCGTTCTATATCCTGTATAGCCTTAATGCTATTCTCCAGGGTACCAGTTTTCCGCCAATGGCAAAAATTATGGCCTCGTGGTTCTCGAAAAATGAACGCGGACGCTGGTGGGCAGTTGTTGAAGCTGCGCATAATATTGGCGGTAGTCTTGCGCCTCTCCTGACAAGCTTTGCTATTGCTTTTAGTGGCAGCTGGAAGATGGGCTTTTATGTTCCGGGTGTAATCTCACTGATTATGGGGATTGTTGCCTTGTTTACGATAAAAGATCGTCCCGGCACGCTCGGTTTGCCTAACGTCGGTAAGTGGCGCAACGACCCGACAGAACTTGCACAAGTTAAAGCAAGTCCGGTTGATCTCAGTTTTTGGCAAATATTCGTTAAATATATTCTTACCAACCCATTAGTTTGGCTCATTATCCTCGGGGATATGTCGGTCTATATTGCACGCACCATCCTCAATGACTGGCCACAAATTTATTATTCTCAGGTTCATAACTGGAGCCTGATTAAAGCGAACTCCATTATATCCTGGTTTGAAGCAGGTGGACTTGCTGGGGGATTACTGGCGGGGTACTTGTCCGATTTCATGTTTAAAAGTAACCGCTGGATGACCGGATTAATCTTTGCCATCGCTTTATGTATTTGCATCGTTCTCGTACCGCTGGTGCAGGACGTCTCCTACACATTAACGGCTATTCTGTTTACAATCATGGGGTTTGCATTGTATGGACCGCATATGTTATTCGCTGTCGGGTGTCTTGATGTTACGCATAAAGATGCGGCAGGTTCCATTACTGGATTCAGGGGCTTGTTTAGTTATTTAGGCGCGGCAATGGCAGGGCTTCCAGTTATTATGGTGAAAAACAGTTGGGAATGGTCAGGAGTGTATATTTACGCAGTCATTACCATTTTGCTGACAACATTTTCACTGGCCTTACTGGCAAAATTTCATCGGTTATAAAGCCAGAAGCGAATTTCTGGGATTATGCCCGGCGGGATCGACGCCGGGCATCTTCGCATCAGAAGCGATAATCCACTGCCATAAAGTAACGACGTCCGTCTTCGTTATAGCTGTAGTCGTCACGACTGAGATCCTTGTCGCCAAGGTTCAGCACGCCTGCGCGCAGTTTGACGTCTTTAGTCACCTGCCAGGCCGCGCCGGTATTCCAGATGGTATAACCGCCCGGTGTTTTAGCCGTCGCGCTGTCGGCGCGTTTCTGCCCGGTATAATGACCAGAAACATAGAATGACCAGTCTTCCAGCGCCAGCGGTTTCCAGTCCAGCGTACCGTTAGCGGTATGGAACGGCAGATCGGACAACGGTTTGTTTTCGCCGTTGCTGACATCACGACCATCGTTGTAGGTGTAGTTGATCGACAGTTTCCATTCATCGTTGAACGGAATTTTCAGTTCGGTTTCCACGCCCTGAATACGTGCTTTGTTAACGTTGTAGTAGCTGAATACTGGCACACCGTCCGCTGTAAAACCGACAAAGTTTTGGTAGCCCGGAGCAGCATTGACGTCAGACGTACGGCTGATGCTGATACGATCTTTTACATCGTTGCGGAAAACGGTCACGCTGGATTCAACCCCTTCCAGCCAACCTTCTTCACCCATGTAGTAAAGCCCGAGCTCCCAACTTTCGCTGGTTTCAGGTTTCAGATCCGGGCTACCCACAATCTTGCATGCGCCACGGCAGGAATTGCTCGTCCAGTCAGGGCTAAGTTGCAACAGAGAAGGCGCTTTAAATGCCGTCGCCCAGCCCCCTTTCACCGTTACGGTGTCGGTGGCGTTATAAACCAGGTAGGCACGAGGACTCCAGTGTTCACCGTAGGTTTCGTGATCGTCCATACGCACGCCGGTCGTCAGCGCCAGCGGCTCGAAGATCCGCCATTCATCTTCCACAAACAGCGCGTACTGGCTGGCAGACGTTTTGGAGCTGGTTCCCCCGGTCAGGTTCACCGCATCGCTAAGTTTGTCGTGACGCCATTCACCGCCAACCGTGAGAAACTGATTAATCGCCGTCAGTGGCAACGTGTATTTACCATCGACCGTATTGCTTTCGGAAGTAATCGGGCTGCTGTTGCCAGGGTTTTTGTTTTCGACTTTCTCACCGTAGTATTTCAGTTCGCTGGTGCCGTAATCCCAACGCCCATTATGGCTGACGGAGTAGTTCTGACGTTCCAGGCGGTTTTTGTCCAGCGAGTCGGAATCACGATCCTGACGGTCAAAACCGTATCCGGCAGTAAAATCGTGATTTTGATTCGGTGTCCAGGCAAATTCAACATTGCCGTCGCGGCTGGAGAATCCTTCAATACGCGGCGTTTCTCCGGTATCGGTGGTGGTTGAGTTTTGCGGGTTATCCTTTTCACGTTTTGCCAGGCTGCCGTAAGCTTTCATTCCAAGCACACCGTCAATTAATGGCCCGCTGGTAAAGAACTGACCGTTATAGGTATCACCGCGATCGCGATGTTCCTGAATGGTGGTATCGACAGTAACGGTACCCGACCATTTCTGACCGATTTTTTTGGTGATGATATTCACGACACCGCCGAGCGCATCGGAACCGTACAGCGACGACATCGGGCCACGGACCACTTCAATACGTTCGATGGAATCGACCGGGATCCAGTTCAGATCGAAATCATTGTGGCGGAAGACGGCATTGCGGGAGTTAACGCGTTTACCGTCGACGAGAATCAGGGTGTAGCTGCTGTCCAGACCACGAATACTAACGCCCTTACGGTTATCCCCTTCGTTCGTCAGTTGTACGCCAGGCACTTCTTTGAGGACATCCTTCAGATTCTGTACCGGTTTTCGCTGCAGGTCTTCCTGGGTAATGACGCTGATACTGGCGGGTGCATCTTTAAGGTTTTGCTCAACGGAAGATGCAGTGACAACCATCGTTTCGCCATCATCATCGACCGCTAACACAGGCCATGCACAAGAAATAGCGGACAAACACAGCCCGACCCGTACGAAAGGGTTCAACCTAAACATTCCATATCTCCATGAGGTAACTACGAAAATAAAATGGGTTATCGCTCACATCTTTTTCACGTCCCCTTGCGTACGGCAGCATCGCGGTGGACTTATTTGTATGCAGGTGATCATTCCAGAAAGCCGGAACAGCCCCTGATTTGTCAGCCTTTTTTGATTTCGGCGTAACGATAATGCAAACGATAACAATTATCAATCCAAATGTTAAAATTTATATCCACATGATTTGTCAGGGAAATAGAATTGAAAAAGCCCTCTCGGTTGAGAGGGCTTAGCAAGGAAGGGAGGAAACTTATTTCTTATCGTTCTGCGGGAACTTCATTTCGCTGTAGCGTACGAAGTGAGTTCCTTTAATCAGCTTGTATCCGAACCAGATAATCAGGAACAGCGGGATACCAATATATGTTGCCGCTACGCCGCCCCAGTCAATGGTGTCTTTCAGGAACGCTTCGTAGTTCTGGCCCAGTGTGATAATCAGACACAGAATGAATGCGAAGATCGGCCCCAGTGGGAAGAAGCCTGAACGGTACGGCAGATCGTTAATGTCGTGTCCCTGCAATACGTAACCGCGACGGAAGCGGTAGTGGCTAATGGCAATCCCCAGCCAGGCGATAAAACCCGTCATCCCGGAGGTGTTCAGCAGCCACAGGTATACCGTCTGGTTGCCAAACATGGAGGTCAGGAAGCACAGACCGGCAATCACCGTCGTCGCATACAGCGCGTTACGCGGCACGCCACCACGCGACAATTTAGCGAAAATGCGCGGCGCTTTACCGTCACACGCCAGGGTGTACAGCATACGAGTAGACGCATACATACCGGAGTTACCCGCTGACAGCACCGCCGTCAGAATAACAGCGTTCATCACCGCCGCCGCAGAGAGCAGACCCGCGTGTTGGAATACCAGGGTGAACGGACTGACGCTGATGTCTTTCACATCATTACGCAGCAGGCTCGGATCGGTGTACGGAATAATCAGGCTGATGATCAGGATCGCGAATACATAGAACAACAGGATTCGCCAGAACACCTGACGTACCGCGCGTGGAATGTTTTTCGCCGGATCTTCGGACTCGCCTGCAGCAATACCGATCAGCTCGGTACCCTGGAAAGAGAAGCCGACAATCATTGCCACGCCGATCATTGCCGCAAAACCACCAGCAAACGGTGCTTCGCCGATTGTCCAGTTGCTCCAGCCCGCAGGCTGTGCGCCTTTGAAGATACCGATAATCATCAGCACGCCGACAACAATAAAGACAATAACCGTCGTAACCTTGATCAGTGAGAACCAGTATTCTGCTTCACCAAAGCCACGGACCGAAATGTAGTTCAGCAGGAAGATAACGCCGAGGAACAGCGCACTCCAGATCCAACCGGGTGTATCCGGGAACCACCAGCTCATAACCAGCTGCGCAGCAACCAGGTCAACGGCAATAGTCACAGCCCAGTTGTACCAGTAGTTCCAGCCCAGCGCGAAGCCAAAGCCTTCTTCAACATAGTTCTGACCGTAAGTGGCAAACGAACCGGAAACCGGCATGTAAGCAGCCAGTTCACCGAGACTGGTCATCAGGAAGTAAACCATCAGGCCAATCAACATATACGAGAGCAATGCCCCGCCCGGACCTGCCTGAGAAATCGTTGCGCCAGAGGCAACAAAAAGACCTGTACCGATGGAACCGCCAATGGCAATCATCGTCAGGTGACGCGCCTTTAATTCACGGCGTAAGCCCGGCGCTTCTGTGGTTTTAGTTTCGGAAACCATACAAAAATGCTATCCATCTTAAAAATGAGGCGCGATTGTAGCAGACGATTGGCAATCCTTCCGGCAGAAATACACGGTTATAAGACACCTTCATGATCGCCCCGGGATTATAAGTAAAGCAGCCAATCTCTTTTCTGGCGAATGCATGCTGCGGGCGCTGCGTCACGAAATCGACACAGCACCAGCATGTTCTTGTACAGCAACTTAACGCGGTACATTCGCGGGATCGCAATAGTCCAGAAAGCGCCGTAGCGCGTTGGAAAGGTGTTTTTGCCGATGATGTATACGCCACAACGTACGCATCAGGCGCGGCAGAGGGACCGCAACTTCACTTAATGTGCCTGCCTGCAATTGATCTTCAATGACCCGTCGCGACAGGCAACTAATTCCCAATCCATGACGCACCGCATGTTTGATTGCCTCGGAGTTACCTAATTCCATTGCCATCTCAAACTTCGGTAAATGTGACAGCAACAGATAATCGACAATCTCCCGCGTGCCGGAACCGCGTTCACGCAGGATCCACGGCGCGGCAGCCAGCTGCTCTAAGGTGACCGGACCACGAGCCAACGGCGAAGTCGGCGCGGCGAAAACCACCAGCTCGTCTTCCAGCCACGGTTCAGAGATGATTTCAGTGCTGTGGCACGGTCCTTCAATAAAGCCAATATCAACGCGGAAATCCAGCACCGCTTGCATCACGTCCTGGCTGTTCCCAACGCTAAGTTCAATCGGCAACTGCGGATAATCATGGCGATAACGGGCAATGACTGCAGGCAGAATGTAGTTACCGATAGTACTACTGGCATAGATACGAATCGCGCCGTTGTCTTCGCGAAACAGTTGTTCGATTTCAATCGCCTGTTCAAGCAGTGCCAACGCACGCGGATAGAGCAGCCGCCCGTGTTCATTAACAACCAGTCTTTTCCCCACGCGATCAAACAGTTGCACGCCAAGCTGCCCTTCCAGGTCAGTCAAGGCTGCGCTCACTGCTGATTGCGACAACGCCAGCATCACCGACGCCTGGGTGGTTGATCCACTTTTCAATACTTCTGCAAAAACTTCCAACTGCCGGAGGGTGATGTGCATAGTCGCTTACCACTTATAAAGATTGATTATAAATATATAATCAATTTTATTTTTAAACCAGTTAGTCGTAACCTTATGCCCGGTTAAAGGAGAGGGTTATGACGAATATCACCTTACAGAAACAACATCGTACACTGTGGCATTTTATTCCGGGGTTAGCCCTGAGTGCAGTTATCACCGGGGTCGCCCTGTGGGGTGGTTCCATTCCCGCGGTTGCGGGTGCCGGGTTTAGTGCCCTCACCCTCGCAATCTTGTTGGGGATGGTTTTAGGCAACACCATCTATCCGCGCATATGGAAAAGCTGTGACGGTGGCGTGCTGTTTGCCAAGCAATATTTATTACGTCTGGGTATCATTCTTTATGGCTTCCGTCTGACGTTCTCGCAAATTGCCGATGTCGGTATCAGTGGGATCATCATTGACGTGCTGACGCTGTCCAGTACCTTCCTGCTGGCTTGTTTCCTGGGGCAGAAAGTGTTTGGTCTGGATAAGCACACCAGCTGGTTGATCGGTGCCGGTAGCAGTATCTGTGGTGCTGCCGCGGTACTGGCGACTGAGCCGGTAGTGAAAGCGGAAGCCAGTAAAGTAACCGTGGCTGTTGCAACCGTTGTTATCTTCGGGACCGTCGCGATTTTCCTCTACCCGGCGATATATCCGCTGATGTCTCAATGGTTTAGTCCGGAAACTTTCGGTATCTACATTGGTTCTACTGTGCACGAAGTGGCGCAGGTGGTGGCGGCAGGTCATGCCATCAGCCCGGATGCAGAAAACGCAGCAGTTATTTCCAAAATGCTGCGCGTGATGATGCTGGCTCCGTTCCTCATCCTGCTGGCGGCGCGTGTTAAACAGCTGTCTGGGGCGAACAGCGGCGAGAAAAGCAAAATCACTATTCCGTGGTTTGCCATCTTGTTCATCGTCGTTGCCATCTTTAACTCGTTCCACCTGTTACCGCAGAGCGTAGTGAATATGCTGGTAACGCTGGATACCTTCCTGCTGGCAATGGCGATGGCGGCGCTGGGTCTGACCACTCACGTCAGCGCGCTGAAAAAAGCCGGGGCGAAACCTCTGCTGATGGCTCTGGTACTGTTTGCCTGGCTGATTGTTGGTGGTGGTGCGATTAACTATGTGATTCAAAGCGTCATCGCATAAACCACTACATCTTGCTCCTGTTAACCCGCTATCATTACCGTTTTCCTCCAGCGGGTTTAACAGGAGTCCTCGCATGAAATACATTGGAGCGCACGTTAGTGCTGCTGGCGGTCTGGCAAATGCCGCAATTCGCGCCGCCGAAATCGACGCAACCGCGTTTGCCTTGTTCACCAAAAACCAACGTCAGTGGCGTGCCGCACCGCTCACGACGCAAACCATCAATGAATTCAAAGCCGCCTGTGAAAAATATCACTACACATCGGCGCAAATTCTTCCCCACGACAGTTATCTGATTAACCTCGGACATCCGGTCGCTGAAGCTCTGGAAAAATCGCGCGATGCGTTTATAGATGAAATGCAGCGTTGCGAACAGCTGGGGCTTTCTTTGCTCAACTTCCACCCTGGCAGCCATCTGATGCAGATTTCAGAAGAGGATTGCCTTGCGCGTATTGCCGAATCCATCAACATTGCGCTGGATAAAACTCAAGGTGTGACAGCGGTGATTGAAAATACCGCCGGTCAGGGCAGCAACTTAGGGTTTAAATTCGAACATCTCGCGGCGATTATCGACGGCGTGGAAGATAAATCCCGCGTCGGCGTCTGCATTGATACCTGCCATGCTTTCGCTGCCGGGTATGATTTGCGTACTCCAGCCGAATGCGAGAAAACGTTCGCGGATTTTGCCCGTATTGTCGGCTTTAAGTATCTGCGCGGGATGCACCTTAACGATGCGAAAAGCACCTTTGGCAGCCGCGTTGACCGCCATCATAGCCTCGGTGAAGGCAATATCGGTCATGATGCGTTCCGCTGGATCATGCAGGACAACCGTTTCGACGGAATTCCGCTGATCCTTGAAACCATCAACCCGGATATCTGGGCAGAAGAGATCGCCTGGCTGAAAGCGCAACAAACTGAAAAAGCGGTGGCCTGAAGATGAATAACCGGGAGAAGGAGATCCTTGCAATATTAAGGCGTAACCCGCTGATTCAGCAGAACGAAATTGCGGATATGCTGCAAATCAGCCGTTCGCGTGTTGCAGCGCATATTATGGATTTAATGCGCAAAGGTCGGATTAAAGGCAAAGGTTACATTCTCACCGAGCAGGAATACTGCGTAGTGGTGGGGACAATCAATATGGATATTCGCGGGATGGCGGATATCCGTTACCCGCAAGCGGCTTCTCATCCCGGTACAATTCATTGCTCGGCAGGCGGCGTTGGACGCAATATCGCCCACAATCTGGCGCTGTTAGGCCGCGACGTCCATTTGCTTTCAGTGATTGGCGATGACTTTTATGGCGAAATGCTCCTGGAAGAAACGCGCCGCGCCGGCGTGAATGTCTCCGGCTGCGTTCGTTTACATGGTCAAAGCACATCGACGTATCTGGCAATTGCCAATCGAGACGATCAAACCGTGCTGGCGATTAACGATACCCATCTGCTGGATCAGTTGACACCGCAACTACTGAACGGGTCGCGCGATTTACTTCGTCATGCGGGCGTGGTACTGGCTGATTGCAACCTGACAGCCGAGGCGCTGGAGTGGGTCTTTACCCTCGCTGATGAAATCCCGGTGTTTGTCGATACTGTTTCAGAATTCAAAGCGGGCAAAATCAAACACTGGCTGGCGCATATTCACACTCTGAAACCCACTTTGCCGGAGCTGGAAATTTTATGGGGCCAGCCGATAACCCGCGATGCTGATCGTAATGCCGCAGTGAATGCGTTGCATCAGCAAGGCGTTCAGCAACTGTTTGTTTATTTGCCCGATGAGTCTGTTTATTGCAGCCAAAAGGATGGCGAACAATTTTTGCTGACTGCGCCAGCGCATACGACGGTAGACAGTTTTGGTGCTGACGATGGTTTTATGGCGGGCCTGGTGTATAGCTTTCTGGAAGGAAGCAGTTTCCGTGATAGTGCCCGTTTTGCGATGGCCTGCGCGGCAATTTCACGCGCCAGCGGCAGCTTAAACAACCCTACCCTGTCTGCCGATAACGCGCTTTCATTAGTGCCGATGGTGTAACAATCTTGCCGGATTCGACGCTTGACCGCGTCTTATCCGGCTCATAACTCGCGCACTACGCTAAGCCAATAAAGAATCCTGCAATGGTGGCACTCATCAGGTTAGAAAGTGTCGCCGCCGCCAGCGCGCGTAAACCAAGCTGGGCGATTTCCGGCGCACGGTGTGGCGCAACCGCAGAAAATGCGCCAACCACCACCCCGATAGAACCAAAGTTAGCGAAACCGCACAACGCGAAGGAAATAATCGCCACGGTTTTAGCATCGAGAGTGCCAGCCGTTTGCAGATAGGGTGAGAAATTGAGGTAAGCGACAAATTCATTAATCGCCAGCTTCTGTCCAATCAAACTTCCGGCAAGATTCGCATCACTCCAGTCAACACCCATCACCCACGCCAGCGGGGCCAGCAGGTAACCTAAAATGGACTCCAGCGAGGCATGTTCAAAACCAAACCAGCCACCAACGCCGCCGATAACACCGTTGATCAACGCAATGATGGCGACAAATGCCATCACCACTGTCGCCACACCCGCAGCGATTTTCAGCCCGGTCATTGCCCCTGTAGCGGCGGCTTCAATAATGCTTTTTGGCGGTGTTTCGGTGAAAGAGAGGTTATTAAAGGAAACCTGCGAAGATTCGGTAGCCGGGCTTAACAGGCGGGCAAACAAGATCCCGCCAGGGATCGCCATTAACGATGCCGCCAGCAGATATTCCACAGGCACGCCCAGTGCGGCGTAACCAATCATTGTCGAACCAGCAATCGAGGCCATCCCGCTACAAATCGCTGTAAATAATTCATTGCGATTCAGACGATCGATAAAGGGTTTGACGATTGCCGGAATTTCGTTTTGCCCGAGGAAAATGGTAGTGACCGCGACGAATGACTCGATCTTGCTGATATTTAAAGCTTTCTGGAATATACCGCCGAGAATGCGAATTAAGATCCCCATCACACCGATGTAGTAGAGAATACTCACCAGTGCAGTGACGAAGATAATTGCCGGTAATACCCTGAAACCAAAGATAAATCCTGCACCATCAAATAAGGTGTCCATTTTCGGTCCGACCAGAGAACCGAAGATAAAAGCGCTACCTGCATCGCTGTACGCCATCACTTTATGCACGCCAAAAGCGACTTTTTCTGCGACCCAACGCCCTGGTGGTAACCAAAGCATAATGCCGCCAATCACGACCTGTAACACTAACGCCGCGCCAACGGTACGCAGGCTGATCTTCTTCTTGTTTACTGACAGCAAAAACGCAATTGCCAGCAATACCACCATTCCCAGAACACTTCTCATGACATCCATAGTTATTATCTCTTCATGTCATTTTGGGCGACGGCTTTCTGCCCATCAGAAATAGCCGGGCCTGCATCTTGCGATACTGTCCCGGCTTGTTATCAACACTTAATGGGTTTTGATGTAGCCGCGCACGCACTCTTCGACTAATCCCCAGAACCAGTCGGTATCAATAGTGATGCCGACTTTGGTATTGGCGGGCTTGCCAAGAACGCCCAGCTCGTCGCAGACGGTACGTCCGTAACAAGGGCCACTGTTGACGTCCACTTCGACGTACATCTCCTGGGTTTTAATGCCATCAGGGTTAATCAGATAACCGATACAGGTGGCGTCATGTACCGGGCCGCCAGCCAGACCGTAGTTTTCGAACTGGGTTTTCAGAGTGAAGTTCATGATGTCGCTGAACAACTCTCCGGCAGGGCCGCCTGCCCTTTCCATCCGAGCAATCACGTCCGGAGTGCAAACGGTCTGGTTGGTGAGATCGAGGCCCATCATCACTAATGGAACGCCGGAGGTGAACACCACTCGCGCCGCTTCCGGGTCAGCAAAGATGTTGAACTCGGCAGATGGGGTGAAGTTGCCAGTACCGTAAGCGCCGCCCATTAGCACAATTTCACGGATTTTTGGCAGGATTGCGGGTTGCATACGCATTGCCACCGCGATATTTGAAAGCGGACCAACCGGCACCAGAGTGATATCGCCATCGCTTGCCATCAGGGTATCGATGATATATTTCACCGCATGGGTACTTTCTGCCTGGCGGGTCAGCGGCTCGAATACCGGACCATAAAGTCCGGTTTCACCGTGAATATTATCGGCAACGATTTGTTGACGCATAATGGGTTGCGGCATCCCCGCATAAACCGGAACATTAATCTCCAGTTTCTGGCAAACATTCAGGCCATTAATTAATGTTTTATCGAGGGTTTGATTCCCCGCCACAATAGTGATACCTAATAAATCAATCGCCGGATGTTTCGCAGCCATCATTATGGCAATAGCATCATCATGACCCGGATCACAATCCAGAATAATTTTTCTCTTTTCCATTGTTTATTTCCTCTGTTTCCAGTTGCGTTATTTTTTCTACAGCAAAGAAAATTCGACCGGGCCGATGATTGAATCTTAACAACAGCGTACGTATGCTAAATATGAGAAATCTCATAGCGGATAAACATCGTGAAAGAAATCCACAATAATGATCTTAAGCAGCAATTGATGAGTGAGTCCGCGTATAAGGATTGCTTTTCAACGGATGTTTCAGCCGATACACGGCTGTTTCATTTTTTAGCGCGTGACTACATTGTGCAGGAAGGGCAACAGCCGTCATGGCTGTTTTACCTGACGCGAGGCCGCGCCAGGCTTTACGCCACGCTTGCCAATGGTCGCGTGTCGCTGATTGATTTCTTTGCTGCACCCTGTTTTATTGGCGAGATTGAGTTAATCGATAAAGATCATGAACCACGAGCGGTACAGGCGATTGAAGAGTGTTGGTGCCTTGCGCTCCCTATGAAACATTACCGCCCGCTGTTATTAAACGATACGCTATTTTTACGAAAACTCTGCGTCACCTTAAGTCATAAAAATTATCGTAATATTGTTTCTTTAACTCAGAATCAATCATTTCCGTTAGTGAATCGCCTGGCAGCATTTATATTACTCTCGCAGGAAGGTGATCTTTATCACGAAAAACATACCCAGGCGGCAGAGTATTTAGGTGTTACTTATCGTCACTTGCTATATGTGATCGCTCAACTCATTCACGACGGTTTATTAATTAAAAGTAAGAAAGGGTATTTAATTAAAAACAGAAAGCAGTTGTTAGGGCTGGCGCTGGAGATGGATCCGGAGAATAAATTCTCCGGGATGATGCAGTAAAAAATAATCTGGAATAGCGCGATTGCCGGATGCAACGCTTAATAAGCGCGTACATCCGGTAATGAAACTCAAGCTAAACCAATAAAGAACCCGGCAATGGTCGCGCTCATCAGGTTGGAAAGCGTTGCTGCTGCCAACGCCCGTAACCCAAGCTGAGCGATTTCCGGCGCGCGTTTTGGCGAAATAGCCGAAAACGCCCCAACGACAACACCGATAGAACCAAAGTTAGCAAAACCACAAAGCGCAAAGGAGATAATCGCAATGGTTTTCACTTCCAGCGTGCCGCCCGTTTGCAGGTATGGGGAGAAACTCAGGTAAGCGACGAATTCGTTAATCGCCAGTTTCTGCCCAATCAGGCTACCCGCAAGGTTGGCATCACTCCAGTCCACGCCCATGATCCACGCCAGCGGTGCCAGCACATAGCCAAAAATACTTTCCAGAGAGGCATTGGAAAAACCAAACCAGCCGCCAATTCCGCCGATAATGCCGTTGATCAGCGCAATAATTGCCACAAACGCCATTACCACCGTCGCCACACCAGCGGCGATTTTCAACCCGGTCATCGCACCGCTCGCCGCCGCTTCGATAAAGCTTTTTGGCGGCGTTTCGCTGAACGACAGATTTTCAAATGTCACCTGCGAAGGTTCGGTGGCTGGGCTAAGAATACGCGCAAACAGAATACCACCGGGGATCGCCATCAGCGATGCCGCTAACAGGTAGTCAATTGGTACGCCCATTCCGGCATAACCAATCATCATCGAACCGGCAATGGACGCCATCCCGCTACAAATTGCCGTAAATAGCTCGTTGCGATTCATGCGATCGATAAACGGTTTAACGATCGCCGGGATCTCATTTTGCCCGAGGAAAATAGTGGTAACCGCAACAAAAGATTCGATTTTGCTGATGTTGAGGGCTTTCTGAAAAATACTGCCAAGAATGCGGATTAGCAGCCCCATCACGCCAATGTAGTACAGCAGGCTGATGAGCGCTGTGACGAAAATAATTGCCGGAAGTACGCGAAAGGCGAAGATAAAGCCCGCGCCATCAAACAGGTCATCCATTTTCGGCCCAACCAGCGAACCAAAAATGAAGGCGCTACCGGCATCACTGTAAGACATCACTTTATGCACGCCTAATGCCGCCTGCTCTACAGCCCATTTTCCCGGTGGGAAGTAGAGCATAATGCCACCAATAGCGATTTGCAGCAGCAATGCAGCCCCGACCGTGCGTACGCTGATACGCTTTTTATTCACTGACAATAAGAATGCAATTGCCAGCAATACCACCATACCCACCAAACTTCTCATTATATCCATAATGATTTTCCTTTCATGCCAGTAAACCCGGCGCAAGCGCCAGGTTTCGGTATGTATGATCAGTACGGGCGACGGCTTTCTGCCCGTCAGAAATTAACCCGCGAGACGCTGGTATTCTTTGGCAATTTCGCTCGCCAGAATGGCGTTGTTGAACACCAGTTGGATGTTGGATTTCAGGCTGTCACCACCGGTCAGTTCAGCAACACGAGCCAGCAGGAACGGTGTACTTTCTTTACCAATAACGCCCTGCTCTTCGGCTTCGGCGACAGCTTGATCTATGGCTGCATTGATAGATTCCTCCGGCATCGCAAACTGCTCCGGGATCGGATTCGCCACTACCAGGCCGCCGTTCAAACCGGTTTGCCATTTCACTGCCATTGCACGAGCGATTTCCGTGGCACTATCAAGGCGAATACTGACTTCAAATGGGCTGGTACGGCAGAAAAACGCAGGCAGCGCTTTTGTCTGATAGCCAATTAACGGCACACCGAAGGTTTCTAAATATTCTGTTGTTAATCCTAAATCGAGAATAGATTTTGCACCGGCACAAACAACGGTGACATTAGTATTTGCCAGTTCCTGTAAATCGGCAGAAATATCGAATGTATGTTCCGCACCGCGATGCACACCACCAATACCCCCCGTTGCAAATACTTTAATTCCTGCCAGTGCCGCGATAATCATCGTTGAAGCAACGGTGGTCGCGCCATTTTTTCCTGCGGCAACGACAAAAGGTAAATCACGGCGACTGACTTTCGTCACGTTATGTCCTTCACGGCCTAACAATTCAATTTCTTCTTTGCTCAAACCTACTTTCATGACACCACCAATAATGGCGATTGTTGCAGGTACAGCACCGTGCTTACGAATTGTGTCTTCTACTTCAATTGCCGTCTCAGCATTTTGCGGGAATGGCATCCCGTGAGAAATAATGGTCGATTCCAGTGCCACAACCGGTTTTTTGTTTTTTAAAGCGTCCTGCACTTCCGGAGAAATTTGTAATAATTCAGGGGAAATTTTTAATTCAGACATTCTGCGTTCTCCACTAACGATATAACGTTGGCAATCGATAAATCGGGGTTATTGGTGTATTCACAGGAGAGCGCCATTGACGAACATCCCTGTGCGAAACGAACAGATTCGGCAAACGGCATTCCGTCTACCCAACACGAAGCAAGTCCCGCCATCATGGCATCGCCCGCTCCGGTAACATTAATGACATTGGTTTTAATCGGCGCAGACCAACCACTTTCACCGCTGATATCACTGTAATAAACGCCGTCGCCGCCCATGCTCAATACCAGTCGGTTCAGGCCATGTTGATGGAACCAGGCGGCAACCTTTGCCACATCTTCACGCCCTGACAACGCAATCCCACTCAGGGTTTCCGCTTCAAGGCGGTTTGGCTTGAGAGTGTGGATCAGATTTAGACGGTCGCGCACTTTGACACATTTCCACGCAGAAACAGGATCGACAAATACGGGTACGTTGGCGGCATTATCCAGAATCCATGCCAGTGCCTCTTCACTGATATTACAGTCCGCGACAATGACCTTTGCCCTCTGAATAAATTCACGGTGCTGTGCGAGATATTCAGCTGTAATAGCGTTGCTAATATTCATGTCATTTATAGCAACCAGCATTTCACCGGTATTATCGAGTAATGATAAATAGCTCGACGTATTTTCTCCCGGCACAATCAGGCATTTATCGACATAAACGCCAGATTGATTGGTTTGCGTTAGCAGCGATTGACCATAAAAATCACTGCCTACGGCGCTCAGTAGCCAGGCTTTATTACCCAGCAACGCCAGGTTTTGTGCAATATTGCGCCCTACCCCACCAGGCGTAAATTTTATTTTACCTGGATTTGAATCCGCATAATTTAATGATTCATGTGAATATCCGGCGACATCAATATTCGCCGAGCCTATAATTACGACATAATCCTTTTCGCGCATAGCACGTCCTCTGGTAAAAAATTACCAACCCTGTCAATCCACAAGAAAATAGATGCTGCAAAGACGGTTTAAACATGTGTTCATATTTAAACATGTGCTCATAGTATGCATGTTCTACGTAAAGTAAATTGCCGCCAGAGAGGCAAAATGGGCAGATTTGAGCAGGCTCACAAAATGCGATTAAATGCCTGAATTACAAAAGTGAGGAATTTGTGACGGGATGCACAGAACAGGAACACTAAAAAAGGGCAGAAAATAATCTGCCCTTGAGGAAATAACCTTAGTGTTTGATGAACATTTCAGGTTTCTACTGAAAGATAAAACCATTTAAATTCATAAAATTACATTCACAAACTGGTCATTCCCTTTGCGCTCATCAAATGTTACAGGGCAGGAAATTTCTGCCCTGTAACACACCTTTTATTACGCTGCTTTCGCTACTGCGTCCACTTCCGGACGTTTCAGGAAGGCATAGGCCAAACCCGCCACCAGCGTACCGGCAATAATTGCTACCAGGTAACCCAGTACCGGCGTAATAGCGCCAGGGATCAGCAGAACAAACAGACCACCGTGCGGTGCCATCAGTTTCGCACCAATCGCCATTGAGATTGCGCCAGTCAGCGCCCCACCAACGATACAACACGGCAGCACACGCATCGGATCACGAGCAGCAAACGGAATTGCACCTTCCGAAATAAAGCACAGACCAAGAACCAGAGCGGCTTTGCCACCTTCCTGCTGCGCTTTGTCGAATTTGCGACGCGCCACCATTGTTGCCAGACCCATTGCCAGCGGTGGCACCATACCTGCCGCCATAATCGCCGCCATCGGGCCATAGGTTTGAGTACTCAGCAGACCCACACCGAATGCGTACGCTGCTTTATTTACCGGACCGCCCATGTCAGTACACATCATGCCACCGAGGATCGCCCCCAGCAGAACCGCATTCGCAGTCCCCATGGTCTGCAGCCAGTGAGTCAACCCTTCGAGAATGCCAGCAACCGGTTTACCGATCAGATAGATCATCGCCAGACCGACCACCAGACTGGAAATTAGCGGAATGATCAGGATCGGTTTCAGCGCCTCCATACTCTGTGGCAGTTTCAGTTGCGTACTGATTAACTTCGCAATGTAACCAGCCAGGAAGCCCGCAATAATACCCCCAATGAAGCCAGAACCGGTGCTGACCGCCAGCATACCGCCAATCAGACCCGGCGTGAGACCCGGACGATCGGCAATGGAGAAGGCAATGTAACCTGCCAGTACCGGCACCATCAGCGCAAAGGCTGAACCACCACCAATCTGCATCAGCGCCGCTGCCAACGTACCCGGCTCTTTAAACGCTTCGATACCAAAAGCAAAAGAAAGCGCGATACACAGACCACCTGCAACGACCATCGGCAGCATGTAAGAGACGCCCGTCAGCAAGTGACGGTAAGCGCCTGCCCCCTCTTTCTTACCTTCAGTGGTCGCTGTTTGAGCTTTGCCCGCCGGTTCATACGGCGTTGCTTCAGCAACCGCTTTATCCAGTTCCTGCGCGGTTTTCTTCAGCGCCAGACCGGTAGAGGTGCGATACATCGGTTTACCAGCAAATTTCGCCAGATCCACTTCGATATCTGCCGCCACAATCACCAGATCCGCTGCGGCTACTTCTTCAGGGGTGATCGCATTACCCGCGCCAACAGAACCACGGGTTTCAACTTTCACCCACCAGCCACGTTTTTTCGCTTCGGTTTCAATGGCTTCAGCCGCCATAAATGTGTGTGCTACGCCAGTCGGGCAAGCTGTCACCGCAACTACGCGTTTCGGACCGCTGGTGGCAACTGGTGCTGTCGCAGCGACCGGTGCAGTGTAAGGTTTCGCATGGCCTTTGGCTTCACTCAGGAACAGCTCAGGGTGCGCAACTGCCCGGGAAATATCGCCCAGCCAGACATTTTTACCGTTCAGCGCGCTGTCGTTCGGGATGGAATCACCGAGAACAATCGCCATTTCAGCGTCGTTCGGATTGTCGATGATTTCCAGTTTTGCTTTTCGCGCCGCCGCGCCCAGCAGGGTCTTCGCCATATAGGCGCGTGCCTGACCGAGATTAGCGTCAATAATCAGCAGCGTTTTCATTATGCCTCTCCTGCTGTCAGTTAAAAGGTTGTAAGTCGACGCGCGCCATCATTGCGGCCAACTGCGGACGATCGGTAATACCCACATTGCTTTGACTTACCGCCAGGGCTGCAACAGCTGTCGCCAGACGCAGTGTGTGTTCACTGGATTCACGCATCAGCAAGCCATAAATCAGGCCACCAACCATAGAATCCCCTGCGCCAACGGTGCTTACGACATCGACTGACGGTGGTTTGGCGATCCATTCGCCGGAGGCATTAACCCAAAGCGCGCCTTCGGCACCCAGTGAAATAACGACATGCGCGATACCTTGTTCACGCAGCGCATGCGCAGCTTCAATCACATCTTTCATTTCAGGCAGTTTACGGCCCGCCCAGATTTCCAGCTCGCGGCGGTTAGGTTTCACCAGCCACGGTGCCGCTTTCAAACCTGCCACTAACGCTTCACGGCTACTATCAAAGATAATGCAAGGACACTGACTACGCAGGCGAGTCATCCAGTCGGTGAACGCTTCCGGGCTGACGCCTGACGGTAAGCTTCCGCTGACACAGACCATATCGAACTGACCGAGCCAGCTCAGAGAATCAGTCACAAAGCGTTCCCAGTCGGCGGGGGTAACTTCAAAACCCGAGAAGTTGAAGTCGGTCACTTCGCCGTCTTTTTCCGTCAGCTTAACGTTAATTCGGGTGCGCCCCTGTACAACCTGGAAACGGTTGGCAATGCCCAGCTCGCTGAACAGTTGCTGAAAACCATCCTGATTGTCTTTACCGAGGAAGCCGCCAACGGTGACATCAATTCCCAGGTCTTTTAATACTTTGGCCACGTTGATGCCTTTACCCGCCGCATGCAGACCGGTGGTTTTCACCAGGTTCACTTCGCCGCGTTCAATTTCCGGGCAGAAACCAACAAGGTCATAAGCCGGATTAAGGGTGATAGTAGCAACACGTCTGCTCATTATGCGCCCTCCCCAAGACCAGCAGCGATAGCGTCGCCAATGGCTTTCAGCGCCTGCTCAGCATCTGCACCCTGGGCGGTAAAGCGTAGGCGATGACCTTTCTTAACGCCAAGTGCCACAACTTTCATCAGACTACGTCCGTTTGCCGGTTTGCCGGTGCCATCAAGGTTTGTCACGGTAATATCACTGTTAAATTGTTTAATAGTATTGACCAGCATGGTACCTGGACGAGCATGCAGGCCGTGTTCATTGCGCACCACAAACTCCGCGCTTAACACGTCGTCGGTCGGCGCATCATCGCTGGTCAGCAGCGCCAGCAACGTTGCCGCATCCGCTTTCAGCAAACGGTCAGCTTTATTGTCGAGCAACAAATCAGCGAGACGCTTAAGAACCGCGACGGGCTGATCGTCATTCATCGCCACACTCACCAGCATGGCTGCCGTTTCGCCGTCCACATCTAAAGCATTTGCCGCACGGCTTACCGCAATCGCGCTACGCAAATTGCCTTCAGCGCTATCGCTCAGCCAGATGCCCTGTCCGAGGTTCAGCGGTTGTTCATTGATGGCTTTAGTGACGAAGGTGGCGTCAACTGCCCCTGCTTCTTTCAGACGCGCAGCGTTAAGCGCCTGAAGCGTCAGTAGATCGCTGGCGACAATATCCAGCGTCAGCATTTCGTTATCGAGCTTCAGCTGCTCACTCTGCTTTTCGCCCATCAGCAATGCGCGAAGTTCTTCTGCTGTCGTTGCTGACTTCAGCTGTTCAGCAACGGAATCATCGCTCAGTACGTGGGTCAGCTGGCGTAACAGACCCAGATGTTCATCCGAGCTGGCAGCAATACCGATCGCCACGTACGCTACCTGGCCGTCACCCCAGGTGACGCCTTCCGGGAACTGAAATACCTGAACGCCGGTTTTCAGCACCTGATCGCGGGTGTCGGTAGTGCCATGTGGAATAGCAATACCATTGCCGAGGAACGTAGAGGTTTGCTGTTCGCGCGCCAGCATGCCATTGACGTAGCCTTCAGCTACATTACCGGCCTGCACCAGCGCCGCAGCGACCTGGCGAATCGCCTCTTCTTTGTCTCCGGCCTTTTCGCCCGGATGGATGTCCTGTACGGATAACTGGAACATAGTTCTCCTCTCTTGCTGAATTGAAACGATTCAGCTTCTATGAGAAAAAAAGCGCCAACCTGGCTTAGGGTTAAAGACAAGATCGCGCTGAAACGTTTCAAGAAAGCATAATACTTCTGTTTCAGCACGCAAGGAAAGCCGTAAAGTAATGAGCAAAAGTTTGATGTGCTGCACAATTTTTTGTCATTTTTCCTAATTGCTGATGGGAAAATCCGTGGTCAGTAATTTCAATTCAGCAGCGTCAGCAGACAATCAGCAAGAGTGAAATGGCATTTTGATTATTCGTGGCGCTTTTGATTTTGCTGTCTGTTTATTTACTGACAAGCAGCGTAAACTCCGCGTCTTCATCTTCCAGTGATCGACCAGCATGCATAACTCCCCCGCAGTCTCCAGCGCGAAATCGTTTGACCTGACCTCGACGGCGTTTTTAATCGTTGCCTTTCTCACCGGTATTGCGGGCGCTCTGCAAACCCCGACACTCAGTATTTTCCTTACCGATGAAGTACATGCCCGTCCGGCGATGGTGGGATTCTTCTTTACCGGCAGCGCTGTCATTGGGATTCTGGTCAGTCAGTTTCTCGCCGGGCGCTCTGATAAGCGCGGCGATCGCAAATCGCTGATTGTCTTTTGCTGCCTGTTAGGCGTGCTGGCCTGCACCCTTTTTGCCTGGAATCGCAACTACTTTGTTTTGCTATTCGTTGGCGTCTTTCTTAGCAGCTTTGGCTCGACCGCTAACCCGCAAATGTTTGCCCTTGCACGTGAACATGCCGACAAAACCGGACGTGAGGCGGTGATGTTCAGCTCTTTTTTACGCGCTCAGGTTTCACTGGCATGGGTCATTGGCCCGCCGCTGGCTTATGCCTTAGCGATGGGTTTCAGCTTTACGGTAATGTATCTGAGCGCAGCGGTAGCGTTTATTGTTTGCGGCGTGATGGTGTGGCTGTTTTTACCGTCGATGCAAAAAGAGCTTCCGCTGGCGACCGGCACGGTTGAAGCGCCGCGCCGTAACCGTCGCGATACGCTTCTGCTGTTTGTCATTTGTACATTGATGTGGGGCTCGAACAGCCTGTACATCATCAACATGCCGCTATTTATTATCAACGAACTGCATCTTCCCGAGAAACTGGCCGGCGTGATGATGGGGACCGCCGCCGGGCTGGAAATCCCGACCATGTTGATTGCCGGATATTTTGCCAAACGTCTGGGTAAGCGTTTCTTAATGCGCGTTGCTGCCGTGGGTGGCGTCTGTTTTTACGCAGGAATGCTGATGGCGCATTCACCTGCCATTCTGTTGGGCTTGCAGCTGCTAAATGCTATTTTTATTGGCATTCTGGGCGGCATCGGGATGCTCTATTTTCAGGATTTGATGCCCGGTCAGGCAGGTTCAGCCACCACGCTCTATACCAACACGTCGCGCGTGGGCTGGATCATCGCAGGATCTGTGGCGGGCATCGTCGCCGAGATCTGGAATTATCACGCTGTGTTCTGGTTTGCGATGGTGATGATTATCGCCACTCTGTTTTGCTTACTGCGGATTAAAGATGTTTAAGGCGCGGTCAGCATTTCCAGATCGATAAGCCAGGTCATTGCCTGCTGACGCGAGTTACCGCACATTTCAGCGCTGGCTTGTAACCCTGCACAGACTTTCGGTCGTAGTGGCGAGGTGAAAATTTTACAGCGCTGATACTCATCTAGCTGAATGCAGGGCGTATTGGCGGGCTTGCCATCTGGCATACCGGGAATAGGGCTGGAGATTGAGGGGGCAGTGCAACACGCCCCGCAACCCGGACGGCATTCCATACGTTGTTCTCTTAAGGTTAACCACCGGATTGATGAGCGCGCACAGTACCACCTTTTTTGCACCAGCAAAAGTGCGAATACCACTTGCCCGAAAGGCCCGTCGCGAGTACTTTGTCGCGATATTTTTGACATTTTCGACTACAGGAATTCTTCGATGCCAAGAGCGAACGAAATTAAAAAGGGTATGGTACTGAATTACAACGGCAAACTGCTGCTGGTTAAGGACATTGATATTCAGTCGCCCACTGCCCGTGGTGCCGCTACGCTGTACAAAATGCGTTTTTCTGATGTCCGTACCGGGCTGAAAGTAGAAGAGCGTTTCAAAGGAGATGATATCGTTGACACCGTGACGCTGACCCGCCGTTACGTTGACTTCTCCTATGTCGATGGCAACGAATATGTCTTTATGGATAAAGAAGACTATACCCCGTATACCTTCACCAAAGATCAGATTGAAGAAGAGTTGCTGTTTATGCCTGAGGGCGGCATGCCGGACATGCAGGTGCTGACCTGGGACGGTCAACTGCTGGCACTTGAGCTGCCGCAGACCGTTGATCTGGAAATCGTTGAAACCGCACCAGGCATCAAAGGGGCATCTGCCAGCGCCCGTAACAAACCGGCGACATTGAGCACTGGTCTGGTGATTCAGGTACCAGAATACTTAAGCCCGGGCGAAAAAATTCGTATCCATATCGAAGAACGCCGTTATATGGGTCGTGCTGACTAACTTCAGCCGCATGCAGAAAAGGGATAGCTCAGGCTGTCCCTTTTTTAATTTATTATACCAATCTTCTATTTTGCGCTTCCTGAATATAGTTCTCCCGTAATATTCACCAGTTCATTGATCGCCCTCACACTTCATCGCATTAACAATCCAGACCAATTTCAATTTCTGTCATATAACTTTACACTGTCATTGTTAATCAATCGTTACTAAGACGTGACTCCTATGAATACAATCGCCTCCGCTACGCTCCCGCCTCAGGTACACGCTCCACGCTACGATCGCCAGCAGTTGCAATCACGTATCGTTCATTTTGGCTTCGGAGCCTTTCACCGCGCACATCAGGCGTTACTGACCGATCGTGTGCTGAATGCCCAGGGCGGCGACTGGGGGATCTGTGAGATCAGCTTGTTCAGCGGCGATCAACTGATGAGCCAGCTCCGCGCACAGAACCATTTATATACCGTGCTGGAGAAAGGTGCGGACGGCAATCAGGCGATAATTGTCGGTGCCGTTCACGAATGCCTGAATGCAAAACTGGATTCCTTAGCGGCAATTATTGAGAAATTTTGCGAGCCACAGGTGGCAATTGTTTCCCTGACGATTACCGAAAAAGGCTATTGTATTGACCCGGCCACCGGTGCACTCGACACCAGCAATCCGCGGATTATTCACGATCTTCAAAATCCTGAAGAACCTCACTCCGCGCCGGGTATTCTCGTCGAAGCACTGAAACGACGCCGTGAACGCGGCCTTGCACCGTTTACCGTACTCTCCTGCGACAATATTCCCGACAATGGCCATGTGGTGAAAAACGCGGTGCAGGGGATGGCGGAAAAACGTTCACCAGAACTCGCCGGGTGGATAAAAGAACACGTCAGTTTTCCGGGAACCATGGTCGACCGTATTGTTCCGGCAGCAACCGACGAATCACTGGCGGAAATCAGCCAACATCTGGGGGTGAATGATCCCTGCGCGATTAGCTGCGAACCGTTTATCCAGTGGGTGGTGGAAGATAACTTCGTTGCAGGGCGTCCAGCCTGGGAAGTCGCCGGTGTACAAATGGTGAATGATGTTCTGCCATGGGAAGAGATGAAACTGCGTATGCTTAATGGTAGCCACTCTTTTCTCGCTTATCTGGGTTACCTCTCAGGATTCGCGCACATCAGTGATTGCATGCAGGATCGTGCATTTCGCCATGCCGCCAGAGCATTAATGCTGGATGAGCAAGCGCCGACACTGCGAATTAAAGATGTCGATTTAACACAATATGCGGATAAGTTAATTGCACGTTTTGCTAACCCGGCGCTGAAACATAAGACCTGGCAAATCGCAATGGATGGTAGCCAGAAATTACCGCAACGTATGCTGGCAGGTATTCGCATACATCTGGGGCGCGAAACGGACTGGTCGTTGCTGGCATTAGGCGTTGCAGGCTGGATGTGTTACGTCAGCGGCGTTGATGATGCCGGAAATGCCATTGATGTTCGCGATCCGCTTAGCGATAAAATTTGCGAACTTGTTGCGGGCAGTAGCAGTGAACAACGCGTAACCGCCCTGCTTTCTCTGCGTGAAGTTTTCGGTGATGATCTGCCAGATAACCCGCATTTTGTGCAGGCTATCGAACAAGCCTGGCAGCAAATCGCACAATTCGGCGCGCATCAGGCGCTATTAAACACCCTCAAAATTTAACGATTTCTGCGGTTAAAGCGGATGAAGCTCGCCTTCGTCCGCTCTCCCCTTCTCTTTTCTGCCTTTTTTAGCCAGGATTAACGCTCAGTTAACTTTTAAGAGTATTGCGGAGCCGTTGTGACCAGGACCAACCTCATCACCGGTTTTCTCGGCAGCGGGAAAACTACGTCGATTCTTCATCTGTTAGCCCATAAAGATCCCAACGAAAAATGGGCGGTACTGGTTAATGAATTTGGGGAAGTCGGAATTGATGGTGCTTTGCTCGCCGATAGCGGCGCATTGTTGAAAGAGATCCCCGGCGGCTGTATGTGCTGCGTTAATGGTTTACCCATGCAGGTAGGGTTGAATACCTTACTGCGTCAGGGAAAACCAGACCGCTTGTTGATAGAGCCGACCGGGCTGGGCCATCCGAAACAGATCCTCGATCTCTTAACCGCGCCCGTGTATGAACCGTGGATAGATCTGCGCGCCACGTTGTGCATTCTCGATCCACGCCTGCTGCTGGACGAAAAAAGCGCCAGCAATGAAAACTTCCGTGACCAGCTGGCTGCCGCAGACATTATTGTCGCCAATAAATCCGACCGTGCGACGCCCGAAAGTGAGCAAGCGCTACAGCGCTGGTGGCAGCAAAATGGTGGCGATCGGCAATTAATTCACAGCGAGCATGGGAAAATTGACGGTCATCTTCTGGATTTGCCACGTCGCAATTTAGCCGAGTTGCCCGCCAGCGCGGCGCATTCTCATCAGCATAGAGTGAAAAAAGGGTTAGCAGCGTTAAGCCTGCCAGAGCATCAACGCTGGCGTCGCAGTCTGAACAGTGGACAAGGGCATCAGGCCTGTGGCTGGATATTCGACGCTGATACGGTATTCGACACCATTGGCATTCTGGAATGGGCGCGACTTGCACCGGTGGAACGCGTCAAAGGCGTGATGCGTATTCCCGAAGGGCTGGTGCGAATCAACCGTCAGGGCGATGACCTGCACATTGAAACGCAAAACGTTGCGCCACCGGACAGTCGTATTGAGCTGATTTCCAGCAGCGAAGCTGACTGGAATGCTTTGCAGAGCGCGCTGTTGAAGCTTCGTTTAGCGACTACCGCGTAAGGTTGCCTGCGTTTTTCAGTAAGATAATTAGAGAAAATATGATTAAAAATTTGCCGCAAATAGTGTTGTTGAATATTGTCGGCCTAGCGCTGTTTCTTTCCTGGTATATTCCCGTTAATCATGGATTCTGGTTGCCGATTGATGCGGATATTTTTTATTTTTTTAATCAGAAACTGGTCGAAAGTAAGGCCTTTTTGTGGCTGGTTGCATTGACCAACAATCGCGCTTTCGACGGTTGTTCACTGCTGGCGATGGGAATGTTGATGCTGAGTTTCTGGCTGAAAGAAAACGCCCCAGGCCGACGACGTATCGTGATTATTGGCCTCGTCATGCTATTAACTGCAGTGGTCTTAAACCAACTGGGACAGGCATTAATTCCTGTAAAACGGGCCAGCCCAACATTAACTTTTGCCAATATTAACCGCGTCAGCGAACTGCTCCCTATCCCCACGAAAGATGCCTCACGAGACAGCTTTCCCGGCGATCACGGCATGATGCTGCTTATTTTTTCGGCATTCATGTGGCGTTATTTCGGCAAAGTCGCAGGCCTTATCGCCCTTATTATTTTTGTGGTTTTTGCATTTCCCAGAGTAATGATTGGTGCACACTGGTTTACTGACATCATTGTTGGTTCGATGACCGTGATATTGATTGGTTTGCCCTGGATGTTGCTGACGCCATTAAGTGATCGATTAATCACCTTTTTTGACAAATCACTACCGGGAAAAAACAAACATTTCCAAAACAAATAACTCACGGTAATTAACATCATCAGGTTTATTTTTATAGTAAGGATATTCCTGATGATGTGCGCCTTTGCTTTCTTTCATCGAACACAAAAATCATTCCCTAAGTAAATGAATGGATTGTATGCGTTTCACTCAATCGTACTTTAATTGACCAATCCCGCTTATTAACTTTCTGTATCACTTTTTCTTATAAAAAATCATGTAAAACCACTCGCCAAGACCGCACCAATCGGGTAATCTCGAACTCGTTTTGCCTCGGCGGTAGATTATCCTCACAGCATATAATTTTGTGCGTTAGTCCACAGATTTGGCCTTAAGGAATTGTTTCAACATGCCCAGGTAATTAGTCTCGTGTCGCTTGGCATTTTTTTATAACGATATTTGTCGTTAAGGACTTCAAGGGAAAACAAACAACATGGTCAAATCTCAACCGATTTTGAGATATATCTTGCGCGGGATCCCCGCGATTGCAGTAGCGGTTCTGCTTTCTGCATGTAGTGCAAATAACACCGCAAAGAATATGCATCCTGAGACACGTGCAGTGGGTAGTGAAACATCATCACTGCAAGCTTCTCAGGATGAATTTGAAAACCTGGTTCGTAATGTCGACGTAAAATCGCGAATTATGGATCAGTATGCTGACTGGAAAGGCGTACGCTATCGTCTGGGCGGCAGCACTAAAAAAGGTATCGATTGTTCTGGTTTCGTACAGCGTACATTCCGTGAGCAATTTGGCTTAGAACTTCCGCGTTCGACTTACGAACAGCAGGAAATGGGTAAGTCTGTTTCGCGCAGTAATTTGCGTACGGGTGACTTAGTTCTGTTCCGCGCCGGTTCAACAGGACGCCATGTCGGTATTTATATCGGCAACAATCAGTTTGTCCATGCTTCCACCAGCAGTGGTGTTATTATTTCCAGCATGAATGAACCGTACTGGAAGAAGCGTTACAACGAAGCACGCCGGGTTCTCAGCCGCAGCTAATAAACCGTTTGGATGCAATCCCTTGGCTATCCTGACGAGTTAACTGAAAGCACTGCTTAGGCAGTGCTTTTTTGTTTTCATTCATCAGAGAAAATGATGTTTCCGCGTCTTGATCCAGGCTATAGTCCGGTCATTGTTATCTTTTAAATGTTGTCGTAATTTCAGGAAATTAACGGAATCATGTTCATACGCGCTCCCAATTCTGGACGTAAGCTCCTGCTTACCTGCATTGTTGCAGGCGTGATGATTGCGCTACTGGTGAGCTGCCTTCAGTTTTTAGTGGCCTGGCATAAGCACGAAGTCAAATACGATACACTGATTACCGACGTACAAAAGTATCTCGATACTTATTTTGCCGACCTGAAATCTACTACTGACCGGCTCCAGCCACTGACCTTAGATACCTGCCAGCAGGCTAACCCCGAACTGACTGCCCGCGCGGCGTTTAGCATGAATGTCCGTACGTTTGTGCTGGTAAAAGATAAAAAAACATTCTGTTCATCTGCGACTGGTGAGATGGACATTCCACTCAATGAATTGATTCCGGCGCTCGACATTAATAAAAACGTCGATATGGCGATCTTACCCGGCACGCCGATGGTGCCGAACAAACCCGCAATCGTCATCTGGTATCGCAACCCTTTGCTGAAAAATAGCGGCGTGTTTGCCGCTCTGAATCTCAACCTGACGCCTTCTCTCTTTTATAGTTCACGGCAGGAAGATTACGATGGCGTCGCCCTCATTATTGGCAATACTGCGCTATCTACCTTTTCGTCACGTTTGATGAATGTTAATGAATTAACCGACATGCCGGTCCGTGAAACTAAAATTGCGGGCATTCCTCTGACCGTTCGGCTTTATGCGGATGACTGGACATGGAACGATGTGTGGTATGCATTTTTACTGGGCGGCATGAGTGGAACAATGGTTGGACTTCTCTGCTATTACCTGATGAGCGTGCGTATGCGACCGGGCAGAGAAATCATGACCGCCATCAAGCGCGAACAATTTTACGTGGTATATCAACCGGTGGTTGATACACAAGCTCTGCGGGTAACGGGCCTGGAAGTACTACTACGCTGGCGGCATCCTGTAGCGGGAGAAATTCCCCCGGATGCCTTCATCAACTTTGCCGAATCGCAAAAGATGATTGTGCCGCTGACTCAGCATCTGTTTGAGTTGATTGCCCGTGATGCCGCAGAATTAGAAAAAGTACTGCCGGTAGGCGTCAAATTTGGCATTAACATTGCGCCGGACCATCTGCATAGCGAAAGCTTTAAAGCTGATATCCAAAAATTGCTCACTTCCCTGCCCGCACATCATTTCCAGATTGTGCTGGAAATTACCGAGCGCGATATGTTGAAAGAGCAAGAAGCCACGCAACTCTTCGCCTGGCTGCATTCAGTCGGCGTTGAAATTGCTATTGATGACTTTGGCACCGGGCACAGCGCGCTTATCTATCTTGAGCGTTTTACGCTCGATTATCTGAAAATTGATCGTGGATTTATCAACGCCATCGGTACGGAAACGATCACTTCACCCGTACTTGACGCGGTGCTGACGCTGGCGAAACGTCTCAATATGCTGACGGTTGCTGAAGGGGTTGAAACGCCGGAACAGGCGCGATGGCTAAGCGAACGCGGCGTTAATTTCATGCAAGGCTACTGGATCAGTCGCCCATTACCGCTGGACGATTTTGTCCGCTGGCTTAAGAAACCGTATACGCCGCAGTGGTAAGGCGTGCTTACGTCCCTTATTATTCATAGTGAAAGCATGCCGGTTTGCGGCTAATGATGAGTAAAAGGAAATCTGTTGCAGATGATTGTGCGCATACTGCTGCTGTTTATCGCTCTGTTCACCTTTGGTGCGCAGGCGCAGGCTATCAAGGAAAGCTATGCCTTTGCGGTACTGGGCGAACCCCGGTACGCGTTTAATTTCAACCATTTTGATTATGTGAACCCCGCCGCGCCAAAAGGTGGGCAGATAACGTTGTCAGCCCTCGGCACCTTCGATAATTTCAACCGCTATGCACTGCGCGGCAACCCAGGCGCACGCACCGAGCAGTTGTACGACACGCTATTTACTACTTCCGATGACGAGCCAGGCAGTTATTATCCGCTGATTGCCGAAAGTGCGCGCTATGCTGACGATTATTCCTGGGTGGAGGTCGCTATTAATCCGCGCGCCCGTTTTCATGATGGTTCTCCCATTACTGCCCGCGATGTAGAGTTTACTTTTCAAAAATTTATGACCGAAGGCGTGCCGCAATTTCGTCTGGTCTACAAAGGCACCACCGTCAAAGCCATTGCACCATTAACCGTGCGTATTGAGTTAGCGAAACCCGGCAAAGAAGATATGTTGAGTCTGTTTTCGCTGCCGGTATTTCCAGAAAAGTACTGGAAGAATCACAAACTTAGCGATCCGCTCGCCACGCCTCCGCTTGCCAGTGGTCCGTACCGAATTACGTCCTGGAAAATGGGGCAAAATATTGTCTATTCCCGCGTGAAAGATTACTGGGCAGCAAACTTACCGGTAAACCGTGGACGCTGGAATTTCGACACCATTCGCTACGATTACTACCTCGATGATAATGTCGCCTTTGAAGCGTTTAAAGCCGGTGCCTTTGATTTGCGTATGGAAAACGACGCCAAAAACTGGGCCACGCGCTATACCGGTAAAAATTTCGATAAGAAATACATCATCAAAGATGAGCAAAAGAACGAATCAGCCCAGGATACGCGCTGGCTGGCGTTTAATATCCAACGTCCGGTATTCAGCGATCGCCGGGTCCGGGAAGCGATCACTCTCGCCTTTGACTTTGAATGGATGAACAAGGCGTTGTTTTACAATGCCTGGAGTCGCACGAACAGTTATTTTCAGAATACCGAATACGCAGCCAGAAATTACCCCGACGCCGCGGAGCTGGTTCTTCTGGCACCAATGAAAAAAGATCTTCCGCCAGAAGTCTTCACACAAATCTACCAGCCGCCGGTATCGAAAGGCGATGGCTACGATCGTGACAACCTGTTAAAAGCCGACAAACTTCTCAATGAAGCGGGCTGGGTGCTGAAGGGTCAGCAACGCGTTAATGCCACAACGGGTCAGCCTCTCAGCTTTGAATTATTGCTTCCCGCAAGCAGCAATAGTCAGTGGGTATTACCGTTCCAGCACAGCCTGCAACGGCTGGGTATCAACATGGACATTCGCAAGGTGGATAACTCGCAAATCACCAATCGAATGCGCAGTCGCGACTATGACATGATGCCTCGCGTATGGCGGGCGATGCCGTGGCCCAGTTCCGATTTACAGATTTCCTGGTCATCGGAATATATCAACTCCACTTATAATGCCCCCGGCGTGCAAAGTCCGGTTATCGACTCGCTGATCAACCAAATTATTGCTGCGCAGGGAAATAAAGAAAAATTACTGCCGTTGGGGCGAGCACTGGATCGCGTATTAACGTGGAATTATTACATGCTGCCAATGTGGTATATGGCGGAAGACCGTCTTGCCTGGTGGGATAAATTCTCTCAACCCGCAGTGCGCCCTGTTTACAGCCTGGGTATCGATACCTGGTGGTATGACGTTAATAAAGCGACGAAACTGCCGTCAGCCAGACAACAGGGAGAGTAGATGGGCGCTTATCTGATTCGCCGTCTGTTGCTGGTGATCCCAACGTTATGGGCGATTATCACTATCAACTTTTTCATCGTGCAAATTGCGCCTGGCGGTCCGGTCGACCAGGCCATCGCCGCCATCGAGTTTGGTAATGCCGGAGTATTACCCGGCGCTGGCGGTGAAGGTGTTCGTGCCAGCCATGCACAAACGGGCGTCGGCAATATCAGCGACAGTAATTACCGTGGCGGACGCGGATTAGATCCAGAAGTGATCGCCGAGATCACTCATCGCTACGGTTTTGATAAGCCGATCCACGAACGTTACTTCAAAATGCTCTGGGACTACATTCGCTTTGATTTTGGCGACAGCTTGTTTCGCAGCGCTTCTGTGCTGACGCTGATTAAAGACAGTCTGCCTGTTTCCATCACCCTCGGATTGTGGAGCACGCTGATTATCTATCTGGTGTCGATTCCGCTGGGTATTCGCAAAGCTGTTTATAACGGCAGCCGCTTTGACGTCTGGAGTAGCGCATTTATCATCATCGGCTACGCCATTCCTGCCTTTTTGTTTGCCATCCTGCTGATTGTCTTCTTCGCGGGCGGCAGCTATTTCGACCTGTTCCCTCTGCGCGGCCTGGTTTCCGCTAACTTTGATTCGCTGCCGTGGTATCAGAAAATCACCGATTATCTGTGGCATATCACGCTGCCGGTGCTGGCGACGGTGATTGGCGGCTTTGCGGCGCTGACCATGCTGACAAAAAACTCATTCCTTGATGAAGTGCGCAAGCAATACGTGGTGACCGCCCGTGCGAAAGGGGTAAGTGAAAAAAATATTCTCTGGAAACATGTGTTCCGCAACGCCATGCTGCTGGTGATTGCCGGTTTTCCGGCGACGTTTATCAGCATGTTTTTTACCGGCTCGCTGCTGATTGAGGTGATGTTTTCACTCAATGGTCTTGGCTTACTGGGCTACGAAGCGACCGTCTCGCGCGATTATCCTGTAATGTTTGGTACCTTGTATATTTTCACCCTGATTGGCCTGCTGCTGAATATTGTCAGTGATATCAGCTATACGCTGGTCGATCCGCGTATAGATTTTGAGGGACGTTAATGTCGCGACTCAGCCCCGTCAATCAGGCCCGTTGGGCGCGTTTTCGTCATAACCGTCGCGGCTACTGGTCGTTATGGATTTTCCTCGTCTTATTTGGTTTGAGTTTGTGTTCTGAACTTATCGCCAACGATAAACCGTTGCTGGTACGTTATGACGGCAGTTGGTATTTCCCGTTGTTGAAAAACTACAGCGAAAGCGATTTTGGCGGCCCGCTGGCAAGCCAGGCTGATTATCAGGACCCGTGGCTGAAACAGCGGTTGGAAGATAAAGGCTGGGTACTGTGGGCACCGATTCGCTTTGGTGCTACCAGTATCAACTTTGCTACCGATAAGCCCTTCCCTTCTCCACCCTCCCGGCAAAACTGGCTGGGAACGGATGCCAATGGCGGCGATGTGCTGGCGCGCATTCTCTATGGCACGCGGATCTCAGTTCTGTTTGGCCTGATGCTGACCCTCTGCTCCAGCGTGATGGGCGTGTTGGCGGGGGCGCTACAAGGCTATTACGGCGGTAAAGTCGATCTCTGGGGGCAACGTTTTATTGAAGTATGGTCGGGGATGCCGACGCTGTTTTTGATTATTTTACTTTCCAGCGTCGTACAGCCTAACTTCTGGTGGCTGTTGGCAATTACCGTCTTGTTTGGCTGGATGAGTCTGGTCGGCGTGGTGCGGGCGGAGTTTTTACGTACCCGTAATTTCGACTACATCCGTGCGGCGCAGGCGCTTGGCGTCAGCGATCGCAGTATCATCCTGCGTCATATGTTGCCAAATGCCATGGTCGCTACCCTCACCTTTTTACCGTTTATTTTATGTAGTTCGATCACCACCCTGACCTCACTCGATTTCCTCGGCTTCGGTCTGCCGCTCGGTTCACCGTCACTCGGCGAACTGCTGTTACAAGGGAAAAATAACCTTCAGGCCCCGTGGCTTGGGATCACCGCCTTCTTGTCGGTGGCGATATTGTTGTCTTTGCTGATCTTTATTGGTGAAGCCGTCCGCGACGCATTTGATCCTAATAAGGCGGTGTAGCATGACGCAAACTCTGTTAGCGATTGAAAATTTGTCGGTGGGTTTTCGCCATCAGCAAACCGTACGCACAGTAGTCAATGATGTTTCACTACAGATTGCTGCTGGCGAAACGCTGGCGCTGGTGGGTGAGTCTGGTTCAGGTAAGAGCGTTACCGCGCTGTCAATTTTACGCCTGCTCCCTTCCCCGCCGGTTGAATATCTCTCCGGCGATATTCGTTTTCATGGCGAATCGCTGCTTCATGCCAGCGATCAAACGTTGCGCGGTGTACGCGGTAATAAGATCGCCATGATTTTTCAGGAGCCGATGGTGTCATTAAATCCATTGCATACCCTGGAAAAACAGCTTTATGAAGTGCTTTCACTCCACCGCGGAATGCGTCGGGAAGCGGCTCGTGGCGAAATTCTTAACTGCCTTGATCGCGTCGGTATCCGCCAGGCGGCAAAACGGCTGACAGATTATCCGCATCAGCTCTCCGGCGGCGAACGCCAGCGGGTGATGATTGCGATGGCGCTGTTAACGCGACCGGAATTATTAATTGCCGATGAACCGACCACCGCGCTGGACGTCTCTGTCCAGGCGCAGATTTTACAGCTGTTGCGCGAACTGCAAGGCGAGCTGAATATGGGCATGCTGTTTATTACTCATAACCTCAGTATTGTCAGAAAACTGGCTCACCGCGTGGCGGTAATGCAAAACGGTCGCTGTGTCGAGCAAAATAACGCTGCTACGCTATTTGCCTCACCCACTCATCCTTACACACAAAAGCTACTCAACAGTGAACCATCAGGCGACCCGGTCCCATTGCCAGAACCTGCCTCAACGTTGCTAGATGTTGAACAGCTTCAGGTTGCCTTCCCCATTCGCAAAGGGATTTTGAAGCGCATTGTGGATCATAATGTGGTGGTGAAAAACATCAGTTTTACGCTACGGGCGGGTGAAACACTGGGTTTAGTGGGCGAGTCCGGTTCCGGGAAAAGCACGACGGGACTAGCGCTGCTGCGACTGATTAACTCTCAGGGCAGCATCATTTTTGACGGTCAGCCATTGCAAAATTTAAACCGCCGTCAGCTATTACCTATTCGCCATCGCATTCAGGTGGTATTTCAGGATCCTAACTCCTCGCTCAACCCACGACTCAACGTTTTGCAAATTATCGAGGAAGGTTTACGGGTTCACCAGCCGATGCTTTCTGCCGTGCAACGCGAACAACAAGTGATAGCCGTGATGCATGAAGTGGGATTAGATCCTGAAACACGCCACCGTTATCCGGCGGAGTTCTCTGGTGGTCAGCGGCAACGTATTGCGATTGCCAGGGCGTTAATTCTTAAGCCCTCGCTGATCATTCTTGATGAACCAACATCATCGCTCGACAAAACGGTACAGGCGCAAATATTGACGCTATTGAAATCATTGCAACAAAAGCATCAATTGGCCTATTTGTTTATCAGCCACGATTTGCACGTTGTCCGCGCATTATGTCATCAGGTTATCGTACTGCGACAAGGGGAA
Source organism: Escherichia sp. MOD1-EC5189 (assembly GCF_002966045.1). Taxonomy (NCBI): domain Bacteria; kingdom Pseudomonadati; phylum Pseudomonadota; class Gammaproteobacteria; order Enterobacterales; family Enterobacteriaceae; genus Escherichia; species Escherichia sp. MOD1-EC5189. Next base: position 104,507 of record NZ_PTRX01000010.1, on the reverse strand, counting down.
GTAGTGGAACAAGGGCCGTGCGCGCGCGTGTTTGCCGCACCGCAGCAGGAGTATACGCGTCAGCTACTGGCGTTGAGCTGACGCTTAAAAAGGATTGTAGTTTGAGAAGGGTTCGGCAATTGCCACACCAAAATTTTTCAATCGGCATGTTGCAGCAAACTCGTCCTGGCGATTTACAAACAGGCACGGCTCACCTTCACACTCCAGTACCGAGCATGGAACTTCGATGTCGCTTAACGCCTGGCTTAGTTTGTACATCACCGACCATGCATTATCACCATCCGGGCTAAGCAATTTAAGCGCCACCAGGCTGTTGTCACCGCACGGTCCATTTTGCGGAATCGGTTCAACCTTCGAACCTGCGAAACCAGCAGACCAGCGATAGTTCTGCGGCAGTCGATGGACGATTGAGAGTTGTAATGAAGTCACTTATTTTCCCCGGAAGCACATTTACTTCACAATTTGTTTACATCAATTTTAACACATCATCAACAATCCGTCTTTATACAGATCGTAAAGATTGATGCCTCGCCAGCGTGGCCTCTATGGCTCTGATTTAAATAATATCTGCGGGCGTGGTCACGTTTGCGGGGCTATATGTACCCGTTTCTGCGATCTAACTCAACCTTTTTAACTACAATGATGTGACTTTTTACATAAATTGATTTTACATAAAATAAACATATATCGGGAGAATGATGGATTTGTGGTTGACATGCATCAACAAAGGAAGCCTTTTAGCTTCCTCGTTGTGCAATAGATCACCGTTTTTTCGGCCGACTGGCGTACAGACAGAAGAGAATGGAGCTGGTTGCGCAGAATGCAATTGACCAAATCATCGGCCATGCAGAGTTAAAGGTCGCAAGAGAAAGCAATGCGCCAACAATTGCCCCTATACCAAAACGGAAGGTGCCTGCCAGCGAAGATGCCGTTCCCGCCATATGGGGAAACTCATCAAGAATGACCGCCATCGCATTAGATGACACCATCGACACGCAGCCCACAAACGCCGCAACGCCAACTACCAGCGACCAGAATCCCAGCCCCAGCAGCGCACTGATGACCATCCACGCCGCCATAATAAACTGTATCCACAACCCCGAGCGGAACATATTTAACGCGCCAATACGGCGGACGAAGCGACTGTTAAAGATGGTCATCACGAACAGGAAAACAATGTTTAGCGCAAAGTAATAACCAAAGTTTTCCGGCGCGACGTGGTTAATTTCAATGTAGACAAACGGTCCGGCGCTCAGGAACGAGAACATTCCGGCAAAGCTGAAACCGCTGGCCAGCATATAACTCAGGACACGCTTATGACGAAACAGCGCCGCAAAGTTACCAATAGTGGTACGAATGTGAAAAGGCTGGCGACGCTCCGGTGGTAAGGTTTCTTTGATCAGAAAGAAGATCATTGCCGAAGCCAGAATCGCCGCTACGGCGAGGATCCAGAAGATGTAATGCCAGCTCAGCCACACCAGTACCCAGCCGCCAACTATCGGTGCCATCAGCGGTGCAATGGTCGTCACCAGCATGACAAACGACATCATCCGTGAGAACTCTTCCTTCGGGTAGATATCACGCATTAAAGCGTTGATAACCACGCTGGCCGCAGCCGCAGCCAGACCGTGGAAGAAACGCATCACAATCAGCTGATCGATGGTTTGTGCCAACGCACACGCCACCGCGGCGGCGGCAAACACCAGCGTACCGCCAAGAACCACCGGCTTACGCCCGAAACTGTCTGCCATCGGCCCGTAGATTAACTGCCCCAACGCAAAGCCCAGAATATAAGTACTGAGGGTCATCTGCGTACTGCCCGCAGGTACGCCAAATTGCGCTGAAATTACCGGTAGCGCGGGCAGATACATATCAATCGACAGCGGCATCAACATGGCCAGCAGGCCAAGGATAAAAACAATAGCAAACGACGAATGCTGTCGGGTGGTCACAACGGGCTCCTGAAAGTCATTAAAAAGTTAGACGACGCTGGCAATTTCTTCTTCAGTTAACGGACGATATTCACCGGGGGCTAAATCAGCATCCAGCGTAATGCCGCCAATACGTTCACGATGCAGCTCAACCACGTGGTTACCCACGGCGGCGAACATGCGTTTCACCTGATGATAACGCCCTTCGCTGATGGTCAGACGAACCTGCGTTGGGGTAATCACTTCCAGCATCGCCGGCTTAGTGAGATCTTTTTCGTTATGCAGCTGCACGCCTTTAGCAAATTGCTCTGCCGTATCGTCAGCTACGGGTGATTCCAGCGTCACCAGATAGGTCTTCTCGCAATGATGGCGCGGTGAAGTAATGCGATGCGACCACTGGCCATCATCAGTCATCAGCACCAGACCGGTGGTATCGATATCCAGACGCCCTGCGGCGTGCAGTTTCCACGCTACCGGTTCATCCAGAAAATAGAGCACCGTTGGGTGATCCGGGTCGTCCGTGGAGCAAACATAGCCCTGAGGCTTATTGAGCATGAAGTAACGTGGACCGTGTTGCTGCGCCAGCGGGTTGCCATCGTAAGCGACATCATGTTCAGGGAGCAGTTTGAACGCTGCATTACGGACGATTTCGCCATCGACGGTGACACGATTGCCGCGGATTTCACGCCCGGCAATAGCACGGCTAACGCCGAGTTGCTGTGCGATAAATTTATCAAGTCGCATGTGTGTGATTTTGCCTGTAAAAACGGAGGTCGGGCATTGACCCGAAAATCTGAACTGTTGTCTGCCCAGTATAGCGGTCTAATAACATCCCTCAAGGGAAAAAGATCCATGGCATACTATTAGCAGAATAATCTACCTACGCGAGACCATGATTTTTACACTCCGTCCATATCAGCAAGAAGCCGTGGATGCCACGCTCAACCATTTTCGTCGTCATAAAACCCCTGCCGTTATCGTGCTGCCCACCGGTGCCGGTAAAAGCCTGGTGATAGCGGAACTGGCGCGGCTGGCGCGTGGTCGTGTGCTGGTGCTGGCACACGTTAAAGAGCTGGTGGCGCAAAACCATGCAAAATATCAGGCACTGGGACTGGAAGCCGATATCTTTGCCGCTGGGCTAAAGCGTAAAGAGAGCCACGGTAAAGTAGTATTTGGCAGCGTGCAATCGGTCGCCCGTAACCTTGATGCCTTTCAGGGTGAATTTTCACTGTTGATTGTTGATGAATGCCATCGTATTGGTGACGATGAAGAGAGCCAGTATCAGCAAATCCTCACTCACCTGACAAAAGTGAATCCCCGCTTACGCCTGTTAGGGCTGACTGCCACGCCTTTTCGGTTGGGCAAAGGCTGGATTTATCAGTTTCATTATCACGGCATGGTACGCGGCGATGAGAAAGCCCTTTTCCGCGACTGTATTTATGAGCTGCCGCTGCGTTATATGATTAAACACGGCTATCTGACGCCACCAGAACGACTGGATATGCCAGTAGTGCAATACGATTTCAGCCGATTGCAGGCACAGAGTAACGGGCTGTTCAGCGAAGCCGATCTCAACCACGAGCTGAAAAAACAGCAACGTATTACCCCGCACATCATCAGCCAGATTATGGAGTTCGCCGCAACGCGCAAAGGGGTGATGATTTTTGCTGCGACAATCGAACACGCAAAAGAGATTGTCGGCTTGCTGCCCGCTGAGGATGCAGCACTTATTACCGGCGACACGCCAGGCGCTGAACGCGATGTATTAATTGAAGATTTTAAAGCCCAGCGTTTTCGCTACCTGGTCAACGTCGCGGTACTGACCACCGGATTTGACGCCCCGCACGTCGATCTTATTGCTATTCTGCGCCCTACCGAATCGGTGAGTCTTTACCAACAAATTGTCGGGCGCGGTCTGCGTCTGGCTCCAGGCAAGACTGATTGCTTAATTCTTGATTATGCGGGTAATCCTCACGATCTCTACGCGCCGGAGGTCGGTACACCGAAAGGCAAAAGTGACAACGTTCCGGTACAGGTTTTCTGCCCTGCCTGCGGTTTTGCCAACACCTTTTGGGGGAAAACGACCGCTGACGGGACATTGATTGAACACTTTGGTCGTCGTTGTCAGGGATGGTTCGAAGATGATGACGGACATCGCGAACAGTGTGACTTCCGCTTCCGTTTTAAGAATTGCCCACAATGTAACGCAGAAAATGATATAGCCGCCCGCCGCTGCCGCGAATGTGACACCATTCTGGTTGATCCGGATGATATGTTAAAAGCGGCGCTACGACTGAAAGACGCGCTGGTATTACGCTGTAGCGGTATGTCTTTGCAACATGGTCACGACGAGAAAGGCGAATGGCTGAGAATCACCTATTACGATGAAGACGGCGCGGATGTGAGTGAGCGTTTCCGTCTGCAAACGCCCGCTCAGCGTACCGCCTTCGAGCAGCTTTTTATCCGCCCGCATACACGTACGCCGGGCATCCCTCTGCGCTGGATCACCGCTGCCGATATCCTCGCCCAACAAGCGTTGCTGCGCCATCCGGATTTCGTCGTCGCACGAATGAAAGGCCAGTACTGGCAAGTGCGTGAAAAAGTGTTTGATTACGAAGGTCGTTTTCGTCGGGCACACGAATTACGCGGTTAATGGTAGTTTTAATTGATGTGCAAGGCGATTGAGTATAGAATCTCGCCCGCTTTTGCATATGCAAAGCAGATCACTTACCTGTTGCTGGGTCGCCTGTAGCAGGATTAATTTAAGAGAGAAAGAAATGTTTACTATCAACGCAGAAGTACGTAACGAGCAGGGTAAGGGTGCGAGCCGCCGCCTGCGTACCGCTAACAAATTCCCGGCAATCATCTACGGTGGCAACGAAGCGCCGCTGGCTGTTGCTCTGGATCACGACAAAGTCATGAACATGCAAGTTAAAGCTGAATTCTACAGCGAAGTTCTGACCATCGTTGTTGACGGTAAAGAAATCAAAGTTAAAGCTCAGGACGTACAGCGTCACCCGTACAAACCTAAGCTGCTGCACATCGACTTCGTTCGCGCTTAATCGCTGAATAAGTTGTAAAAAAAACCCCGCTCCGGCGGGGTTTTTTGTATCTGCAAATTATGCCTGATTACGGTATTGCTATTTTTTGTAGGCCAGATAAGGCGTTCACGCCGCATCTGGCATTCATAACACCAAACCGATTAATTGCCGCCAGACGTCCGGCGCTGCAATTGATCGCGCAAGTTCGGCGGCGTGCCTTTAATGGTCAGGGTATCGGTCGCCGGGTCCCAGAAAATGCGCTCACCTAACAGCATCGCATCAAAGTTAATGGTCAAGCCACCACCGCTACCGGCAAACTTCGTCAACTGACGCAACGTGCTACGGTCTGCCGGGAAGCTCTCTTCAAGTTCGTAGCCTTTTTCAGCCGCAAATTCCGTGAAGCTCACTTCGCTGACGCCCGCCAGCTCTTTCGACAGCGATTCAAGCTCGATCTCTTCACCCGCCTGCAATTGCTCATTACAGTAGCTGTAGACCTGCTGACGCACGTTCTGCCGTTCTGCTTTATCCAGTTGTGCTTCGGCAGTGAAATCATCAACCGCCTGCAATAATCCGCGGTTTTGCGCTTTCGCGTTCAACCCTTCGCTGGCACCGAGGAAGTCCATGAAGAAATCGGCCACTTTGCGCCCGACTCGCCCTTTCAGGAAAGTGAGATACCGGGTCGACTCTGGATTGGTTTCCCATTCGGTTAAATCGATACGCGCAACAATATCCGCATGATTGATATCAAGATAATGGGTCGGGTTGATGTCGAGATTTTCGTTAACGCGCATACTGCTCAGGTTGCTCAGAACCGCCACCAGCAGATATTCGACAGCTAAATAACGGTAGTGACAAAACAGCACGAAGCCACCGTCAGCAAAAGGATATTTCGCTAATTCGTCACGCAGGCGACCGGTTGCCGCGCGGCTAAAGGCCAGAAAGTCCTCTTCGCCCTGACGCTGTAAGCGTAGCGTCTGCGCCAGTTCACTCTCTTCGCTGAACAAGCCGTATGCTTTATTTTTGGCGCTATAGACCCGATGCAGTTCTGCCACCATCTCAACGACGGTTTCTGTCGGTTCCAGCAATGAATCGCGCAACACCAGCTCAAGGTTCTGCTCATCACGCTTGATAAGCTGGTGCAGAGCAATCTGGTTGATATCCAGACTCATGATAAACTCTCCTTTAAGACCGGCCGGTATTCAACCACCGCCGGTAAAGCGACGCAATAAAAGATGGCGGTCATTTTACAGAAGGCGGCGTAACGAGAATGATTTAAAGCATAAAAAAGCAGAAAAAAAACCGTTGCTACGGTAATATGTTGCCCTTTCATCAACTAACTGATTTCGATTTATGCCACAAATTTCCCGCTACAGTGATGAACAGGTTGAACAATTGCTCGCAGAGCTGCTCAACGTACTGGAAAAACATAAGGCTCCGACCGACCTTTCCCTGATGGTGTTAGGCAACATGGTCACTAACCTTATCAACACCAGCATTGCCCCGGCCCAACGCCAGGCAATTGCCAACTCTTTTGCCCGCGCCTTACAGTCCTCTATCAACGAAGACAAAGCGCACTAAGGGAAACAGATAACAGGTTATGGTAACTCATCGTCAGCGCTACCGTGAAAAAGTCTCCCAGATGGTCAGTTGGGGGCACTGGTTTGCACTGTTCAATATTCTGCTTTCGCTCGTCATTGGCAGCCGTTACCTGTTTATCGCCGACTGGCCGACAACGCTTGCTGGTCGCATTTATTCCTACGTAAGCATTATCGGCCATTTCAGCTTCCTGGTGTTCGCCACCTACTTGCTGATCCTCTTCCCGCTGACCTTTATCGTCGGCTCTCAGAGGCTGATGAGGTTTTTGTCCGTCATTTTAGCAACGGCGGGAATGACGCTATTACTGATCGATAGCGAAGTCTTTACTCGTTTCCATCTCCATCTTAATCCCATCGTCTGGCAGTTGGTTATCAACCCAGACGAAAATGAGATGGCGCGCGACTGGCAGCTGATGTTCATTAGCGTGCCGGTTATTTTATTGCTTGAACTGGTGTTTGCGACGTGGAGCTGGCAAAAGCTACGCAGCCTGACGCGTCGTCGGCGCTTCGCGCGCCCACTGGCCGCATTCTTATTTATCGCTTTTATTGCCTCGCATGTGGTGTATATCTGGGCCGATGCCAACTTCTATCGCCCGATCACCATGCAGCGCGCTAACCTGCCGCTTTCGTACCCGATGACGGCGCGACGTTTTCTTGAGAAGCATGGTCTGCTTGATGCGCAGGAGTATCAACGCCGTCTTATTGAGCAAGGCAATCCAGACGCCGTTTCCGTTCAGTATCCGTTAAGCGAACTGCGCTATCGCGATATGGGCACCGGGCAGAATGTGCTGTTGATTACTGTCGATGGCCTGAACTACTCACGCTTCGAGAAGCAGATGCCTGCGCTGGCAGGTTTTGCTGAGCAAAATATTTCGTTCACGCGCCATATGAGCTCCGGCAACACTACAGACAACGGCATCTTTGGCCTGTTCTATGGCATCTCGCCAAGCTATATGGACGGCATTCTGTCGACCCGTACGCCTGCGGCGTTAATTACTGCGCTTAATCAGCAAGGCTATCAGCTGGGGTTATTCTCGTCAGATGGCTTTACCAGCCCGCTGTATCGCCAGGCATTGTTGTCAGATTTCTCGATGCCGAGCGTACGTACCCAATCCGACGAGCAGACCGCCACGCAGTGGATCAACTGGCTGGGCCGCTACGCACAAGAAGATAACCGCTGGTTCTCGTGGGTCTCTTTCAATGGCACTAACATTGACGACAGCAATCAGCAGGCATTTGCACGGAAATATAGCCGGGCGGCAGGCAATGTCGATGACCAGATCAACCGCGTGCTCAATGCACTGCGTGATTCTGGCAAACTGGACAATACGGTGGTGATTATCACTGCCGGCCGGGGTATTCCGCTGAGCGAAGAGGAAGAAACCTTTGACTGGTCCCACGGTCATCTGCAGGTACCATTAGTGATTCACTGGCCAGGCACGCCGGCGCAGCGTATTAATGCGCTGACTGATCATACCGATCTGATGACGACGCTGATGCAACGCCTGCTACATGTCAGCACACCTGCCAGCGAATATTCGCAAGGTCAGGATTTGTTCAACCCTCAACGCCGTCATTACTGGGTTACTGCTGCGGATAACGATACGCTGGCAATTACCACCCCGAAAATGACGTTAGTGCTGAACAATAACGGTAAATACCGCACGTACAACTTACGTGGTGAAAGAGTGAAAGATGAAAAACCACAGTTAAGTTTGTTATTGCAGGTGCTGACAGACGAGAAGCGTTTTATCGCTAACTGATTAATTATAAATCAGTTAGCGAAATATCTTACTTGCATTCGTTGTGGAAAACGGTAGTATTAGCAGCCACGAGTCGGCACGTAGCGCAGCCTGGTAGCGCACCGTCATGGGGTGTCGGGGGTCGGAGGTTCAAATCCTCTCGTGCCGACCAAAAATCCCAAAAAAACCAATCTATTGCGGTTGGTTTTTTTATATCTGCGATTAATTTGATAAACAGACCGCGACACATTACGGCCTGTTTATTTTCTGTTATCAGAACGTCCAGACCACACCCGCCTGAGTATTCCACGGTGATTCTACCCCCGCGCCATTGCCATAGCTGACTGACAAATGACCGCTTAACGTCGGGGTAAACGATGACCTTATCCCAGCCTGATAAACGCCACGGGTTCCAGCCACGTCATTATTAAATTTGCCGTCGTCATTAACTTTCACTTGGTTAGAATCGGCGTATTCCTGACGCACGGCGGCTTTCAGCCAGGGTTCCAGCGTCGTACCGTTTTGCAGGTCCATGTGATAGCTTACCGCCGTTCCCGCTTCAGCGCGTAATATGCGGGTATTTCCCACATCCGCACGCATACCATTTGATAACGTATAGTCCTGACCATCAGTGGTAAAGCCGGTAAAGGACAGATAAGGCCTTACATTCCACAGCCCCTCCCCCCAACGGAACCCGCTCTCGACATGAGCACCCGCGCCGTTACTACTGTAATCGCCAAACGCTGTTGCCCCATTACTCATCTTGCCATGGATGGTGTTGGCAAAACGGTCAACTTTCACCACCCCATCAACATAGGCACCGTTCTGATGCTCCCAACCGGCATAAGCCCCCAGGGTATAGCTATCGACATTGCCTTTGCCGCCGCGATCAAAACCAATATCAGAATGAGAGTAACCAAAGAACAAGCCGCGAATTGTACTGCTTTCTTCACGGGAGAAACGGCTATCGATACCGAGCGTCAGCCCCGTCAATGTTTGCTCAAAGCCAGCTCCCGCATCAGTGGTCACGTTGTTGCGGGTGTTAATTGCCGAACTCCACATCGCCGTATCGTAATTAACGCCTTTTACGCTACCAAGACGCTCACGCACGGTGTCCAGTTCTGCATCAAATACCAGCGGTTGCGCTGCCGCCATATTCAGCACATCAGTGGTTGAAGGGGTAATTTGCGCGCGATTCTCTGCCAGACTCCAGCTATGGTTGCCATTATCCAGCAAGGTATATTCATACGTACCGATATCAACAACGCCTCCGGCATTGCCCAAGGTAAATGCAGCATCACCGCCGCCCGTTGTTACCAGTGTAAGGCTATCACCTGCTGCCGGGCTGGCCCCCGTGTCCGTCACAAATATTTTGAAATCACCTGTTGCCTGACCGGTCACGTTGAGCTGATCGCTCTGATGATTAGCCATATCGGTACGCATATAAAAATTGCCGTTTCCCGATAGGGTATTGGTGGTCAACGTAGTGAAATTTTCCGCACTTGCCGTCACAGATGAACGAGTCACTGGCTCAGCCATCATAACGACAGTTCCGTCTGACATCACCAGGTTTGCTAAATTGAGACGGGTGTTTTGGTTTATATTATTGATATCGGCAATAATAGCCCAAAAACTCTCTTCGATAGAAACATCTGCTTTACTGGTATCCACTGCGCCATGCGTTCTTAAAGATGCACCATCAGAAACCACCACGTCACCTAAAAATGTAGCCGGTGTATAAAAATTTAATTCCAGCGCCATTGCATCAATAATGCCCTCATTTCCTCTGACTGTTACGTTAACCATTGTGCCAGTCCAGACATTAGCGCGACCATTATCGATAACCATATTTTCAGATATGGCATTTGAGGAATATTTTATGCTTCCATTCTGCACTGACCGACCAAGATCATAAACTGCATGTGCCTGCACTCTCGTACCAGTATCTCTTCCCAACGATTGCATGGTTGCATGCTCATCAAGGATAGTGTCAATTGCCTGAGTGCCCTCCATAACAATTAGCCCGGAACCATCATCCAGTTCATAATTTTTAGACACGCCATCTTTTATGCTAAATTGGCCTTTACTGTTTGTACCACTCACTTCCAGCGCATTCGTTGAAACAATTAATTTTCCGCCTGCTTTTTTGTCAACGCCAGTTGCAGTCCCGCCATCCATAACCTCCAGTAAACCACCACTATCCACAGTGGTATTATAAGCGAAGTCATTCTCTTCAACCCGCAAACTTCCGCCGTTTTCCAACAGCATATTGTTAGCAACCCCATCTTTGATATCAAACTGACCGAGACGGTTTGTTCCGAATACCTCCATGGCCCGCGTGGTTGTTTTGATTGCACCGCCTGCTTTTTGATCTACCGCAAATGCCAATCCGCCATCTTTAATCTCCAGTAGTCCTCCCTTTTCGATAACGGCGAAGATGGCAATGCCTTCGGTTTCAACGATTAAGCGCCCGCCTTTAATCGTGGGATCATTCGCTGCGCCATAAACCTGTAGCACACCATTATTGAGGGTAGTCTGGTTTGCCGCGCCACCCATTTGAACAATTTGATAACCGTCATTTAATACTGAGTAATCTGCGGTGCCATTCATTTCAATGTACTGATACCCTCCGTTAATTTCAGTATTACTACTTACACCAAATTCTTTTATATGCTGTTCTCCGCCAGGATTGATTTTCGTATTATTGGCGGTCCCATAAACCAGCTGGATATCTTTTTCCAGGACAACACCATCAACTGTCTCACCATACTCAACAGTTGATGCCAATGCTATGGGTGAATATAACGCTGTAGCCACCAGAACAGATATTGCGGAACGACAAAGAGAAACAGAACCAGAGTGATGCATTAATCTTTCATCCTATGAAATTAATTGCTGTTAAAAGCATTGGGTAAAGAAAATACCCATAGCTCCATACCCGGAGTGAGTTTTTAAAAACTGTTTAAAGAAATGCACAAGTATTGTGATTGATTTTTTAGTTGTTTTTCTTGATGAGAAGCTGATGCAAAATTCCGTCTTTATAATGAAAATGATGCGAGGGTGAACTACTGAGCTGTACTTTTCACTACATGTCCATACATAAAATGGGGTAACATTCACGCGCCTGGTAGCGTTTCCAACGCTACGCTCAAACATAATGATTCTAATAAAACCTCAGGAGACTACTATGCCTGAAGCAACGCCTTTTCAGGTGATGATTGTGGATGATCATCCACTTATGCGACGCGGTGTTCGTCAGTTACTGGAGCTTGATCCTGGCTTTGAAGTGGTCGCCGAAGCGGGCGACGGCGCGAGTGCTATCGATCTGGCGAATAGACTGGATATCGACGTGATCTTGCTGGATCTCAATATGAAAGGTATGAGTGGCCTGGATACCCTCAATGCCTTGCGCAGGGATGGCGTTACCGCGCAAATTATTATCCTGACCGTATCAGATGCCTCCAGCGATATCTTTGCGCTGATAGACGCAGGCGCAGACGGTTATCTGTTGAAAGACAGCGATCCGGAAGTGTTGCTGGAAGCGATTCGCGCCGGAGCAAAAGGCAGCAAAGTCTTTAGCGAACGCGTCAATCAGTACTTACGTGAACGTGAAATGTTTGGCGCGGAAGAAGACCCCTTCAGCGTGCTGACAGAACGCGAGCTGGATGTTCTGCACGAGCTGGCACAAGGGCTGTCAAATAAACAGATTGCCTCTGTGTTGAATATTTCCGAGCAGACGGTAAAAGTCCATATCCGTAATCTGCTGCGTAAACTCAATGTCCGCTCACGCGTGGCGGCCACCATTCTGTTCCTGCAACAACGCGGGGCACAATAAAAAAATAGCCCGATGGATTTACCCTCGGGCTGATATTGATGACAAACGCAAAACTGCCTGATGCGCTACGCTTATCAGGCCTACGCGGATCGAGCAATGTATTGAGTTCGCACGATTTTGTAGGCTGAATAAGGCGTTTACGCCGCATCTGGCATAAACAAAGCGCACTTTGCCATCAGTCTGGCCCGATGGCATCACCATCGGGCTTGTTCTTATTTACTCTCCTGTGGTGATAAGTGTTGCATCGCCTGCGCGATACTGCGTTCAATCACCGCACGGCGAGTATCGTTGGCAGGTAAGAGTTTCAACATCATCTCCCACGCGGCAACGGCTTCGCCAAATCGCTGCTGCTCAAAGGCATTAAACGCATACATGCTTAACACACGGATATTGCTATGGTCCGTTCTCACCAACTGGCGTAGCAGTTCACCCCCCAGGCGGTTGTCGTTGGGATCAGATGAACGTGTCAACGCTTCAGCGTATCCCAGTGCAGCATCGCTGTTCTTCGGATCGAGGCGATACGCAGTGGCGTATGCATCGGTGGCAATACTGGCGTTACCCAGCGCCATGCCAACGCGGCCCAACATAATCCAGCCTTCTATATCTCCCGGATTTTTTTGCAGTTGAGTACGCATCCCCAGCGCAAGGCGGGACATCTCTTCTTCGTTGAGCGGCTCAGCTTTCGGATCCAGCGCCCTGTCCAATAACGCCGGCGCCTGAGCCGTGGCCTGCTGCCAAATTTTCACCTGCTGATAATTGCCGGTCTGGTAGTAGCTGACGCCAGCCACAATTAACGCCACCACAATACCCGGCAGATAAACAACATATCCGGCACGCTTACCTTCCGGCACGCTTTGTTCAGGAAACGCTTCCGGCACCACGCGTACCCGACGCCGCGAGCGGGCGTAAATGACCCAACCGCCAATGCCAATAGCCACCACCGGTAGCACCCACAGCAGAACGGTCAGCGGCGTTAACGGCGGGTCGTAAGTGACGAAGTTGCCGTAACGCGCCACCATATAATCGACAATCTCTTTCTTACTTTTACCTTCCTGCATCAGTTCATACACTTTCTGGCGCAGGTCGGTGGCAATCATCGAGTTGGAATCAGCAATGCTGTTATTCTGGCATTTCGGGCAGCGCAGTTCTTCAGTAAGCTGACGAAACTGTTGTTCCTGTGCTTCATCTTTAAACTGCAACACGTCGATGGTCGCCAGTGCTGAGCCGGAGATCATCAGCATCAGCACGCCCAATAAAAACCTCATTGTGCGGCCTCCTTACTGTATTTCTCCCACAGCGGCTTGATCTCTTCTTGCCAGACGCGGGGATTGAGATCACCCGCATGGCGATAGCGAATGATGCCGTTGCCGTCGATGAGGAACGTTTCTGGTGCACCATAGACACCGAGATCCAGCCCTAACATGCCGTCGCCATCAAACAGGCTTAGTGCGTAAGGATTGCCCAGCTCTTTCAGCCAGCTGATTGCCTTCTGGCGATCGTCTTTATAGTTCATGCCGACCACTCGGATGCCCTGCGCAGAAAGCTGATTCAGATATTGATGTTCCGCACGGCAGGTCGGACACCAGGTCGCCCAGACGTTAAGCAGCACTGGTTTGCCCTGAGTCAGCACATCCGCCTGATAAAACTGCCCCGGATTGTCCAGTGATTCGAGGCGAAACTTTGGCACCGGCTTGCCAATGAGCGCCGATTCCAGATTGGTCGGATCATCCCCTTCGGCATTACGTGCCAGCTGCCACAGCAACGCCGCGGCAATCGCCAGGAAGATAATCAAAGGAATTAACAATACTTTGCGCTTCATACAGCCTCCGGCGCAGTTTTTTGCGGGCTTACGCGCTTACGATAGCGAGGATCAAACAGGCACAGCAGCCCGCCCAACGCCATCATCAGCCCGCCCGCCCAAATCCAGCGAACAAACGGTTTGTAGTAAAGACGCACAGCCCACGCGCCGTTTTCCAGCTCTTCACCGAGCGCGGCGTACAGGTCACGCGTGATGCCACCGTCAATCGCCGCTTCGGTCATCATCGACCCGGCAGTGTTGTAATAACGTTTTTCCGCATACAGCACCGTTTCCGGTTTACCCTCTCGCGTTACGCCGATAGTCGCCACACCGCCACGCCAGTTCGGACCAGTCACCTCTTTGACATCACGGAAGGTGAAGCGATATTCATGAATATCGACGCTATCGCCGGACTTCATGCGCACATCACGCTCAACGCTATAGTTCTGGCTAAAGGCAATACCAACAATTGTCACTGCCAGCCCCAGGTGAGCCGCCACCATTCCCCAATAACTGAAGGTAGTTTTCGTGCCGCGTGAAATACGCAGCGCAGCTTCCGCAATTGCCAGCACCGCAATCCAGCAGGCCATTGCCAGGCCGAGCACCGTCATCGCCACAACTTTGCTTTCGAACAGCCACGGCAACAGCAGAGACAACACCAGCGTAGAGATGAAAGCGATAATTAATAAATTGCGGATTTTACGTGGGCGATCGCGTCCCCAGCGCACCAGTGGACCGACACCAAGCAGTAGCGCAAACGGCACCATCAGCCAGGTAAACATAGTGTTGAAGAACGGTTCACCAATCGAAATACTGCCCAGCCCAAGTTGCTTGTGCACCAGCGGCAGCAGCGTCCCCAGCAATACCACCAGCATTGCGGCGACCAGCAAAACGTTGTTCGCTAACAGCAGAGATTCCCGCGACCACAGCGCATTGTTTACGCGTGAGCGAACTTTGTGTCCACGCGCGGCAAACAGCAGCAGCGAACCGCCAATCACCAGCACCATAAAAGCGAGGATAAACATACCGCGCGCCGGATCAGAGGCAAACGCGTGTACCGATACCAGCACGCCGGAACGCACCAGGAAAGTCCCCAGCAGACACAGCGAGAAGGCACTGATTGCCAGCAGTAATGTCCACGCTTTGAAGCTGGCGCGCTGTTCAGTGACCGCCAGTGAGTGCATCAGCGCAGTACCCACCAACCACGGCATAAATGAGGCGTTTTCTACCGGATCCCAGAACCACCAGCCGCCCCAGCCGAGTTCGTAATAGGCCCATGCGGAACCGAGCACAATGCCGAGCGTCAGGAAGATCCACGCCGCCAGCGTCCACGGACGGGTAAAGCGTGCGTAAGTGCTGTCCAGACGCCCACTCAGCAAAGAAGCAATGGCAAAAGCAAACGCCACCGAGAAACCGACGTACCCCATATAGAGCAGAGGCGGATGGAAGATCAGCCCTGGATCCTGCAACAGCGGGTTAAGATCGCGCCCTTCAATCGGGAAGTTCGGCAACGTGCGTGAGAACGGGTTAGAGGTAAAGAGAATGAACAGCAAAAAGCCGACACTGACCATCCCCATTATCGCCAGTACACGGGCCACAATATCCAGCGGAATACGCTGACTAAAAATCGCCACCGCAAATGTCCAGCCGCTCATCAGCAGCACCCACAGCAGTAGCGAGCCTTCATGCGCACCCCAGGTTGCCGCTACGCGATACCACACCGGAAGCTGGGTATTGGAGTTGCTGGCAACATAGGTGACGGTAAAGTCGTTGACCACGAAAGCATTGACCAGCACCAGAAATGCGCCAGCCACAGACATAAATAGCAGCCAGGCAAACAAGCGGGAAGACGCCATCATGCGCGCATCCCCGCGCGCCACGCCCCATAGCGGATACACGGACAGCAACAGCGCAATTCCTAGCGCCAGGCACAGCAGTCCGTTACCAATTTCTGGCATCATGATGCTGGGTCCTTATAAACACTCGCCGGGCGACGGTGATTAGCTTCCATCGCTTTCTCGACTTCTGGCGGCGTGTAGTTTTCATCGTGTTTCGCCAGTACTTCTTTCGCGAGGATATGATTACCTTTTTCCAGTTCGCCCTGCACCACTACGCCCTGCCCTTCACGGAACAGATCCGGCAAAATGCCTTCGTAAGAGACATCTACTGAACCTTCAGCGTCGTAAATGGTGAACGTTACTTTCAGCGAATTGGGATCGCGCTGTACGCTACCCGGCATTACCATCCCGCCAACGCGCAGACGCTGACCGACTTCCGGCATCTGCTGAGTTTCACGCTTGCCGTAGAGAATTTCCCCCGGCGTATAAAAAAGATCGATATTCGAGCGCAGCGCATACAACACCAGGCCGATAGTCAGCGCCAGCCCCGCCAGCACGGCACAGGCAATCCACAAGCGGTTTTTACGGCGAATATTCATGCAGCCTCCTGCTGTTGCGCAGCACGTAAACGCGCCTCACGCGCCCGCTGTTGCGCCACGCCACGCAGAATTGCGCGATGCTGCAACACGGAGTGCACGACCAAAACCACCAGCGGAATAACGGTCATCACCACCGCCAGCCAGACAAAAAAGGCGTAACCGCCCATTGCGAAAAATTCATTCCAGGAAGCAAATGCAGGGGTCATTTACGGCCTCTTTTCAGTATCAGTTCACTCACCCACGGACGGCGTTTTTCCATCAGCAAAATTAAATTACGCATCCGCATCAGCGTCAGCGTGGCAGACAGCAGCAGGAAGCCAAAAATCGACCAGCGCAGCGGCGAACGCATCGCCGGATCGATACTTTGCTGCATCCGCGTTGATCCCTGATGCAGGGTGTTCCACCACTCCACGGAGTAATGAATAATCGGCAGATTCACCACGCCAATCAGCACCAGGATACCTGCCGCACGGCCCGCCAGACGACGGTCGTCGAAGGCGTGCCACAGGGCAATCACACCAACATACAGAAACAGCAGCACCAGTTCAGAAGTCAGACGTGCATCCCATACCCACCAGGTGCCCCACATCGGTTTTCCCCATGCAGAGCCGGTAACCAGGGCAATAAAGGTAAACACGGCACCAATGGGGGCCATCGCCGCCACCGCCAGGTTGGCCATTTTCATCTGCCAGACCAGGCCAATAAACGCTGCCACCGCCATTGATGCATAAATGCCCATCGACCAGATCGCCGCAGGCACATGCAGGTAGATAATGCGGTAGCTATTTCCCTGCTGATAATCAGCCGGAGCAAAGCCGAATCCCCAGATCCAGCCGACGGTAAGCACGACCACACTGGCAATTGCCAGCCACGGTATAAACCAGCCACAGATTTGATACAGCCGTGGTGGGATCGCCAGTTGATGCAGTGTTTTCCACATAGTTTCGATACCAGACTCGAACAAAAATCAGTAATCCAGCGTTATTGAATGCTGATTCGTAACGCTGCCGCCGTCGCAAAAGGACTTAATGTCGCGGTGCCTGCCAGCAACGCGCCTAAAATTGCCAGATACCCGTCAACGGGCAAATGCATGGAAGCCGCGTCCATCGCGGCGGTGGCAAAGATGAGTAATGGGATAGTCAGCGGTAATACCAGTATGCTGAGCAGCACACCACCGCGCTTAAGTCCCACTGTCAGCGCCACGCCCGGTGCACCGAGAAAACCAAGCGTTGGGGTTCCCAGCAGCAGCGTCAGCGCCATCACTTGCCAGCCATAAACATCCATTCCCAGTAGCATTGCTACCAGAGGCGAAAGGATGAGTAACGGCAGACCTGTTACCATCCAGTGCGCCATCACCTTCGCCAGCACAACGGCGGGCAAGGGTAACGGCAACAACATCAATTGTTCAAGACTGCCGTCCTGCAAATCGTCACGGAACAGTCGTTCCAGTGCCAGCAAGGATGAAAGCAGCGCTGCAACCCAGATAATGCCAGGGGCAATACGCGCGAGCAGTTGCGGCTCCGGACCGATACTGAGCGGAAAAAGGGTAATAACAATCAGGAAGAACCACAGCGGGTTAGCGATTTCGGCGCTATGACGAAACGCCACGCGCAGTTCAAGACGGAAAATTCGCCAGAACATCATGCGGCCCCCGTTTGCGTCAGTGAAATGCGGCGAATTTTACTTTCAGCAACGTTGAGCGGCTGGTGGGTAGTCAGAATCACAATCCCCCCCTGCTCCGTATGCTGCGCCATACGCTGGGTCAGACGATCGACGCCGTTAACATCAATCGCGGTAAAAGGCTCGTCGAGTATCCATAACGTGGCACGGGTCAGCCACAGACGCGCTAAAGCGACGCGGCGTTGTTGCCCGGCAGAAAGTTGATTTACAGGAATATCTTCGAATCCGGCAAGCCCGGCCTGCGCCAGGGCTTCCAGACATTGTGCGGTATCGCCATCGCGGTGATAAAAGTGCAGATTTTCTAACGCCGTCAGCCGGGTTTTGATCCCCGGCTGATGGCCTATCCATAACAGGTTTTGATGGTAGCTGTCGCGTACCTGATGCAAGGGCTGCCCTTGCCAGAGAACCTCGCCTGCGTCAGGGCGAGACAACCCCGTCAGCAAACGGAGAAGCGTTGTCTTCCCCGCGCCGTTGCTGCCGGTGATTTGTACCCACTCTCCTGCGTTCAGCGTAAATGACAAACCACTAAATAAGGTTCGTTCATCCCGCTCGCAAAGTAACTCTCTGGCTTCAAGCATACCCACGCAATAACCCTGTTAAAAACCTGGCTCGACTTCGCGCATATCGGGTAGCTTGTGTGCGATCCCTTTATGGCAATCAATACAGGTTTGCCCATCTTTCACCGCCTGGTCGTGCATCTTAGCGGCAACTGATTTCTGGGCGGTTGTATCCATATACTCGAAGTTGTGACAGTTACGACACTCCTGCGAGTTATTGTCCTTCATGCGCCGCCACTCATTCTGTGCCATCGTCAGGCGATGAGCTTCAAATTTCTGCGGCGTGTCAATAACGCCAAAAATTTTACCATACAGCTCTTTACTTGCTTTGAGCTTGCGTATCATCTTCGGTACAAACTCGTGCGGAACGTGACAATCCGGACAGGTCGCACGGACGCCGCTACGGTTGTTGTAGTGCACAGAATCCATGTATTCCTGATACACCGTGTTACGCATTTCGTGGCAGCTAATGCAAAACTCTTCAGTGTTAGCTTTTTCCATCCCGGTGTTAAAGCCGCCCCAGAAGACGATACCGCCAACAAAGCCGATCAACAGCAGCGTCCCCAGAGCCAGACGGCTGGGGGTACGCCACCATTTCCACAGGCGCTTAATCAGACCAGGCTTACGGTCAGAATTTCCCATAATAACCTCTTATTTCCCGTAACCTTTTGATGGGGTAAAGGTATTCCCCACGATTGGCGCGGTATCGGCCTGCGGTACGTGACATTGCAGACAGAAATAACGACGCGGAGCCACTTCTGCGCCCACTTTGCCGTCGCTGTCCATAAAGTGAGTAGGACTAATGCGCGGCGCGCCAGTGGTGCGATAGCTTTCGACACCGTGGCACTGCAAGCAGCGGTTGGTATTGGTCGTTACCTGATAACCTTCAACGCTATGCGGGATCATTGGCGGCTGATTCACATAGTTCAGCGGCATCCGATCCTGCTCTTTTGGCATCCGAATGGCCCCTTCCTGCGTCCCGGATACTTCCGGCGACTGGCTAAAATCGACGCCATTAGCCGCCCAAACCGCGCCGCTTACCACCAGGGCCAGCATCGCCGTCCATTGACACAGCGCTTTCTTCAGGTCATGGCTTTTCATGATTTCGCTCCCGAACTCCATCGTGTAGTTATTGTAAATACATCCTCAGAACAGACATCCACGCAGCGACCGCACGTCATGCAATCGCGGCTGGTGACCTGCACCGGGCTTTGTTCATCCAGCACCGGGGCACGTAGCACATGCGGTTCCGGGCAAACATGAAAACAATCCATACAGCGGTTACATTTCTGCCGATCGGTGGCCGCAACGGTAATCACACCTTTACTACCCAGCACGCCATACAGTGCACCAACCGGACAAATGTGCCCGCACCAGCCGTGTTCAACGACCAGTAGATCAAATAAAAACAGCGCGAGAATAAGCAGCGCGCCGCTGCCGAAGCCCATTACCAGGCTACGCCCCATCAGGGAAACGGGGTTGATCCATTCCCAGATGAGCGTGCCAGTTAAGGCCGATCCCACCAGAATGATCACCAACAGCACGTAGCGAATGTGGCGAGGGATCGTCGCAGACTGATTGAGGTCAAATCGTCTGCGTAACCAATTTGCTAAGTCGGTAATCGGGTTCAGCGGGCAGACCCAGCTGCAAAATAATCGCTTTCCTGCCAGGGCGTAGAGCACGGTGATAATCACCGCACCAGTCAGCGCTACCGTGGCAGGCAGATGACCGCTGGCAAGGCTTTGCAGCGTCATCAGCGGATCGGTCAGCGGAACGGTGTCGAATAACAGGCTACTGCTGTAGTTGCCATGCAAGATCCACACACCAAACCACGGGCCACTCAAAAACATTCCCAGCACGAAGAACTGACAAAGGCGACGCAACACCAGCCAACGGTGACTGCGCCACCAGCCTTTTTTCTCCAGCGCCTCGCGCCCGGCGTCACGTTTACGATTTGCCATTGCTCCCCTCCAGCCAGCCGAAGCGGTAATGGTGACCTAACTCCCCTTTCGCCAGTGACAGCGGTAACACCTTGATTGCGGGTTGTTCCAGCACGCACACTTTTTCGCACTTACCGCAGCCGGTACAGGCGTCGCTGTGAACCGTCGGCAGAAAACGGGCGTGCTTACCGGTACGCGTGTTACGCTCCAGCTCCAGGGTGATTGCCTCATCAATTTTCGGGCATTCGCGATAGCAAACATCGCAGCGCAGCCCCTGAAAGTTGAGGCAGTTCTCCTGATCCACCAGCACCGCCAGCCCCATCCGCGCGTCGTCGATCGATTCGATCTCTCGATCCAGCGCACCGCTCGGGCACACTTTGGCGCACGGAATGTCCTCACACATTTCGCAAGGAATATCCCGCGCGACAAAGTACGGCGTACCTGCCGACAGGCCAGAGGCCAGTGTCGCCAGTTTTAAGGTGTCGTAAGGGCAAGCCTGAACACACTGACCGCAACGTACACAGGCACTGGCAAAGGCGTTCTCGTTTATGGCTCCGGGTGGGCGCAACCGCACACCAGATGCGCGTGCGGTTTGCTGTTGTAACCCCAGCGCCACACCCACGGCAGCCAGCCCGCCAGCTGTGCGAACGACATCGCGCAGAAAGCGGCGGCGACCATTTTGAGGTTTCGCTGACCGGGACATAATGGCTTACACCTTCTCCAGTTTGACCGCACACTTCTTGAAGTCCGTCTCTTTCGAGAGCGGATCGGTCGCATCCAGCGTCAGTTTGTTAACCAGCTGTGCGGCGTCGAAGAACGGCATATACACCAGGCCCTGCGGCGGACGGTTACGACCGCGCGTTTCAACAATCGAGATGACTTCGCCACGGCGAGAAACCACTTTCACTTTGTCGCCACGACGCAGATCGCGCGCTTTCGCATCCAGCGGATGAATAAACAGGACCGCTTCCGGGAAGGCACGGTGCAGTTCCGGTACACGGCGAGTCATACTGCCGGTGTGCCAGTGCTCCAGGACACGCCCGGTAGAGAGCCACAGATCGTACTCTTCATCCGGTGCTTCCGCCGCCGGTTCGAACGGCAGTGCGAAGATCACCGCTTTGCCATCCGGTTTACCGTAGAACTTGTAGCCTTCACCCGCTTTCACGTACGGGTCGTTACCTTCGCTATAACGCCACTGCGTTTCTTTACCGTTAACCACCGGCCAGCGCAGACCGCGCGCTTTGTGGTAGTCATCGAACGGCGCGAGATCGTGACCGTGACCGCGACCAAACCATGCATACTCTTCGAACAGCCCTTTTTGCAGATAGAAGCCCAGCTCGCGGGATTCATCGTTCAACTGATCTTCTGCCAGTTCGGATACCGGGAATTTGCTCACTTCCGGGGTGGCATACAGAACCTCATACAGCGTTTTGCCACGCAGTTCCGGTTTCTTCGCCAGCAACTCTTCCGGCCACACTTCTTCAGTTTTGAAGCGGCGGGAGAACTGAACTAACTGCCAGAGATCCGATTTCGCTTCGCCCGGTGCCTGTACCTGCTGACGCCAGAATTGAGTACGGCGTTCGGCGTTACCGTAAGCACCCTCTTTTTCTACCCACATTGCGGTCGGCAGGATCAAGTCGGCTGCCAGCGCACTGACTGTCGGATACGGATCGGAAACGATGATAAAGTTGCGCGGATCGCGCCAGCCCGGCATACGCTCTTCATTAATGTTCGGCCCGGCTTGCATGTTGTTGGTACACATGGTCCAGTAAACATTCAGTTTGCCGTCTTTCAGCGCACGGTCTTGTGCCACCGCGTGCAGACCGATTTTCGCCGGAATGGTGCCACTCGGGATATTCCACTTCTTCTCGCAGATATCACGATGTTTCTCATTGGTCACCACCATGTCCGCAGGCAGACGGTGAGCAAAGGTGCCCACTTCTCGCGCAGTACCACACGCGGAAGGCTGCCCGGTCAGGGAGAACGGACCGCAACCCGGCTGAGAAATTTTGCCAGTCAGCAGGTGCAGGTTGTAGACTAGGTTGTTGGCCCACACGCCACGGGTATGCTGGTTGAAGCCCATCGTCCAGTAGGAGATGACTTTCTTGTTCGGATCGGCATACAGCTGCGCCAGTTGTTCTAACTGGTCTTTCGGCACGCCGGTCATTTCAGCGGTTTTTTCCAGCGTATACTCAGCAACGAAGGCTTTGTAATCTTCAAAGCTCATCGGTTCGGAAGCGTCAGAACCTGGATTCTTCGCTGCTTTTTCCAGCGGATGGGTCGGACGTAAACCGTAGCCGATGTCCGTCGCCCCTTTGCGCAGGTTAACGTGTTTGCTAAAGAAGTCCTGATTTATCGCGTTGTTTTGAATGATATAGTTGGCGATGTAGTTCAGGATCACCAGGTCAGACTGTGGCGTAAAGATGATGCCGTTATCCGCCAGCTCGAAGCTACGATGCTGGTAGGTAGAAAGCACCGCCACGGTGACGTTCTGGTTAGAGAGACGACGGTTGGTGATGCGCGACCAGAGAATCGGGTGCATCTCCGCCATGTTAGCGCCCCACAGCACAAACGCGTCAGCCTGTTCGATGTCGTCATAGCAGCCCATCGGCTCATCCATACCAAAGGTACGCATAAAGCCAACTACCGCCGACGCCATACAGTGACGCGCGTTCGGGTCGATGTTGTTCGAACGGAAGCCCGCTTTGAACAGCTTGGACGCGGCATAACCTTCCCAGATAGTCCACTGACCAGAACCGAACATACCGATCGATTCCGGCCCTTTTTCTTTCAGGGCAGTTTTGAATTTTTCTTCCATCACATCGAAGGCTTGATCCCAGGTGATTGGGGTGAACTCGCCTTCTTTGTCATATTTACCGTTTTTCATACGCAGAAGCGGCTGCGTCAAACGGTCTTTACCGTACATGATTTTGGGCAGGAAATAGCCCTTAATGCAGTTCAGACCACGGTTAACCGGTGCGTCCGGGTCGCCCTGACAGGCCACCACACGCCCCTGCTGCGTTCCGACCAGAACGCCACAACCAGTACCGCAGAAACGGCATGGTGCTTTATCCCATTTAATGGCTTCCTGCTGACCAACAACGGCGCGGGCAACGCCCGGCACGCTGAGACCGGCAGCCGCCGCAGCGGCCGCAACGGCGTTAGCTTTCATAAAGCTACGACGACTGAGTTTCATGGTGTTTCCTCACCTTGCTCTTCCTGCTGGTGATAAACCAGCGACACCGCCAGCACGCCCTCTACGTTGCGTACTGACTCAATGGTTTGGATCAGCGTTTCGCTGTCTTCTGCTTCCACCACCACAATCAACTGACCGCTCGGCGCGTCGCTGACAGCGACTTCACAGCCGGGAAAGGCGTTCAGTTGGGTGCTGATGTCTGAAATTCGTTCGCTTTTGGCCTGCACGACCAGGCTGCAAACTTGCCAGTTAGTGTGCATGGAGATACTCCGCAGTTATGGCTGATACCGGACAGCTGGCTGCACATGCTCCACATCCGTTGCAAAGTTGGCTATTAAGTTGCGGCTGGTAGATCCCGGAGAGCGTCGGGCGAAAGATAATTGCCATTGGCTCACAGCTATCCTGACAGCGGCGGCATTCAACTGACTGATACGCCAGGCACGCGTCCCCAATGGTGAACTGCAAATCCCAGGCCCTGGTGTGGCGCGGAGAAAATAGCGATTCGGGGCAAGCTTGCGCGCAGGCATAACAGAAGCTGCACTCGTTATTTTTGAAATTAACGCTCGGATAGCCCCCCGCGCCGCGTTGCAGAATGTTGTTTTCACAAGCATTAATACAGGCGTCACAGCGGGTGCAATGGGTCAGAAAATGAGATTCATCACCGGACCAGGGCGGACGGATACCGTTACTGGCTTTGCGCCAGCGACCAGTGAGTATGCCCCGACGGGATGCATCAATCTTCACATTGACCTTCCATCATTAATACGCTCTGAAAATTGAGAGCGACCAAATAAACCGCATAATTAATAAGCCATTTTTATAGCCGCTAAGATATTAAAGGATGTGTCAAAGATGCATACCCCGATCGAGGTAAAACCTGTAGCAGGATCAAAAGAGTGGCGGGAAGCGTGGCAAAAACGGGCTTTTGCTCACATTTCAAATGGTTATAAACATATTTATATAGCGATTAATTCGCCAGAGATATTTCTCAAGGCTTTACCACTCCTCAGAATTTAACACTAAAAGAGAAGGTAAAATTGTCTGAATGTTCTTTTAGTTATTCATAAAGCAAATTAATAAATCTGATGAATATGTTAACCTTCAGCGACATCATCGGTGAAAACCTATAAATGACGAAGGGAATACAACAATGAAGACCATTCTACCTGCAGTATTGTTTGCCGCTTTCGCTACCACTTCCGCCTGGGCGGCAGAGAGCGTCCAGCCACTGGAAAAAATCGCGCCTTATCCGCAAGCTGAAAAAGGCATGAAGCGTCAGGTGATTCAGTTAACCCCGCAAGAAGATGAATCTACCCTGAAAGTAGAACTGTTAATCGGTCAGACGCTGGAAGTCGATTGCAATTTGCATCGTCTCGGCGGGAAGCTGGAAAGCAAAACGCTGGAAGGCTGGGGCTATGATTATTACGTCTTTGATAAAGTTAGCTCACCGGTTTCCACGATGATGGCCTGCCCGGATGGCAAGAAAGAGAAGAAATTTGTCACCGCGTATCTGGGCGATGCTGGAATGCTGCGTTACAACAGCAAGCTGCCGATCGTGGTGTATACGCCAGACAATGTAGATGTGAAATACCGCATCTGGAAGGCGGAAGAGAAAATTGACAACGCGGTAGTCCGCTAAACTGCCGTGAAGTGCTCCACCCCGTAGGTCGGATAAGGCGGTCACGCCGCATCCGACATCTAACGCCCAAGCCGGTTGACTGATGCGACGCTGGCGCGTCTTATCAGCATACGCCACATCCGGCATACCATGCCGGATGTGGCACATCATTACAACGCAATATCCGCGACTTCTTTTTGAACGGGTTGCATCTTCAACTGCGGTTTTGGCGTACTGTCCGCCACCTGCGGCTTGTCGTATTTCAGCCCCAGCACTTCGCTGGTGTACTGCAACTCGCGTTCGGTTGCCGCTACATCACCGTTCAGCTTGCGTCCATAAGACGGAACGATCGCTTTCAACGTAGCCTGCCATTGTGGGCTGGAAACGCGATCGCCAAATACTTTTTCCAGCAGATTCAACATAATCGGCGCGGCGGTTGACGCCCCTGGCGATGCCCCCAGCAGCGCGGCAATAGTCCCTTGTTGGTCGCTGACCACTTCGGTACCCAGACGCAGTACGCCACCTTTCTCGGCATCACGCTTGATAATCTGCACGCGCTGCCCCGCTTGCCACAAACGCCAGTCCTCTTTTTTCGCCTGCGGATAGTACTCTTTCAACGCTTCAAAACGATCCTCTTCACTCAACATCACCTGACTCACCAGATATTTCACCAGATCGAAATTATCCAGCCCAACGTGCATCATCGGCATCACGTTTGAGGTGGTGGTGGAACTCATCAGATCCCACAATGAACCGTTTTTGAGGAATTTGGTTGAGAAGGTGGCAAATGGCCCAAACAGCACGACGCGTTTACCGTCAAGAACACGGGTATCGATATGCGGAACCGACATCGGTGGTGCGCCAACGGAGGCTTTACCGTAAACCTTCGCCAGATGGTGATTAACCACGTCCGGGTTTTCCGAGACAAGGAACTGTCCGCCCACCGGGAAACCGGCGTAGTCTTTCGCTTCCGGAATACCGGATTCCTGTAACAGCTTCAACGCTGCACCGCCCGCGCCGATAAAGACAAATTTCGCGCGGATGTTCTGTGCTGTGCCGTTTTTCAGATCGGCAACGGTGACGGTCCAGCTGTTATCGTCATTACGCTTTAGGGCGCGGACTTCGCTGCTGAGTTGCAGCGAGAAGTTAGATTTCTTCTGTAAGGAGGCGATCAACTGGCGGGTGATCTCGCCATAGTTCACATCAGTGCCAATTTCTGTGCGTGTTGCTGCTACTTTCTGTTGCGGATCGCGCCCTTCCATCACTAATGGTGCCCACTCCTTGATCTGCGCGTGATCTTCAGAGTAACGCATGCCACGAAACAGCGAGCTTTGTTGCAATGCGGCGTAACGGGCGCGCAGGAAATTGACGTTATCCTCGCCCCAGACAAAACTCATGTGCGGAACGGTATTGATAAATGAACGCGGAGTACGCAGTACACCGCGCTCGACCTGGTGCGCCCAGAACTGGCGGGAAATCTGAAATGCTTCGTTAATGGCGACTGCTTTTTCAATACTGATGCTGCCATCGGCGTTTTGCGGGGTGTAATTGAGTTCCATCAGTGCAGAATGCCCGGTTCCGGCGTTGTTCCAGCCGTTCGAACTCTCCTGCGCGACACCCTCCAGGCGCTCCACCATGGTCATCGACCATTCAGGCTCCAGCTCGCGTAAATAGGTCCCCAACGTGGCGCTCATAATGCCGCCGCCAATCAACAGTACATCAGTTTCCTGCTCCTCGGACGCTTTCGCTTTTGCCGTCATCGAAACGGCATTAAGCCCCACGGCCATCGAGAAGAGCATGGCAGTCACTTTTTTCATCTTGTTAATGCCTTACTTTTAGTCGCTTTATTGCAGGTGAGATTTGCGCGGCATCAACGGTAACACTTAAGTAACAACATTTAAATAATGTTTATAAATTATATTCTAATTTTAGAAACATTATAATTTCGTTGATTAATTATAGGGTTATTAGAAACGAAGGGTTTTTTAGAATATTGACCTGGCGGCAGCAGTCCGCCAGGTCAGCGTCGAAATATTATGCCGTCCGGGCAACGGCATCACGCGAAGCAGCATCGCGCTCTTCGCCCTTCAGCTCGCTAAGTTGCCCATTGCGCATTTCCAGCAGACGGTCGGCGTGGATAAAGTAATGATCATCATGACTGATGGCGAAAATCGTTTTACCCATCTCCTGCATCAGCGGCAGCAGCACCTGATAAAACTCACGACGGAAGTGTGGGTCCTGATCTGCCGCCCATTCATCCAACAGGATAATATCGCGTTCTTCAGCCAAAGCCAGCAACAGCGCCACGCGTTTTTTCTGCCCTTTTGATAACTTCAGGTTAACAATACGCCCGTTGCTTAACTCAAGCTTATGAGCCATTTTCAGCTGCGCCAGCCACTTCTCAACCAGTTGCGGGTTAGCGGGTTGCCCCTCCGGCCCCAGCAGTTGATCAAACAGCCAGACATCGGTAAACACTGCCGAAAACAGTTTGCGATAATCTTCCGGTTGTTCGCCGCTGACAGGGTTGCCATCCAGCAAGATTTCGCCGCTTTGTGGCTGATACAAGCCCGTCAGCAACATCGCCAGCGTCGATTTTCCGCTACCGTTGCCGCCAATCAGAAACAGCAGTTCGCCACGTTTAATGGTGAGGTTAATCGGCCCAACGGAAAACGCGTTATCCTGATATGCAAACGTAACATTGCGCAGCTCCAGCGTTTGCCAGTTGGGAAACGTCTGCGGACGCGGAAACTCTGCTTTGAAAGGCGCGAGTGCGAATTTATTCAGCTTGTTAAACGCCACCTGCGCCGTCAGCAGCGTCGGTAATGCGCCAACCGCCGAAAGCAGCGGCGTACGCAGGAATAACAGCGTTAGCGAATAGGTCGCGGCAACGTTGGTATCAGCCCAACCGAGACTGTTCGCCATCCAGAACACCAGGCCGATTGCGCCCAGCATCATGATGTTTGACCAGTTCACAGCACTAAGATGGAAGGTGTCTGCGCGGATGATATGATGGCGATACTCTTGCGCATCAGGAATGTAGAGGTTGTTAAACACATACTCGGCGCGTTCACGGTTAAGAGTCAGCTCTTTGCGCCCTTCGAGTACAGTTTGAAAATCCGTGTACAGCTTGTCTTCGGTTTCACGCAGGGTCGCCATATGTTTGTAAACCCGCGCCACCAGTACAAAACCGCCCCAGATGGTGACCGCCATCCAGATAGCCGTTACCAGCAACATCTTGCCCGACAGCATCCACAGATACGCCGCCGAACCGATAGTGAGAATGATCCCCTGCACCAGTTCTGGCAGACGAACAAACGCAATAGTGATATTGCGCACATCGCTGGTTAACCCCGCCAGCAACGAGGCGCTACCGAGTTGTTCGATACGCTCGACGTGAGTATCCAGAATCCGCTTGATAAATTCGCTACGCAGTCGGTAAACGAAATGATGCCCCAGAGTGGTGAGCGCCAGTTGCGAACCTAGCGTCACCGCCATTAACAGCAGCAATAAACCGAGAAACTCCGGCAACACCAGCAGACTGGTATCCGCCGTTTCGATAAGGCGCTGATTGATAAAAGCAATTAAGCCAATGCCTAATGCCGCACTGGCGAGGCTTAGCGCCATCACACTGATAAATGGCCAGCGATACTGCCGCCAGACAAGTACAAGAAGTTCCATGCAAAAAACCCGGACAATGAATTACAGCCCGCAGTTTAAACATCTCCGCGCGCACAGCAATAATAATTCTTATTTTTATTCTTTTTTACCTGCCTGACGGAATGTCAGGTTGTAGCGGCAGTCGGCGGTGAGTGGATGAAAGCCCGCTTTCAACGGT
Source organism: Escherichia sp. MOD1-EC5189 (assembly GCF_002966045.1). Taxonomy (NCBI): domain Bacteria; kingdom Pseudomonadati; phylum Pseudomonadota; class Gammaproteobacteria; order Enterobacterales; family Enterobacteriaceae; genus Escherichia; species Escherichia sp. MOD1-EC5189. The sequence goes on along the minus strand of NZ_PTRX01000010.1, from coordinate 75,302 downwards.
TGAATGCCGTGATAAAACAGCCGCGATTCACCGCCCCATACCACCACATCGCCATGTTCCAGCAATAAACGTTTGAGCGGATCATTTCGTTTCAGGCCACCAAATTGAAAAATCGCGGGTAAGCCCAGAGAAACAGAAACTATTGGCGCACGCAGATCCGGTTCGTCTTTATCCTGATGCAGCGACAGTTTCGCGCCAGGAGCGTAGCGGTTGATAAGACAAGCATCTGGCTGGAAATCTGGATAGCCCGCCGCCGTCGCCGCACGTTGACATAAATTATGAAAACTCTGCGGCATGGCGGGCCACGGTTTATTTGTTTGCGGATCAATGGGCGAATAGAGATAACCTTGCCGATTGGTCGTCCAGCCCAGATGCCCACAGTTGGTCATCGCCACCGACATGGTATATCCGCCTGGAGTGACCATCTGGCGAAACGGCGACTGGCTGGCAACGTCATTAATATCGCGGATCAGTTGCTCCGCAGCGTTAAAAGCAAAACGGTGCAAAATCACCGCTCCAGCCGCCAGTGGTTCTTGCCACGGTTCAGCATCGGCAAACAGATCCAACATTACCTCTCCTCATTTTCAGCTTCTCTGCGCAGCAGTTGCGCTTTGCGCGACACGCCCCAGCGGTAACCGGAAAGTGTGCCATCACCACGGACTACCCGATGACAGGGTATTACGATAGCGAGCTTGTTGGCTGCACAGGCGCTGGCAACGGCCCGTACCGCTTTCGGTTTGCCGATGGCGTTCGCCAGTTGCTGATAACTGACGGTTTCACCACAAGGTATCGTGCGCAGTGCCTGCCAGACTTGTTGCTGAAAAGCAGTGCCGCGAATGTCCAGCGGTAACGTCAGCGGCGTATCGCGTTGATTGAGGCTGGCGATCACTTCACGCACATGTTGCTGAAACGTCAGATCGGCAGGCGCGTTGTCGGCAGCGGGAAACATCTGCTGCAACTCGCTGATTAGCGTCGCGTCATCATCGCCCAGCAATATCGCGCAAATCCCCCGCTCGCTTTCTGCCACCAGGCAACGGCCCAGCTCACAATCAGCCAGCGCGTAACGCACCGCCAGATTTTCGCCACCATGACGGAATTGTTTAGCCGTCATGCCCAGCGTTTCGTCAGCTTTGCGGTAGTAACTGCTGCTGTCGGGGAATCCGGCGTTAAGAATAGACGTCGTCACGCTCTCCCCTTTCGCCAGCGATTCACGCAAACGGCGAGCGCGCCAGGCCTGTTGCCAGGCTTTAGGCGTCATTCCGGTAGTCGCTTTAAACAACCGATGCAGATGGAACGGACTCATCGCCACCTGGTCGGCTAAGGCTTCCAGCGTTACAGGCGTTTCCTGTTCCAGCAGTCGGCAGGCGTGGGTAATTTTATCAAGGCGATGTTGCCGGGGATTGGCTTTGTCTGGCTGACAACGTTTGCAGGGGCGAAATCCGGCGGCGAGTGCCTCGCTGGCATTTGCGTAGAAGGAGACATTTTCCCGCAAGGCATGTCTGGCTCGGCAAGACGGACGGCAAAAAATACCCGTGGTGCGCACGGCGAAAACGAATTCGCCGTCGGCGTTCGGGTCGCGGGCTAAGATAGATTGCCAGCGTTGATCGTCAGTTAAGCATGTGGCGTTTTTCATAATCAGCTCCCTGGTTAAGGATAGCCTTTAGTCTGCCCGGTCACCATCACGCAAAAACCAACAATCTTGCGCTTTAATTTTTTTCGCTGATAAGGAAGCTTTTAAACTGCGGCGACATCCAGGTTTTAAAGCTATCGCCCTCTTTGGTGATCATATAAACCGCCAGCCCTTCCCGGCGAACAACCTCTTTGGCTTTCTCCGGCCCGAGTACCATTAAGCCAGTATCCCAGGCATCGGCTTCCAGCGCCGTCGGGGCAATCACCGTCACGGATACCAGATTGTGTTCGATGGGACGCCCGGTTTGCGGATCGATAACATGGGAAAGACGTTTGCCGTCCAGTTCGTAATAGTTACGGTAGCTGCCAGAGGTGCTAATGCCATGACCGTTGATATCCACCACGGCCTGAACCGCGTTTTCTTTATCGGTTGGTTTTTGAATCGCTACCCGCCACGGCTGGCCTTCACCGTTCATACCACGGCTGTTCAGCGCGCCGCCCACCGACACCAGATAGCGGGAAATCCCTTCCTGCTCCATCAAGCGTGCCAGATGATCCGCCGCATAGCCTTCGCCGACGGTGGAGAGATCGACATATAATTCCGGCAGGTCTTTTTGCAGATATTGCTGATGCGACTGATTAATGACCGTCAGGTGCTGTAAGCCGGTTTTGGCTTTCATCGCATCGATCTGTTCCTGGCTCGGAATTTGAACCGGCTGTTGTTCCGGGCCAAAGCCCCACAGATTCACCAGCGGCCCGACGGTTATATCCATCGCACCATCGGTCCTTGCGCCAATGCGCAGCGAGGTAGTGACGATATCGGCCATCGCTTCACTTACCGGCCACGGCGATAAACTTTGCGAGTCGTTAAATCGCATCAGCGCGGAATCTTTTTTATAGGTCGAAAGCAGCTGATCGTCAGCGTCCAGCTGGGTCTGAATCTTTTCTTTAAGTTCGGCACTGCGTTTGGCGTCAATGCCCGGAATGCTGGCACGCCAGAAGGTACCCATGGTTTTGCCTTCGAGAACGGTAACTTCAATAGCGTGGGTTTTGGCGGGTTGTGGTTTTTGATCGCAACCAACAAAGAAGAGCGCGGCAGCCAGCAGTGCCACGCGGGTAAAGCTTATTTCCATACGTGATTATCCTCATGCGAACGGTCGCAAGAGTACACCATAAAACTGAGTTTGTACGCTGAAAACAATGAAAAAAGGGCCCGCAGGCCCTTTGTTCGATATCAATCGAGATTAGAACTGGTAAACCAGACCCAGAGCTACGATGTTATCAGTGTTGATGCCAGCGTCACGAGTGAACTGGTTGTCGTCCAGCAGGTTGATTTTGTAGTCAACATAGGTGGACATGTTTTTGTTGAAGTAGTAAGTAGCACCAACATCAACATATTTCAGGATATCTTCGTCGTCGTAGTTACGACCTTTGATGACACCCAGGTTTTTACCTTTAGACTGCAGGTAAGCCAGGGACGGACGCAGACCGAAGTCGAACTGGTACTGAGCAACAGCTTCGAAGTTCTGTGCTTTGTTCGCCCAACCCAGGGAACCTACGCGAGTTGCGTTGTAGGTCTGGGTGTACTGAGCAGCCAGGTAGATGTTGTTAGCGTCGTATTTCAGACCGCCAGTGTAGGTTTCAGCACGGTCGCCAGTACCGATCAGACCAGTGTTGTTCTGATCCCAGGTACGTTTGGAGCTGGAGATCGCACCACCGATACCAAAGCCTTCGTAATCATAAGTGATAGATCCACCAACGCCGTCGCCGTTCTGACGCAGAGCTTTACGACCATTGTTGGTGATGCCATGACCAGTGAAATCCGGATCATTTTCACCGCTTACGCTGCCATTCTGGCCCTGGTACTGAACAGCAAAGTTCAGGCCGTCAACCAGACCGAAGAAGTCAGTGTTACGGTAGGTCGCGAAGCCGTTACCACGCTGCTGCATGAAGTTGTCAGAACCGTAGGTGTCGCCACCGAATTCTGGCAGGACGTCGGTCCAGGAAGTTACGTCGTAAACTACGCCGTAGTTACGACCGTAGTCGATAGAACCAATGTCCTGGAATTTCAGACCAGCAAATGCCACACGGGTCCAGGAGTTGTTTTCGCTTTCCGGAGCGTTGCCCTGGATCTGATATTCCCACTGGCCGTAACCGGTCAGCTGGTCAGTAACCTGAGTTTCACCTTTGAAGCCAAGACGCATGTAGGTCTGGTCGCCATCTACAGACTTGTCGTCAGAGAAATAGTGCAGGCCGTCTACTTTACCGTACAGATCTAATTTGTTGCCGTCTTTGTTGTAAACTTCAGCAGCGTTTGCTGCGCCTGCTACCAGCAGAGCTGGGACCAGGAGGGACAGTACTTTAACTTTCATGTTATTAACCCTCTGTTATATGCCTTTATTTGCTTTTTTATGCCACTGCATACTGATTAACCCTCATTAATCAGTCGGCAAGTCCATTCTCCCCAAAAATGCAGAATAATCCAACACGAATATGATACTAAAACTTTTAAGATGTTTCATTTATCGCTATAGATGTTTCAGAATGTAAATACAAGGGAACTTTTTAAGATTATTGCGGAATGGCGAAATAAGCACCTAACATCAAGCAATAATAATTCAAGGTTAAAATCAATAACTTATTCTTAAGTATTTGACAGCACTGAATGTCAAAACAAAACCTTCACTCGCAACTAGAATATCTCCCGCTATCATCATTAACTTTATTTATTACCGTCATTCATTTCTGAATGTCTGTTTACCCCTATTTCAACCGGATGCCTCGCATCCGGTTTTTTTTACCCTTCTTTACACACTTTTCATTATTCTGTGCTACCACAGGAAAACTATAACGCTTGTTAACTATTTCACAAATAATTAACATCAGCATAATTTCCAGCAATCTTCGTTTATTTGCAATTAATTTCGTTAGGCTTTTTGTAGGTTATTTGTACAGCAAAATGGCGCTTGTACATCTATTTCCCCCAATACAGGATGATAAATATCACGGGAGAATAGAGAATCATCAATCAGGTAAGAGTCTGGAATTTCACACTGTACCCTTTATACTGCCCTATCACTTCGCGAAGTTTTAACAGGTCATAAACACGAATGCGTCAGAAAGAGACAACGGCCACGACCCGCTTTTCACTCCTACCGGGGAGCATTACCCGCTTCTTTTTACTGTTGATCATTGTGTTACTGGTGACGATGGGTGTAATGGTACAAAGCGCCGTTAACGCCTGGCTGAAAGATAAAAGTTACCAGATTGTCGACATTACCCACGCTATCCAAAAGCGCGTCGATACCTGGCGTTATGTGACCTGGCAGATTTACGACAACATTGCCGCGACGACTTCCCCCTCCTCCGGCGAAGGTTTACAAGAGACGCGCCTGAAACAGGATGTCTACTATCTGGAAAAACCACGCCGCAAAACGGAAGCGTTAATCTTTGGCTCTCACGACAACTCAACGCTTGAGATGACTCAACGGATGTCCACCTATCTGGACACGTTATGGGGCGCAGAAAATATACCGTGGTCGATGTATTACCTGAATGGTCAGGATAACAGTCTGGTACTGATCTCGACCCTACCCCTCAAAGATCTCACCTCCGGATTTAAAGAATCGACCGTCAGCGACATTGTTGATTCACGTCGCGCAGAGATGTTGCAACAGGCCAACGCGCTCGATGAACGCGAAAGTTTTTCTAACCTGCGCCGCCTGGCCTGGCAGAACGGTCATTACTTTACCTTGCGTACCACGTTCAACCAGCCGGGACATCTGGCAACGGTCGTTGCTTTTGATCTGCCGATTAATGATTTGATCCCACCGGGTATGCCGCTGGACAGTTTCCGCCTTGAGCCAGACGCGACGGCAACGGGAAACAATGAAAATGAGAAAGAAGGGACGGATAGCGTCAGTATCCACTTTAACAGTACGAAGATTGAAATCTCCTCGGCACTCAACTCTACCGATATGCGCCTGGTCTGGCAGGTTCCTTATGGCACCTTATTGCTGGATACGTTGCAAAACATTCTGCTGCCACTGCTGCTGAACATCGGTTTGCTGGCGCTGGCGTTATTTGGCTATACCACATTCCGCCATTTCTCCAGCCGCAGTACAGAAAGCGTCCCCAGCACGGCGGTCAATAACGAATTGCGCATTTTACGGGCAATTAATGAAGAGATAGTCTCACTGCTGCCGCTCGGCCTGCTGGTTCACGATCAGGAATCGAACCGCACTGTCATAAGTAACAAAATTGCCGATCATTTGCTGCCGCATTTAAATCTGCAAAACATCACTACCATGGCGGAGCAGCATCAGGGGATTATTCAGGCGACGATCAATAACGAGCTGTATGAGATCCGCATGTTCCGCAGCCAGGTTGCGCCGCGCACACAAATTTTCATTATTCGCGATCAGGATCGCGAAGTGCTGGTAAACAAGAAACTCAAGCAGGCGCAGCGTCTGTATGAGAAAAACCAGCAGGGGCGGATGACCTTTATGAAAAACATTGGTGATGCGCTGAAAGAACCCGCACAGTCCCTGGCGGAGAGCGCGGCTAAACTCAACGCCCCGGAAGGCAAACAACTGGCGAATCAGGCAGATGTGCTGGTGCGGCTGGTCGATGAAATACAGTTAGCGAATATGCTTGCGGACGATAGCTGGAAAAGTGAGACGGAGCTGTTCTCCGTGCAGGATTTGATTGATGAAGTTGTGCCTTCAGTATTGCCTGCCATCAAGCGTAAAGGTCTGCAACTGCTGATTAACAATCATCTGAAAGCACACGATATGCGCCGCGGCGATCGCGATGCCTTACGACGTATTTTGCTACTACTGATGCAATATGCCGTGACCTCAACGCAATTGGGAAAAATCACCCTTGAGGTTGATCAGGATGAGTCCTCCGAAGACCGCCTGACGTTCCGCATTCTGGACACCGGAGAAGGCGTAAGCATTCATGAAATGGATAATTTGCACTTCCCGTTCATCAACCAGACCCAAAACGATCGCTATGGCAAGGCGGACCCGCTGGCATTCTGGCTGAGCGATCAACTGGCACGTAAACTGGGCGGTCATTTAAACATCAAAACGCGGGATGGGCTTGGTACACGCTACTCTGTGCATATCAAAATGCTCGCAGCTGACCCGGAAGTTGAAGAGGAAGAAGAACGATTACTGGATGATGTCTGCATAATGGTGGATGTTACTTCGGCAGAAATTCGGAATATTGTCACTCGCCAGTTAGAAAATTGGGGTGCAACCTGTATCACACCCGATGAAAGATTAATTAGTCAAGATTATGATATCTTTTTAACGGATAATCCGTCTAATCTTACTGCCTCTGGCTTGCTTTTAAGCGATGATGAGTCTGGCGTACGGGAAATTGGGCCTGGTCAATTGTGCGTCAACTTCAATATGAGCAACGCTATGCAGGAAGCGGTCTTACAATTAATTGAAGTGCAACTGGCGCAGGAAGAGGTGACAGAATCGCCTCTGGGCGGAGATGAAAATGCGCAACTCCATGCCAGCGGCTATTATGCGCTCTTTGTAGACACAGTACCGGATGATGTTAAGAGGCTGTATACTGAAGCAGCAACCAGTGACTTTGCTGCGTTAGCCCAAACGGCTCATCGTCTTAAAGGCGTATTTGCCATGCTAAATCTGGTACCCGGCAAGCAGTTATGTGAAACGCTGGAACATCTGATTCGTGAGAAGGATGTTCCAGGAATAGAAAAATACATCAGCGACATTGACAGTTATGTCAAGAGCTTGCTGTAGCAAGGTAGCCTATTACATGAACAATATGAACGTAATTATTGCCGATGACCATCCGATAGTCTTGTTCGGTATTCGCAAATCACTTGAGCAAATTGAGTGGGTGAATGTTGTCGGCGAATTTGAAGACTCTACAGCACTGATCAACAACCTGCCGAAACTGGATGCGCATGTGTTGATTACCGATCTCTCCATGCCTGGCGATAAGTACGGCGATGGAATTACCTTAATCAAGTACATCAAGCGCCATTTCCCAAGCCTGTCGATCATCGTTCTGACCATGAACAACAACCCGGCGATTCTTAGTGCGGTATTGGATCTGGATATCGAAGGGATCGTGCTGAAACAAGGTGCACCGACCGATCTGCCGAAAGCTCTCGCCGCGCTGCAGAAAGGGAAGAAATTTACCCCGGAAAGCGTTTCTCGCCTGTTAGAAAAAATCAGTGCTGGCGGTTATGGTGACAAGCGTCTCTCGCCAAAAGAGAGTGAAGTTCTGCGCCTGTTTGCGGAAGGTTTCCTGGTGACCGAGATCGCTAAAAAGCTGAACCGCAGTATCAAAACCATCAGTAGCCAGAAGAAATCTGCGATGATGAAGCTGGGTGTCGAGAACGATATTGCTCTGCTGAATTATCTCTCTTCTGTGACCTTAAGTCCGGCAGATAAAGACTAATCATCTGTAGGCCAGATAAGACGCGTCAGCGTCGCATCTGGCATTTGCACTGAATGCCGGATGCGGCGTAAACGCCTTATCCGGCCTACGATTCCCATTATTTCAATGGATTACAACAAAGTAGGCCAGATAAGACGCACCAGCGTCGCATCTGGCATTTGCACTGAATGCCAGATGCGGCGTAAATGTCTTATAAGCCTACGATTCCCGCGATTTCCTGACCCTCTCGGCATATACCGTCAGCGTCTGTTTTATCACATCCAGCGTTACCGGCTTCGACAGGCAGCTGTCCATACCGGACTCCAGACACCGCTGCTTCTCTTCAGCCAACGCATTAGCAGTTACTCCGATTACCGGCAACGTCAGTCCCAACTGACGAATGCGTTGCGTCAAGCGGTAACCATCCATATTTGGCATGTTGACGTCGCTAAGCACGATATCAATATGATTCTTGCTAAGTACATTAAGCGCATCGACGCCATCATTCGCGGTTTTACATTGATAGCCCAACGATCCCAACTGATCTGCAAGCAGACGCCGGTTAATCGGATGATCATCCACGACGAGAATCATCATATCGTCATTATCGCTGACCGCTTTGTCCGTCGTCGGCAGAGTGTTAGCAGGATCATCGCTCTCCATCTCGATCAGATATATACGTGCCAGCAATGCCGGTAGCTCATGCGGGGCCGCCACACTGTGTACCCACTCCCCGGGCGCTTTCTCCAGCGGAATACCAATATGACGACGACAGAAGGTCACTACCGCTCTGCCCTGCCATTTTCTACTCACTACCTCGTCGGTGATTAACACATCTTCGGGAGTCGGTTCCTGCCCTTCGTATGTTGTAACGACTATGCCGCTGCGCTGCAAACTGGTTTCCAGGAACTGACAGAGCGACGCATTGCGGACTGCCAGCCAGCAGCGTTTCCCGCTCAACCCTTCCGCGCTTTTTTTCTGCGGGTACTGAGCGCCATACAACGGAATACGCACAGTAAACTGGCTGCCCATTCCCGGTTCTGAATCTACCGAGATGTCGCCGTCCATCATGCTGATCAGTTTTTCACAAATCGCCAGCCCCAGACCGGTCCCCTGGAAGTTACGCTGTACGCCCGTGCCGACCTGGAAGAAGGGATCAAACAAGCGCACCACTTCTTTCGCCGGAATCCCCACCCCCGTATCACGCACACGGATAGAGAGATAATCGCCATCAGCGCGAACATGCAGAACTATACAGCCGGTATCGGTGAATTTTATGGCGTTACTCAACAGGTTGGAGATGACCTGCTGTAAACGCATTGGGTCGCCATTTAAGGCCACTGGCACATCCGGTTCAATAAAGCAGTACAAGCCTAGCTGCTTGCGTACCACCAGCGGTAAATAGTTGGCGGTGATGTGGTTCATCACTTCACGCGGTGAAAACTCACGCGGTTCGATCTTCAACTGTTCTGATTCAATTTTCGAGAAATCGAGAATATCGCTGATAATTTTCAACAACAGGCTGGAAGAGTTGTTCATTGCCGTCACCAGACGATCGACGCCTTTTGGCAGCTCTTTGGTTTGCAACAGATCCAGGTTACCGATAATGCCATACAGCGGCGTTCGCAGCTCATGACTTACGGTGGCAAGGAACATCGATTTTGACTGACTCGCCTGTTCCGCTGCTTGTGCCATCTCCTGCAACGACTCTTCCATCTTCACGCGCGAAGAAACATCCACCAGCACACAAATAGCCACGTTTTCATTACGATAGCGCGAATGGACGAAGCTGATTTGCAGATTGGTATTGTTGCTGGTCAGGACATCAACAAAATTGACCTGCTGACCACAGATAATTTGCGTCAGTCGTTGGCGATCCTCATGCGTAAGCATATTGAGATAGGTATGCGCAAGTTCGTTACTTAAAATATTAACACCATCAGCGGTACGCAAAATGCAGATACCCACTGGCGCGGAGGCGACAATCTTGCGATTAAACTGCTCATGCTCTTCCAGTCGCAGGGCGTCGCTTTCCGCAGGAATGAATATACGCCGCTCGTACATCCGTGCGAGAGTAAACAACGCGGCTCCGGCAAGCACATTCAGCAAAATCGCGTTAAGGATCAACATGCGAATGCGCTCCAGCACCTTATCAACCGGCACCGAATAGACGATGCTTAACGATGAAGGTGGCAGGTTTTTCTTCAGCACCAGTTCCCGGAACCCTTCCGTATAGCCAAACCAGGAACGTTCCTGCATCCAGCGAGGATCGCTCTTAATCTTGCTTTCCGGTCCGGTAAGCGAAATCAGGGTATGACCATTTTCATCAAGAATGGTTACCCCCATCGGCAATGTACCAGGTAAGAAGAAGTTCTCCATCCTGATAGTCTGCTCGACACCTAAAAGCGCCTGCAACCGGTTCGCCAGATAAACTGGCGTCAAGGCGTAAAAATACCCGACGCCAGGGCGCGGACCTTCGCTGATCCAGTAGAGGTTACTGCCGCTATCATCTTGTGGTGCATTTCGATATTTATTGATGCGTTCATGCAAAGCTTTCAATGCGGTATCGCGTTCCACTGGCATATCACGTAGACCGAAATTGGCCATGCAGAGGTTATCGCTGCCGATTAAAAATACCCGGTTGAGATCGTAAGCCGCAGAGAAATTATCGCGCCAGTAGCGCATAAACCACGCCAATGACTCCAGAGAACCTCGCCAGGTGTTACTCATTGCGGAACAATCGGAGTCGGCAAACAGTGGTTCAAACACAGGCACATCTGCCTGCGTTTCTCGTCCACGCGGCGAAAGCACACCGTTTTCTGCCGATAAGCGATTTTCAGCTATGTACTTCAGCTCTTTCATCACATCAGAGGTGCGTTGAATAAAGCGCTGAGCCTGATCGGAACTCAGATTAAATTCCTGACGAATTTCCGATTCTCGCTGATGCAACGCATTAACGATGTAAAAAACGGATGAAAAAGCAATCAACAGCCAGAGCACTAACGCCAATGCTCTGAACATGTAGCGCGAGGCTTTCAGGGTTGTACGAAAAGAAGCAAGGTATTTCAAAGGGGCGAAGCTCCGCCTCAGGTGACCGATGGAGTGTGGTTAAGGTAGCGGTAAAAGCGTGTTACCGCAATGTTCTCTCTTCTCTGGAATATGATACACCGCCGAGAAATCATCACCTTAACCTCTGATAATCGTCATATACCGGACAAGACTAGTGGGATTCAGCATGCATTATATGAAGTGGATTTATCCACGCCGCTTACGCAATCAAATGATCCTGATGGCAATCCTGATGGTCATTGTCCCAACGCTTACTATTGGTTATATCGTAGAAACGGAAGGACGTTCAGCAGTCTTATCTGAAAAAGAGAAAAAACTTTCTGCCGTGGTCAACCTGCTTAATCAGGCGCTAGGCGATCGCTACGATCTCTACAACGACTTACCACGTGAGGAGCGAATCCACGCACTGAATGCAGAACTTGCTCCCATTACTGAAAATATCACTCACGCCTTTCCTGGCATAGGTGCTGGTTATTACAACAAAACGCTGGATGCGATAATCACTTACGCGCCTTCAGCGCTGTATCAGAATAATGTGGGCGTTACTATTGCCGCAGATCACCCTGGTCGCGAAGTCATGCGTACAAATACTCCTTTGATTTATTCAGGCAGGCAGGTGCGCGGCGATATTTTGAATTCAATGATCCCCATTGAGCGTAATGGTGAAATCCTCGGTTATATCTGGGCCAATGAATTAACCGAAGATATTCGCCGCCAGGCCTGGAAAATGGATGTGAGGATTATCATTGTGCTCACCGCCGGTTTGCTGATAAGCCTGCTGTTGATTGTCCTTTTCTCCCGTCGCCTGAGCGCCAATATAGATATCATCACCGATGGTCTCGCGACTCTGGCGCAAAATATTCCCACTCGATTACCACAATTGCCCGGTGAAATGGGGCAAATTAGTCAGAGTGTCAACAACCTCGCCCAGGCACTGCGTGAAACGCGAACACTTAACGATCTGATTATTGAAAACGCTGCCGATGGCGTCATTGCCATTGACCGCCAGGGTGATGTAACCACCATGAACCCGGCAGCAGAAGTCATCACTGGCTATCAACGTCATGAACTGGTAGGGCAGCCTTACTCCATGTTGTTCGACAATACTCAGTTCTACAGTCCAGTACTGGATACGCTGGAACATGGCACCGAACATGTGGCGCTGGAGATCAGTTTTCCAGGCCGTGACCGCACCATTGAACTCAGTGTCACTACCAGTCGTATTCATAACACGCACGGTGAAATGATAGGTGCTTTGGTGATTTTCTCTGATTTAACTGCCCGCAAAGAAACCCAGCGCCGCATGGCGCAAGCAGAACGCCTCGCCACACTGGGTGAGCTGATGGCTGGCGTGGCGCATGAAGTACGTAATCCGTTAACGGCTATTCGTGGTTATGTACAGATCTTGCGCCAACAAACCAGTGACCCAATACATCAGGAATATCTGTCCGTAGTACTCAAAGAAATCGATTCAATTAACAAAGTTATTCAGCAATTGCTCGAATTTTCACGCCCACGCCACAGTCAATGGCAACAAGTCAGCCTCAATGCATTGGTTGAAGAAACTCTGGTACTGGTACAAACCGCCGGCGTACAAGCGCGGGTCGACTTCATAAGCGAACTGGATAATGAATTAAGCCCGATTAACGCCGATCGTGAACTGCTCAAACAGGTACTACTGAATATCCTGATCAATGCCGTCCAGGCTATCAGTGCACGAGGGAAAATTCGCATTCGAACCTGGCAGTATAGCGATTCACAACAGGCCATTTCGATAGAGGACAACGGGAGTGGCATTGATCTCTCGCTGCAAAAAAAGATCTTCGATCCCTTTTTCACTACCAAAGCCTCAGGAACCGGGCTTGGTCTGGCGTTAAGTCAACGCATCATTAATGCCCATCAGGGTGATATTCGCGTCGCCAGTTTGCCGGGTTACGGCGCAACCTTCACGCTTATTTTACCGATCAACCCGCAGGGAAATCAGACTGTATGACTGCTATTAATCGCATCCTTATTGTGGATGATGAAGATAATGTTCGCCGTATGCTGAGCACCGCTTTTGCACTACAAGGATTCGAAACACATTGTGCGAACAACGGGCGCACAGCATTACACCTGTTTGCCGATATTCACCCTGACGTGGTGTTGATGGATATCCGCATGCCAGAGATGGACGGCATCAAGGCACTAAAGGAGATGCGCAGCCATGAGACACGGACACCCGTTATTCTGATGACGGCCTATGCTGAAGTGGAAACCGCCGTCGAAGCACTACGCTGCGGAGCCTTCGACTATGTTATCAAACCGTTTGATCTCGATGAGTTGAATTTAATCGTTCAGCGCGCTTTACAACTCCAGTCAATGAAAAAAGAGATCCGTCATCTGCACCAGGCACTTAGCACCAGCTGGCAATGGGGGCACATTCTCACCAACAGCCCGGCGATGATGGACATCTGCAAAGACACCGCCAAAATTGCCCTTTCTCAGGCCAGCGTCTTGATTAGCGGTGAAAGCGGCACCGGGAAAGAGTTGATTGCCAGAGCGATTCACTACAATTCGCGGCGGGCCAAGGGGCCGTTCATTAAAGTCAACTGCGCGGCACTGCCGGAATCGTTGCTCGAAAGTGAACTGTTTGGTCATGAAAAAGGTGCATTTACTGGTGCACAAACCTTGCGTCAGGGATTATTTGAACGTGCCAACGAAGGTACTCTGCTCCTCGACGAAATTGGCGAAATGCCGCTGGTACTGCAAGCCAAATTACTACGCATTCTGCAGGAACGGGAATTTGAACGGATTGGCGGTCATCAGACCATAAAAGTTGATATCCGCATCATTGCAGCCACCAACCGTGACTTGCAGGCAATGGTAAAAGAAGGCACCTTCCGTGAAGATCTCTTTTATCGCCTTAACGTTATTCATTTAATACTGCCGCCTCTGCGCGATCGCCGGGAAGATATTTCCCTGTTAGCTAATCACTTTTTGCAAAAATTCAGTAGTGAGAATCAGCGCGATATTATCGACATCGATCCGATGGCAATGTCACTGCTTACCGCCTGGTCATGGCCGGGAAATATTCGAGAGCTTTCCAACGTTATTGAACGCGCCGTCGTGATGAATTCAGGCCCGATCATTTTTTCTGAGGATCTTCCGCCGCAGATTCGTCAGCCAGTCTGTAATGCTGGTGAAGCAAAAACAGCCCCTGTCGGTGAGCGTAATTTAAAAGAGGAAATTAAACGCGTCGAAAAACGCATCATTATGGAAGTGCTGGAACAACAAGAAGGAAACCGAACCCGCACTGCTTTAATGCTAGGTATTAGTCGCCGGGCATTGATGTATAAACTCCAGGAATATGGTATCGATCCGGCGGATGTATAACACCAAAACTTGCTATGCAGAAATTTGCACAGTGCGCAAATTTCTGCATAGCCGTTCATTCAACCTCTTAATCCCCATCTTATTTATTCTTACTATTCAATAATTTAAAAAACAATATCAAACATTTTCATTCTGGCACTCCCCTTGCTATTCCCTGACTGTACCCACAACGGTGTATGCAAGAGGGATAAATAATGAAAACAAAATTGATGACATTACAAGACGCCTCCGGCTTCTTTCGTGACGGCATGACCATCATGGTGGGCGGATTTATGGGAATTGGCACTCCATCCCGCCTGGTGGAAGCATTACTGGAATCTGGCGTTCGCGACCTGACATTGATAGCCAATGATACCGCGTTTGTTGATACCGGCATCGGTCCGCTCATCGTCAATGGTCGAGTCCGCAAAGTAATTGCTTCACATATCGGCACCAACCCGGAAACCGGACGGCGCATGATTTCTGGCGAAATGGAGGTCGTTCTCGTACCGCAAGGTACATTGATTGAGCAAATTCGCTGTGGTGGAGCTGGACTTGGTGGTTTTCTCACGCCAACTGGTGTCGGCACCGTCGTAGAGGAAGGCAAACAGACGCTGACACTCGACGGTAAAACCTGGCTGCTTGAACGTCCACTGCGCGCCGACCTGGCGCTCATTCGCGCCCATCGTTGCGACACACTTGGCAACCTGACCTACCAACTTAGCGCCCGCAACTTTAACCCCCTGATTGCCCTTGCGGCTGATATCACGCTGGTGGAGCCAGATGAACTGGTCGAAACCGGCGAACTGCAACCTGACCATATTGTCACCCCTGGTGCCGTTATCGACCACATCATCGTTTCACAGGAGAGCAAATAATGGATGCGAAACAACGTATTGCGCGCCGTGTGGCGCAAGAGCTTCGTGATGGTGACATCGTTAACTTAGGGATCGGGTTACCCACAATGGTCGCCAATTATTTACCGGAGGATATTCATATCACTCTGCAATCGGAAAATGGCTTCCTCGGTTTAGGCCCAGTCACGACAGCGCATCCAGATCTGGTGAACGCTGGCGGGCAACCATGCGGCATTTTACCCGGCGCAGCGATGTTCGACAGCGCAATGTCGTTTGCGCTGATTCGTGGTGGTCATATTGATGCCTGCGTACTCGGTGGTTTGCAGGTAGACGAAGAAGCCAACCTCGCGAACTGGGTAGTGCCTGGAAAAATGGTGCCCGGTATGGGTGGCGCGATGGATCTGGTGACCGGGGCACGCAAAGTGATCATTGCCATGGAACATTGCGCCAAAGATGGTTCAGCAAAAATTTTGCGCCGCTGCACCATGCCGCTCACTGCGCAACACGCGGTGCATATGCTGGTCACTGAACTGGCAGTCTTTCGTTTCATTGACGGCAAAATGTGGCTCACCGAAATTGCCGACGGGTGTGATTTAGCCACCGTGCGTGCCAAAACCGAAGCTCAGTTTGAAGTCGCCGCCGATCTGAATACGCAGCGGGGTGATTTATGATAGGTCGCATCTCGCGTTTTATGACGCGTTTTGTCAGCCGGTGGCTTCCCGATCCACTGATCTTTGCCATGTTGCTGACATTGCTAACGTTCGTGATCGCGCTTTGGTTAACACCACAAACGCCGATCAGCATGGTGAAAATGTGGGGGGACGGTTTCTGGAACTTGCTGGCGTTCGGTATGCAGATGGCGCTTATCATCGTTACCGGTCATGCCCTTGCCAGCTCTGCTCCGGTGAAAAGCTTGCTGCGTACTGCCGCTTCCGCCGCAAAGACGCCCGTACAGGGCGTCATGCTGGTCACTTTCTTCGGTTCAGTCGCTTGTGTCATCAACTGGGGATTTGGTCTGGTTGTCGGAGCAATGTTCGCCCGTGAAGTCGCCCGGCGAGTACCCGGTTCTGATTATCCGTTGCTCATTGCCTGCGCCTACATTGGTTTTCTTACCTGGGGTGGCGGTTTCTCTGGTTCAATGCCTCTGTTGGCTGCCACACCGGGCAATCCGGTTGAGCATATCGCCGGGCTTATCCCGGTGGGCGATACTCTGTTCAGTGGTTTTAACATTTTCATCACTGTGGCATTGATTGTGGTGATGCCATTTATCACCCGCATGATGATGCCAAAACCGTCTGACGTGGTGAGTATCGATCCGAAACTACTCATGGAAGAGGCTGATTTTCAAAAGCAACTACCGAAAAATGCTCCACCGTCCGAGCGACTGGAAGAAAGCCGCATTCTGACGTTGATCATCGGCGCACTCGGTATCGCTTACCTGGCGATGTACTTCAGCGAACATGGCTTCAACATCACCATCAATACTGTCAACCTGATGTTTATGATTGCGGGTCTGCTGCTACATAAAACGCCAATGGCTTATATGCGTGCTATCAGCGCGGCTGCGCGCAGTACCGCCGGAATTCTGGTGCAATTCCCCTTCTACGCCGGGATCCAACTGATGATGGAGCACTCCGGTCTGGGGGGGCTCATTACTGAATTCTTCATCAATGTTGCGAACAAAGACACCTTCCCGGTAATGACCTTCTTTAGTTCTGCACTGATTAACTTCGCCGTTCCGTCTGGCGGCGGTCACTGGGTTATTCAGGGACCTTTCGTGATACCTGCAGCCCAGGCGCTGGGAGCCGATCTCGGTAAATCGGTAATGGCGATCGCCTACGGCGAGCAATGGATGAACATGGCACAACCGTTCTGGGCGCTGCCAGCACTGGCAATCGCCGGACTCGGTGTCCGCGACATCATGGGCTATTGCATCACTGCCCTGCTCTTCTCCGGCGTCATTTTCGTCATTGGTTTAACGCTGTTCTGACGGCAACCCTACAGACAGAAGGAATATAAAATGAAAAATTGTGTCATCGTCAGCGCGATACGTACTGCTATCGGTAGTTTTAACGGTTCACTCGCTTCCACCAGCGCCATCGACCTGGGGGCGACAGTAATTAAAGCCGCCATTGAACGTGCAAAAATCGATTCACAACATATCGATGAAGTGATTATGGGTAACGTGCTACAAGCCGGGCTGGGGCAAAATCCGGCGCGTCAGGCACTGTTAAAAAGCGGACTGGCCGAAACAGTGTGCGGATTCACGGTCAATAAAGTGTGTGGTTCGGGTCTTAAAAGTGTGGCGCTTGCCGCCCAGGCAATTCAGGCAGGTCAGGCGCAAAGCATTGTGGCGGGGGGTATGGAAAATATGAGTTTAGCGCCCTACTTACTCGATGCAAAAGCACGCTCTGGTTATCGTCTTGGAGACGGACAGGTTTATGACGTAATCCTGCGCGATGGTCTGATGTGCGCCACCCATGGTTATCATATGGGGATTACCGCCGAAAACGTGGCTAAAGAGTACGGAATTACCCGTGAAATGCAGGATGAACTGGCGCTACATTCACAGCGTAAAGCGGCTGCCGCAATTGAGTCCGGTGCTTTTACAGCCGAAATCGTCCCGGTAAATGTTGTCACTCGAAAGAAAACCCTCGTCTTCAGTCAAGACGAATTCCCGAAAGCGGATTCTACGGCTGAAGCGTTAGGCGCATTGCGCCCGGCCTTCGATAAAGCAGGAACAGTCACCGCCGGGAACGCGTCTGGCATTAACGACGGTGCTGCCGCTCTGGTGATTATGGAAGAATCTGCGGCGCTGGCAGCAGGCCTTACCCCCCTGGCTCGCATTAAAAGTTATGCCAGCGGTGGCGTGCCCCCCGCATTGATGGGTATGGGGCCAGTACCTGCCACGCAAAAAGCGTTACAACTGGCGGGGCTGCAGCTGGCAGACATTGATCTTATCGAAGCCAATGAAGCATTTGCCGCGCAATTCCTTGCCGTTGGGAAAACACTGGGCTTTGATCCTGAGAAAGTGAATGTCAACGGTGGGGCCATCGCGCTGGGGCATCCTATCGGCGCCAGCGGTGCGCGTATTCTGGTCACACTATTACATGCAATGCAGGCACGCGATAAAACGCTGGGTCTGGCAACGTTGTGCATTGGCGGCGGTCAAGGAATTGCGATGGTGATTGAACGATTGAATTAACATTTAAAAACGCCCGATAGCGAAAGTCATCGGGCGTTTTCTTGAACATTGACAGTAAAGATAACCTCAGTAATCACCAGTCAAAACTTTTCACCAGCGTCAGTTCGCCAGCATTACGCATCGGTACAATAAATGTTTCCTGTTTCTCATTAACCGATCCTTCATCGGTGATCAGCGTCAGTTGGGCGGTCGTCAATTCCGTTTCACTGCGTCCGCCATAGTAGTTGATATATACCTGATAGCGCCCGTGAACTGGCGCTGGCATGGCGAAAATCTCCGGTCCGTAACCCGTCGTGACATCCATATCCAGTGCACCACTGTTTTTCAGCACCGTGTTACCGTACCAGGCGTGTTCACCATCCGGCGTGACAACATGAAGATCGAGGTCGGTATTGTCCGTATCCCAGGAGAGAACCAGCCGTAAACGCGCGCGGATCACTCCAGCGCCCGGCGTTGAGTAAAACTGCATTTTTTGTCGGCTTTGCCCATCTGGGCTGATGACCTGCACGCTGTTGCTGCCTTCAGTGAAAATATAAGGGCGTGCAAATGAACCATCGGATTCAATTCTCTGCGGCATACTGGCACCGTTGACCACCAACCGGCCCTGCTGAACTTTACCCGCCGCCGCATAATTCTTTATTTTGCCGCGGATCTGCGCTGAGATATTTTGATCATCTGCCATGTTGACGGACGACGCGGGGTAATTGATCGATTGTGAAAAGCTGGCATCTTCACCATCCGCAGGATGCCAGCCAGAGAGCGGTGCATCAATCTCGACGTCCTGTACACCTTCACTGTGAGCGACAGGCGAAAGCGCCACCAGTAACAACGGAAGAAAAATCTTTCGCATAGCATTAGTCCATTAATAATTTTCGGGTCAGCGTTTCGATATAGTTCTCATCAAGCCCGGTGGGATAACCATCAAAGGCCAGGTGCAGATACTCATGGGTTAAATCAAGCCGATCCTGAAGCGTAAAGAAGTTACGAATAAACAGCCGTTTCTGCTGCCGATCGGTATAGGGGAAACCTGAGACTAAACGACAGACCGCAAACACGTCTGGTTCGTTGTACCCCGTCTCGCCTTGTAACATACCCCGCCACTGCGGCATTTTTTTCGCCAGCCAGGCTTTCGCTTTGGGTAATAACTGGCAGGTTGAGCGTGGCGCTCCCCAGCGGCTAAGGCTGTTGTCGGGATAAGCAAACGCGAGTATCTGGTCGTAACGCTCTCCCTGCCCCGCCTGGGCGGTGGCTTGCCGCCAGGAGAGCGTCCCTTCGGTAGCGCGACTGCCGTGATAATGAACCGGATCGCCAGCGTAAATGAGATCCTGCGTCCAGGCGGTCATCGTCCGCGCGCCCGTGGTGGCTGGCGAAGCAGAAACACGCTGCATGGCGCTGCTGTCGGGGATGGTCAGGCAATCGCCTTCCCGATTGGCGTTTTGCTGTAAGAAAGTGCGAATCGCCACGGTCATAGCTTTCGCTGCCTCAGGGGGGGTACTTTTCGCCTCGCGGTCCAGTACTCTGGCAACGTACTCTTCACGATCAAGATGCGACTGCAATTTCAGTTTGCCCTTTTCTGTCAGTAAGGTCGTCTCACCGTGGCTGACAAACGTAATGTGGTTACCATTGGCAAACGTCACACGATAGCGCCCATTAAGTACGCCGGGTTTTACTGCTGTCGTACTCTTTTCCGCCGTGATTTTCTTCAGCGGATAACGGGCAAACAGCTCCACCTCTACACATTGCCCACTGGCAACTTGCGTCGGCACTGGCAAAACCCGATTAAGCACCGTCGCATAACGGGTCAGTACCGTTTTGCTGGTGCCGCTGCCAGTAACCCACAGCGGTGTACCATCGGTTAACCAGCCAGCAAAACCACCCTGACGGATTTCCTGCTTATCATCGGCAAACCAGCTCCAGGTTTTCACCCGTAACCGACTACCGAGCATGGATGCGACACCGATTTTCGCCTCATCCAGCACCACATCCAGTAAGACTTCCTGAGCTTTGTTTTGCGCGGGTAACGTCGCTAATGAATCAAGCAGTGATTTAACCGTTACCGAGGTTTCTGGCTTCAGCGTCGGAAGAGACGCTAACCACGCAGGTGCCTGACGCTGTCGCCAGTATTGCCCCCAAACATCTGCACCAATATGCAACCGTTGCGGCGCAAAATAGAGTCCACAGGAGCGTACCAGCGCGGTATCGCGCGTTATGCTCTCCCCAGCCTGACAACAATAAACCTCTTCCGGGGAGTTTCCGCGACACTGGTAGGGCTGCTCTGGTTGATGGGTATCCTCCAGCCAGGCGTAAACATACAGTTTCCACAAACTCCCTAACGGCGTGGTGAGTGTGTCAGGTAATGCCGAGACTTTGGTCACGCCTGATGACGACAGCTGATACAGTTGATCGTGTTGCGCGCCCCGCAGCGCCAGTTGTAACGGCGTTTTCTCCGCCAGCGTTGGCAGAGTAACCAACGCCAATAGCCAGACGATTCTGTGCCAGTTCACTTATTTCACCTGCATCCCGGTCCATTCGCTCCCTGCCGCAACACTTTGCTGTGCAGGTGCATAGGAACGCACATAACGAGCAGGAGGCAGAACGAATTGCCCTTTTTGCGAGAAGCGCAGCAAATGGCGGAAAGTGACCGTTCCCGTCAGTTCTTTCACCGGCACCATATAGGCCAGTTCGCCCATTTCATTGCGCGCTTTTTCCAGCAGTTGTCCTTGCTGTTTTCCGGCGTTCGGTTTATTGACCGAAATGCCCCAGGTTGTACGCTCAACATCGGCTCCCGGCGGCAGCGGTACTTCTACCTGGCCGTAGCGCAGAGCAGCATCTTGCTCGCTGGTAAGTGTGATTTCATCGAGATACAGCGCATCGCTGTCAATCTCATTGCTGTTGACAGGCTGTAAGGTAAAGTTCATATCCTCTTCACCCGGGATAAGCCGATACAACTGTCGTTCAACGGTCACCGGAATGTTACTTTGTTGAGCCGTTTTTGCCGGTTCACGCCAGCGAACCTGCACGTTTTGCGGCGGTAATTCGTCACCAAAAGAGAGAATGTCCGGCACGCCCTGACCAACCCAACGCCAGTATTCACCCCCTCCGGTTAACTTATGTTTGGCCCATGCGCCCGCAGGAGCAGGTAACACAACCGGAGGCATCGTCGCCATATATTTCGCCAGCCAGTTCATTGCCAGCGCGCGCTCAATGGTGGATTGCTCAGCGGTTAAACCACTTAAAATAGCGGCAGCCTGGGTGGCGTCGCCTCCGCTATTGAGCAGCACAACCGTGTGCGCCAGCGGCTGGTTACTGTTTGCCGCTTTATCCCACGCATATTGCTGAACCTGTGGCATCACAGTGGACTTCAACTGCGCTTTTTTCAGCAACGTCATGGTTAAGACGTTTGCCACCGCATCTGCCAGTGGAGATTCAGGTGTATCGAGGATCAGGCTGTCATTGATATCGCTGGTGTCTGCCTCAGAGAAATCTTTAGTTTTAGTTCCGCGCCGGGCGATAGCTTCATCCAACCCTTTCAACAACGTTTTGCACGGCAGATTCATCTCCTGCGCCCACGCCAGCACCAGCGCCCGATGCAATAACGGCATGTTATCCGCCTGCTCCGCGTAGCTGTCGAGCATATGCTGCCAGTATTCCGGTTGTTGCGTTACGCCGAGCGCCTGGCTGGCCTGCCAGTCGGCGTACCATGCCCATGCCGTGAGGAATGCGTCGCCATTGCCATCTTCACCCCACCAGGTAAAGCGCGCTCCTGGCCCCGCCAGTTGCATCAGCCGCAAACGGTTATCCTGAATCCTCTGACGAATGTCGTTAGCGGCGGCACTTTGATGATCGGCAAGTGAACGCCAGGCGAGACTGAGCGGGATCAGACGGCTACCGGTGTTGATCACGCCACCCCACGGTTCATCGACTAACGCATCAAGATTGTTACGGAAAATCTCCTGCGGCGTTTCGCTACTTTGCAACCGGATATTGCTCGCCTGCTCGGGCAACATCAGCGCGTTATCGCCACCGCCGAGCATGACGTTTTTCTGCTGTTCAACGGGCCAGCTGTTATCCACAAAAAACAGTTTTGTGCTAATGCTGTCCTGCACTTGCCCATTTTGTTGGAGTTCTGCACTTAACAAGCCAGATTGCTGAATATTCTGCGTCAGCGAAATATAATTCGCCCCTTTATGCAACGTCAGCGTCTGACGCACCTCAGCGCCTGAAAATTTAGTCACCAGCGCCACCGGTTCGTTATCCTGCTGACTGAAGATAAACAGTCCTGCCGCCGGTTTGTCACCCATGCGATATACCGTTGGCATACTCCACTTCATGTAGAGATTTTTTTCCGAACGCAAATAAGCACGCCCCTGCCCGACCAGCCCGTCGCCGTTCATCCCACGCGCGGTGATGCGCCAGCGGGTTAATGAATCAGGCATCAGGAACGTGAAATACGCTTTGCCTTGTTTATCGGTTGTGAGTGACGGCATCCAGGCAGCGGTATCCACTTCTTCACGCCGTGGACGTTCCAGCATTTTCACTCGCCGCTCGCTGCGGTTAGTCGCGCCAGGCGCAACAGGTTCGCTGGAGAGCGCCTGGTCGTAGCTGATAAATGACAGGCTGGAGCTGGTGCGCACATTGTTACGCCCCAGCGGATAGAAAAATTTGCCGATATTCGGCGCGATTTCCGGTTGCAGCGCGTAGATCATTTCATCGACCACGCCAACCGTTAACTGCGCAGAAACTGGTTTACCTTTCAGCAACGAGGTTAATTCGACATTGACCAGTTCACCTGGCTGGTAATGGGTTTTGTCCGTTTTCACCCGGATATCCAACTGGGGAACGGCAACTTTGATCCCGGCGTTCTGAAAACTGTACTGACCGTTACGGGTATACAGCACCGAAAAAGTGATGTTAGGCGCAAAGGAATTGTTCACCGGTACGCGGGCTTCATACTGGGTATCGTTTAAACGTTGTAACGTCAGCCAGTTTGCCGGATGCGATAGCAGCGACTGCTGTTCAACGCGATCGCGTTCCAGCGTCAATAACGCTTCATCAATTGGCTCCGGGAAGGTAATCAGCATCTTCGCGGTTTCGCCTGGCTGGTACAGCGTTTTATCCGCCACGATATCTACCGTACCAGTATGCGCCGTGCTGCCCTTACCGCTGACGGCATGGCTTAACCCGGCGAGAATTAAGCCGTCTTTATCGCGTAACGTCAGGTTGTAGTTGCCTGGTTTATCGAAATTGACGGTAAAGGATTTGCCGCCAGAAGGTAGATCTCCGCTGTGGCTCGTGCGGTCTTCCAGACGCAACCACTCATACGTAACAGGAACCTGTTTTGAAGATTCCAGCGCAGCATAACGGAAAACAACCGATTCACCGCTATTGCTGTATTGTGCGGCGGTGCTCAAAGTGTAATGCGCCAGACCACGTTCAATGAGGATCTCTTTGGTGGTGGTGACACGATACGCCGCGCCGTCACTGGCGGAGACAGTTAACAAATAACGGCTTGGTTTATCGGCGGCGGGGAGATTTAACGCCACATGACCATTATCGTCGGAAACCGTTTCACTGCCTTCCAGCGACACCGGGAAGCGCCCGGCATAGCGCAAATCGTTACCGACCATTGATAATTGCTGAGCGCGCAAACTTAACTGCACGCGGGCATCTTTTACCGGCTCGCCATCCGGGTAAAGCAGTTGCAGTTTGCCGCTAACCGCTTCGCCTGTTTTGAACTCTTTTTTGTCGAGAGCTAAACCAATCTCAAAATGTGGCTTGATATAGTTGGCTACGCGAAAACTACTGCTATAGACCTGATTGCGGTAAGCAAGACGTAATTCATAACCTCCGGCAACGGCATTTTCTGGCAGGCGGAAACTCCCCTGCCCGCCATTACGCGCATCCAGCGTGACATTGACGGTTTGCAACAGGCTGCCATTAGCATCCAGCACTGAAAGTTTCGCCGGTGCGCTGACGATAGGGGATGAATGCAACGGATCGTGGAACTCGCGGCCCATCACTTTAACATCGACACGATCGCCTGCGCGATATAGCGGGCGATCAGTAAAGATATACAAGCGGGTATTGTAGATTTCACTTTCGTAGAAAAAATTCTCGGAGACAAAAACGCCGCCTTCTGCATCTTTACCCAGAATGTATGAACGTTCCGGCGATATATGTTGTAACTGCAAGGTACCGCTGTCATCGGTCACACCGCGAGTCATCACGCCAAGACCGTCAGTCCACAGGATCTCTGAGCCTGGCTTCGCTTCACCCTGTTTTTTGCCAGCAGTCCACACCAGAAGTTCGTTGCCTGACACTTTGCTAAGCGCCACGGTATCGGAGACAAATACCACCGTCGTTGCCCGATACCCACCGACCATCGCCTCGACGAGATACAGTCCCGGCTCTTGTTTGCCGAGAGGAATATAGATGTTGCCCGGCTGCGGCGAGATGAAATTGCTGGATGCGCCTTCCAGTTTTACCCCTTGCTGCGGCTCGACCGGTTTTGCCTGCCATAGTGGATAGCGGAACTGTTCCACCAGTGGATATTTTTTCAGCGGTGAAAACTGGCTGTTCTGTACATAACGGGAAGGTTTAACAATGGCATTACCGAGCTGTAATTCGGGTAACGCCTGAGTCACATTCTGCCGTGACTGAGAAGAGAAAGTACGCTGCATTACACGGCGAGATTTGCTATACCAGTTATCCCACAGCCAGGTTAGCGTATTGTTCAGCCCGTCGCCCAGATATTGCGGTTGCACCACAATGCGATGCAGGTTTTTCTGCTGGCGCAAAAATGCCATCGGGTCAGGAATACGATACAGGCGAACGTCCACGCCGCCGTACTCTTCCATCTGGTAACGCCGATAATCACGCCCCGGCGCTTCCAGTCGCACTTTCGCCTCTTCACTGCTGCTAAAACTGCTGTCAGCGAGCAAAAAGAATGTTCCCCCGGCGGGCGGTGCATAGTTACTGGAAGGAAGCGAATCATCAGCATTAGCAAGCCCTGTTCCCACAAGAGACAGGCACAAGCACGCTGCTATCGCGCCAGAAAATTTAAACGATAAATGCCAATGAAATTGGGATTGGAATCGTTGGGTATCCATCGGGTGTCCTTCCATGTCATAAGTTGTTGCAGACTGACTGCGCGCATTCCGTTGTCAGTTTTCGTGGCGCTTCCGGTGTGGTAGATGACGTAACGCCCCATCCAGACCATTAAGTGCTGGGCATCGCCCTGATCGAAAAAAATCATATCGCCAGGCAACGCCTGGTTTATGTCCTGGCCAATAAATTGGCTGTTGTACTGAATCAAATTAATCGCGGTCACATAGGGGCCGTTTTTTCCGTTCCCCTGATTCCAGTTTTGCGCCAGTTGACGCTGTTCAGGTGTTAGCGTCATTTCAGGCGGCAAATACTGACTTGCTATACCGTTACTTTTTAGCCATTTGCTGTCGTGAACTTTCAGCGCCTCGTTCGCCGAAAATCGCACCAGGCCCGCACAATCCTGCTGATACCAGCGCGGACTTGGCCCCTGGCGGAGTTGTTCCTGTGCAATACGCACAAACCAGGCGCGAAACAGCCCCGATTGTTCGACATTCAGCATTTCGCTATGAGCAACAACACAACACAGCCAGCAAATCAGCGCCAGCAGCACGTGTCTCATAGTGGCTGCCAGGTAATGGGTAGCCACTGCCAGGCGGCACCGGGTTCCATCTGGGCCAGCTTCATGACATAACGCGGTTGTTGAGATAAAGCGTCCAGCTTCGGCATTAATAAAGTTTGTGCGGCGTTATAAAAAACCGGTTCGAGATTCTTCGGCAGACTGGTCAGCGTTTCGTTGCGCAGCAGTTTCGCCACGCCTTGTGGATTGATATAGACCGGAACAATGCCTTCAGTGGGTATCACATCCACCATTGCCGGGCGGGTTTTATTCAGTGTTTGCAACGCGTTATTGACCAGCGTGTCATCGAGGGAGAAAAGCATCGTCTTGTTTTGCATCGCCAGCGACACGCGGAAAAAATAATCCGACATTAATTGATCTGGTTGCGCTGCCTGCGCTTTCGGATACTGACCGTATCGGGAACTCACTTCGCGACGCCAGATTTGCGCTTCGCCCTGCTGCGTCTGGGCTACTGGCAATATACCTTCTGCCGCTTTGCTTTCGTGCGCACCAATATTTTGCGTAAACAGTTTTCCTGGCAATTGCACTTGTTCGGCAGAACCATCAAACTGACCGACAAACAGCGGAGTTTGCAATTTTGAATCTTCATACCAGCACAGCCCCGCAGCACCGTCTAACGCCCCGTTGAGCTTGTCGTTTTCCTGGCTGATGTGGGAAAGCATCTCTTCAGCAATACCATGTGAATAAGGCACCGCCACACAGAAGCTGGCCCCTGCAGGCATACTGTTCCATACCGGCGTAAAATCGAAACTGGCATCTACGCTTGCGGATTCATCATTTAACGCCACAAAACTGTGCCAGCCGTCATTGCTCATTTCGAAGCGCACACCAGCAAAAGAAGGCATTAATCGCTGGTAGCCAAAACCCAGCAAATTTGCACTGACCACGATGCGCTGGCGTACTGGCGTTTTTTCGGCAGTACGCTCTTCCAGGCCAAAGCTGGCTTGCCAGCGTTTTTTACCGCTCAACAAATCACTTGCGATCGCCGTGGCTTCGGTATCCTGCTGATCATCTTTAAACAGCATGTCCGTGCTGGAAAACACCAGCATCTTGTCCTGATAAGTTGCGAACATCAGGACGTTATTGCCGTTATAGCGCAACTGATAAACCGGGATGGTTTCACTATTTAGCTTAATACTACTGATTTCCGTTTTACTTAACTGGCTGTCGCTGGTAGCGGCAAACAGCAATGGCTCCAACAGCTTGCTTAAACCACTTCGCTGGATCAGCACCATATAATGAGAAAGATGGCCTTGTTTATCGTGCCATAGCGCCGCCTGCGCGGGCTGATCTAAGAGTGACGAAAAGAGCTTATCTTTTAGTGTGAGATCGTGTTCGTAGACAATGCGGCGAATGCTGCCTTCAATGCCCAGACGGTCGGCATGGTTCTGATAATAAAAAACGAAATCTTCGCTTAGAACATCGTGAAGAAACGGAATAGTGAGAAGATCTTTGGGAAGCTGGCTCAGAGAGTCGCTATCGAGAAAGAGATCCGGCTCATTGAGATCGATTTGCAGATTGTTGTGCACCACCAGCGGCGACAACGTTTTTTCTGGCCCACTACCAGCATATTGCAATGCCCAGACACCAGCGGAAAGCAGTACTATTGCGCCAAAACCTACAAGACCATAGAACCGCCAGCCTTTCGCCTTTTTTTCACTACCCATTGCCACATTCCTTGTGTAAAGCCAGCCATTTTTTATGGGTACAGCAAAACTTTACCGCGCCCTAATACGACAAAAGCCCAGACTTTGCAGCCTGGACTTCAATTCAAAAAAGGGAGATAACTCCCTTTTGGCATGAGGCGATGAAATTATTCTTCTTCTGGCTCGTCGTCAACGTCCACTTCCGGAGCGATTTCATCGTCCCCTTCCGCAGCACTGCCGTCGATGGTATCCAGATCTTCCTCGTCAACCGGTTCAGCAACACGTTGCAGACCCACCACGTTTTCATCTTCCGCAGTACGGATAAGGATCACGCCCTGGGTGTTACGGCCCACGATGCTGATTTCAGAAACGCGAGTACGTACCAGCGTACCGGCATCGGTGATCATCATGATCTGGTCGCAGTCATCTACCTGCACCGCGCCAACCACTAAACCGTTACGTTCGGTAACCTTGATGGAGATAACCCCTTTCGTCGCACGCGACTTAGTCGGGTATTCCGCTACCGCAGTACGTTTACCGTAACCATTTTGCGTTGCGGTGAGGATTGCACCATCGCCACGAGGCACGATCAGAGAGACGACTTTATCGCCTTCACCTAAGCGAATACCGCGAACACCGGTGGTGTTGCAGCCCATCGCACGGACAGAAGACTCTTTAAAGCGCACCACTTTACCTTCGGCGGAGAACAGCATTACTTCATCTTCGCCACTGGTCAGGTCAACGCCGATCAGCTCATCGCCGTCAACCAGTTTGATCGCCACTTTACCGGCGGTACGCAGACGATTGAACTCGGTGAGGACAGTTTTCTTCACGGTCCCGTTAGCCGTCGCCATGAAGACTTTCACGCCTTCTTCAAATTCGGTCACTGGCAGGATCGCGGTGATACGTTCGTCCTGTTCCAGCGGCAGCAGGTTGACGATCGGACGACCACGCGCGCCACGAGTCGCTTCCGGTAACTGGTAGACTTTCATCGAATAGACGCGACCACGGCTGGAGAAGCACAGGATATGATCGTGAGTATTCGCCACCAGCAGTCGGTCGATAAAGTCTTCTTCTTTAATACGTGCGGCAGATTTACCTTTCCCGCCACGACGCTGCGCTTCGTATTCAGAAAGCGGCTGGTACTTAACGTAGCCCTGGTGAGAGAGCGTCACTACCACATCTTCCTGAGTAATCAGATCTTCCAGGTTGATGTCTGCGCTGTTGGCGGTGATTTCAGTACGACGTTTGTCACCGAACTGTTCACGAACCAGCTCCAGCTCTTCGCGGATCACTTCCATCAGACGATCGGCGCTACCAAGAATACGCAACAGTTCCGCGATCTGATCCAGCAGCTCTTTGTATTCATCGAGCAGTTTTTCGTGCTCAAGGCCGGTCAGTTTCTGCAGACGCAGATCCAGAATTGCCTGAGCTTGCTGTTCGGTCAGGTAGTACAGACCGTCACGCACGCCGAACTCTGGCTCCAGCCATTCCGGACGCGCAGCATCATCGCCCGCACGTTCCAGCATCGCGGCAACGTTGCCCAGCTGCCACGGATTAGCAACCAGCGCCGTTTTCGCTTCTGCAGGCGTCGGCGCATGACGGATCAGTTCGATGATCGGGTCGATGTTCGCCAGCGCCACGGCTAATGCTTCAAGGATATGAGCACGATCGCGAGCTTTACGCAGTTCGAAAATGGTACGACGGGTCACCACTTCACGGCGGTGACGAACAAACGCAGCGATGATGTCTTTCAGGTTCATGATCTTCGGCTGACCATGGTGCAATGCCACCATGTTGATACCGAAAGAAACCTGCAACTGGGTCTGGGAGTAGAGGTTGTTGAGCACCACTTCACCGACCGCATCGCGTTTGACTTCAATCACGATGCGCATACCGTCTTTGTCAGACTCGTCACGCAGCGCGCTGATGCCTTCCACGCGTTTTTCTTTTACCAGTTCCGCAATTTTTTCGATCAGGCGCGCTTTGTTCACCTGATACGGAATTTCGTGGACGATAATGGTTTCACGTCCGGTTTTGGCGTCAACTTCCACTTCAGCACGGGCGCGGATATATACCTTGCCGCGACCGGTACGGTAAGCTTCTTCGATACCGCGACGACCATTGATGATTGCCGCCGTCGGGAAGTCCGGCCCCGGGATGTGTTCCATCAGCCCTTCAATGCTGATGTCTTCATCATCGATATACGCCAGACAACCGTTGATGACTTCCGTCAGGTTGTGTGGCGGGATGTTGGTTGCCATACCTACGGCGATACCGGAAGAACCGTTCACCAGCAGGTTAGGAATTTTGGTCGGCATGACGTCCGGAATTTTTTCCGTGCCGTCATAGTTATCAACGAAATCGACCGTCTCTTTTTCGAGATCGGCCATCAGTTCATGGGCAATTTTCGCCAGACGGATTTCCGTATAACGCATTGCCGCCGCAGAGTCGCCGTCGATGGAACCGAAGTTACCCTGACCGTCTACCAGCATGTAACGCAGCGAGAATGGCTGCGCCATACGGACGATCGTGTCATAAACCGCCGAGTCACCATGGGGATGGTATTTACCGATTACGTCACCAACGACACGGGCAGATTTTTTATAGGCTTTGTTCCAGTCATTGCCTAGTACGTTCATGGCGTAAAGTACGCGACGGTGTACCGGCTTCAGGCCATCTCGGACATCCGGCAGCGCACGGCCAACAATGACCGACATCGCATAATCCAGATAGGAGCTCTTCAGCTCTTCCTCAATGTTGACCGGTGTAATTTCTCTCGCAAGGTCGCTCATCTAACCGCTATCCCTCTACTGTATCCCGGATTCAAAGGTCGCAAATTATAACACAGCCGCGCAGATTGAGGTAAACCTATACGCTTTATTCACATCCAATGCCTGATATACTCGTTTGTCTTGCCAATTACGGAGTAGAAGTGCCAATGAATGCCGAAAAATCGCCGGTAACCCCTAACGTAGACCACGAAGAGATCGCTAAATTTGAAGCCGTCGCCTCCCGCTGGTGGGATCTTGAAGGTGAGTTCAAACCGCTGCACCGCATTAACCCGCTGCGTCTGGGCTATATTGCCGAGCGTGCTGGCGGTTTATTTGGCAAAAAGGTGCTCGATGTTGGTTGTGGCGGCGGCATTCTGGCCGAGAGTATGGCGCGCGAAGGTGCGACGGTGACCGGTCTGGATATGGGCTTTGAGCCATTGCAGGTGGCAAAACTGCACGCGCTGGAAAGCGGCATTCAGGTGGATTACGTGCAGGAAACCGTGGAAGAGCACGCGGCAAAACATGCCGGGCAGTATGATGTGGTGACCTGCATGGAGATGCTGGAGCACGTCCCCGATCCGCAGTCAGTGGTCAGAGCCTGTGCGCAACTGGTGAAACCGGGCGGCGATGTTTTTTTCTCGACGCTTAACCGCAACGGCAAGTCATGGCTGATGGCGGTGGTTGGTGCGGAATATATTTTGCGCATGGTGCCCAAAGGCACGCATGATGTGAAGAAGTTTATTAAACCGGCAGAATTGCTGGGCTGGGTGGATCAGACCAGTCTAAAAGAACGGCATATGATCGGACTGCATTACAACCCGATCACTAATACTTTTAAGCTCGGCCCCGGCGTCGATGTGAACTATATGCTGCACACGCAGAATAAGTGAGGTTGTTGGCCGGATATATCCGGCAACCGTGCCAATGCCTGATGCGACGCTTGCCGCGTCTTATCAGGCCTACAAATGCTCCCCGTAGGTCGGATAAGGCGTTTACGCCGCATCCGGCAATAGTGCCGGTCAGACAGCGATTACCATTTCACCGTCATCGACAAAAACCCTGCCGTCTGGGCAAAATCATCACTCCCTTTCTGCCACGCCACGCTACCACGCAGGGACACTCGCTGACTGATATTGCCCGTTACTCCCACTTTTATTTCCCCCCGTTGCTTCACCGCATCGTCACTGATAGTGCTGCCATCTTCTTCAATTTCCGTCGAATGGGGATCGTGATAATAATTCAGATCCAGGGTTGGCGTGATATGAACAGCGGTACGCCATTCGCTGTGTAACCCCAGCCGTGTCTGAAGATCATCGCCCTGCGATTGCGATACCCGCGCATGGTTAGCAGCGGTGAAATCATCCTGCTGCACGCCCTGATAAATCACCTGCGCCTGCGGTTCAATCACCACACCACGCCCCGGTAACCATTGATACCCGGCTTCCAGAGAGGCGATAACCCCCGACGAATGGTAATGATCCGCACCATCGCCTTGTTCGGAAACATCATTGTTAAACCACGCGTATTGCAGCCAGCTATCCAGCCAGGCCCCCTGTTTTTGGCTACCGTGCTGAAACCAGCTTGACGTCACCCCAACGGCATAACCGTGGTTCTGGTTATCGGCGCGAGTTCCGGTCATATTCGAGCGGCTATCGCCCTGGTTATCGCTGTAACCACCAATGGCCCCTAGCATCCATTCGCCGTCATCACCCCAGCGCCCCCTAAACAGGTCACCGCTAAGCTGCACCGTAGAAGTGTCTTCATGCTGAGCCAGTTGCCCTGCCGCCGTGTAATGATAACGTCCGCCGATAACACGTAAATTCAGCGTCTGACCATCGCCACCAGCGTGATCGTGTCGCTCCATCACAAACGCCTGATTTGCCGCCCGCAGGTTATTAAAATATCCACCAACTTTGGCATTCAACACCGGCTGGTAAGCGGGGATTGGATCTGGTGTTGGGTCAGGATCGGGAGTTGGGTCCGGGTCTGGATTAGGTGGCGATGGTGGCGTTACTTCTTGCGATCGCAGATACCAGTCGTTGTTATCTTCCACCAGCGTGTAGTCATACGCTCCCATATTAACGTAGCCGCTGCCCGCAAGACTAAACAGCGCATTGTTTTGAAATTGCGTGGGATCAGCAGTGAAATCAACCACTTTAATACCTGTAGAAGTCGGTTCACCAGTGCCGGTAATGGGGTTAACCACCACGGTCGTGTTACCCGAGGTATTGCCCTTCAACACCAGTTGGTCGCTTACCGAGTCATCGCCGTTTAATTCGCTGTCGAGAAACAACGTACCGCCGCCGGTGTAATCACCGTTTACCGTGAGCGTATCGCCAGCGACGCCATTTTGCAGACTGACTGTACCGGACATATTGGTTAGATCACCATTAACCGTCACATCGGAAAGATAGGTCAGGCTGTCAGTTTCCAGGTTAGTATTAAGCTCGCCTGTCAACGTCACGCCATCGGTGGCATTCACCAACGTACCGTCGCCGTTAAACAGCGAGGCATCCAGTGCGGCGGAAGTATCCTGGCTCGTCAGGCGCAAAACGGTGCCATCACTGATGTCGATAGTGCCGCTGGAAGTAGCATCAATAGACTGAATATCCTGATCTGCGCCAGTCTCGAATGTTGCTCCGTCACCGACCCACAGCAACGAAGCATAAGGAAAGATATTCACAGCATCGCCTTGCAGCGTGCCTTCTTCTACTCTCACCGCCGACTGCGTCGTACCGCTGGCGGTCAGCTCCAGGGTGCCAGCCCCCGTTTTAGTCAATGTGCTACCCTCATCCTGATGCTGCCCGCTGCTGTCAGCCATCAGTGCGCCCCACTGCGTGTCTACCCCCGCATCAACTGCCACTTCACCGTCGGCGCGCATTTCAATATCACGCCCATGCTCAACCGTTGTAGAGCGAGTATCGACATTGGCAGTAATCTCCATCACGCTTTCTTGTTGATTATCGGTAAAGATAACCTGGCGGTTATAGTGGGTATCTCCAAGCTGCGAGTTGTCACTCACCACCAGCGTACCGGAAGCAATTTGCGTTGTGCCGAGGTATTGATTGTCATTTGCCAGGCTGACCTGCCCATCACCCGCATCGACCACCACGTAGACGCCATCTTTCCCGTCGCCGCCGATATGCATATCGTTTCCGCCTGCAAGATCTACCACATCCTGACTGCCGATAACCGTTCCGCTGCTGCCGCTGACTTCAAGGCCATCGTTGTATGATGTGCCGCTCTGCCAGGTGGAGAAATCAGAGAGATCGAGCACACCGCCGTTTAACACGATCGACTGCGGCTCGTCCTGGAGAGCGGCGAGATCTGCCGCGTCGCCTTCTAGCGTAAGCACCGCGCCATCATCAACGACTATATCGCCAGTTAGCGCCATCGACTGCGCCCCTGCCAGCACGTAGCTGCCGTTTTGCGCAATGGTGAGCTGACCAGCACCTTCGATGGTGCCAGCAAAACTGCCTTGATTAACAGTAACATTGCCACCAGCATCGATATTTAAAGTGCCATTCTGAAAGCCCGTCAATGCGTGCACAAAGGTTTGTTGGGTGGAGCCAACATTTAGCTCTGCCTGATTCTGGTACTTATCAATACTCCCTATCGTCAGACCGTAGCAGTCTTGCGGATCGTCCTGGCAATGATTATCTCCGACATTCATCAGGGAGTTGCTGCGACCCAGGGTAACTTCACCGTTTTCAATCTGCATCTCACCAGTAAAGTCATTGTTATCTGCATTAAGTACCAGATCGCCGGAACCTGTTTTGGTGATCAACCCGGTACCAGCAATAGAGTCAACAGCTCCATCATTCTCTGTATTGCCGATAACCAGCGTTTTTCCGTCAGCAATATCAAAGGTAACTTCACTTAAGCCGAGATACATAAAGCCGCCCGCCGCAGTGGAAGGACCATCCCCATAGCCTGCTGCGCTATTGTTCTCATCGATTAACACACCGCCGTTCTGGCTGTAGCTGTCATCAACAGAAATATCAATAAGATAGGGAGCCGTCACGCTATTGGTATAAATTGCCCCGCCATAACCTTCGGCAGTGTTATTTGTAAATGCGGTGTTATTTATTATTGTGAAACCTGACGGATGCGTGATATCGCTATTATTATCGGTGACATCGATTGCACCGCCATCGCCATCACTGTAACTTGTTGATGTATATGCCTGGTTATTATTAAAAACATCATCACTTAGATAGACATCATTATTGATGGTATAAATTGCGCCACCTTTGCCATCATTAGCGATGTTATTGCTAAACACGGCGTTAGTGACACGTAAATCGACGGCACCAGTATCATTAGTACCAGAAGAATAGATTGCGCCACCATAGCCGCCTGCGACGTTACCGGAAAAAATAACATCAGTAAGATTCAGCGTTGAATTTTCTTTAGCAAATATTGCCCCGCCATTATTATATTCTCCTGAGACAGTATTATTGGCAAACAGAGTCATCCCTGTTTCATTTTGTGGCGATATCGTAAATTCAGCACTTTGCTGCAAAAATACGGCCCCACCGCTGGCATTATTGGCCATACCCGAAAAAATCAACCATTGCCCATCGGCGATGCTCCAGTCCTGCGTAATGCCTGAAAGGCTTTGCCTGCTGGCCTGACAGCTCGCTTTGATATCATATCCCTGGCATGAATCAATAACCGCTGCGATACCATTAGTGGAGAAGAGAGACGCAATCATTGACGGGAGTAAAGATAAATACTCCTTACGTAGAAAAATAATCCGCATATTACCCTAACCATCCTTTTCTATGAGAAGGCGTATTTAATCGCATTATGTGATATGGGGTATCTTTCTTTTGTAAATTGTATAACTTGGTGCAATGACTATTTTGTTATTACTTGATGAATAATATCAGTGTATCATAATTCAAATTAATAACCTTAAGGTAAATCGGTTATATTTAAACTGAATTAAAGTAATAAATAATATTCTTATAATATATGCAAAAGTAACAAATTGGCTTGGTATTTAACAACAAACGAATATAAAACAACCATTTCGACTCAACAATCGCTTACATTCGCTTATATATTGACCACAACTGATACATCAGATTATGTGATGATTCGTGCTTAGATCAATTTTGACAATCATTAGCGACAAGATTAATAAACCATCTATATCAATTTACCCATACTATTCTGCCGTTCAAGAAATCGCCGAACAGTTATTTTTAACAAATTTTTCTCTTCCCATTGACTTTCCCGGATACCTTGTCTGACCTAAGTTGCGCGGAAGCCACTTTTTCCTTCCTGAGTTATCCACAAAGTTATGCACTTGCAAGAGGGCCAGTTTCACACTATCTTGCAGTGAATCCCAAACATACCCCCTATATATAGTGTTCTAAGCAGCTTCCCTCACTACAGGTAGTCTGCATGAAACTATTGCGGAAAGAATTCCAAAAACAGGTACGACATACATGAATCAGAATCTGCTGGTGACAAAGCGCGACGGTAGCACAGAGCGCATCAATCTCGACAAAATCCATCGCGTTCTGGATTGGGCGGCAGAAGGACTGCATAACGTTTCGATTTCCCAGGTCGAGCTGCGCTCCCACATTCAGTTTTATGACGGTATCAAGACCTCTGACATCCACGAAACCATTATCAAGGCTGCCGCAGACCTGATCTCCCGTGATGCGCCGGATTATCAGTATCTCGCCGCGCGCCTGGCGATCTTCCACCTGCGTAAAAAAGCCTACGGCCAGTTTGAGCCGCCTGCGCTGTACGACCACGTGGTGAAAATGGTCGAGATGGGCAAATACGATAATCATCTGCTGGAAGACTACACGGAAGAAGAGTTCAAGCAGATGGACACGTTTATCGATCACGACCGTGATATGACCTTCTCTTATGCTGCCGTTAAGCAGCTGGAAGGCAAATATCTGGTACAGAACCGCGTGACCGGCGAAATCTACGAAAGCGCCCAGTTCCTTTATATTCTGGTTGCCGCGTGCCTGTTCTCGAACTACCCGCGTGAAACGCGCCTGCAATACGTGAAGCGTTTTTACGACGCGGTTTCCACATTTAAAATTTCGCTGCCGACGCCAATCATGTCCGGCGTGCGTACCCCGACTCGTCAGTTCAGCTCCTGCGTACTGATCGAGTGCGGCGACAGCCTGGATTCCATTAACGCCACCTCCAGCGCGATTGTTAAATACGTTTCCCAGCGTGCCGGGATCGGCATTAACGCCGGGCGTATTCGTGCGTTGGGTAGCCCGATTCGCGGTGGCGAAGCATTCCACACCGGCTGTATTCCGTTTTACAAACATTTCCAGACAGCGGTGAAATCCTGCTCTCAGGGCGGTGTGCGTGGCGGTGCAGCAACGCTGTTCTACCCGATGTGGCATCTGGAAGTGGAAAGCCTGCTGGTGTTGAAAAACAACCGTGGGGTTGAAGGCAACCGCGTGCGTCATATGGACTACGGGGTACAAATCAACAAACTGATGTATACCCGTCTGCTGAAAGGTGAAGATATCACCCTGTTCAGCCCGTCCGACGTACCGGGGCTGTACGACGCGTTCTTCGCCGATCAGGAAGAGTTTGAACGCCTGTACACCAAATATGAGAAAGACGACAGCATCCGCAAGCAGCGTGTGAAAGCCGTTGAGCTGTTCTCGCTGATGATGCAGGAACGTGCGTCTACCGGTCGTATCTATATTCAGAACGTTGACCACTGCAATACCCATAGCCCGTTTGATCCGGCCATCGCGCCAGTGCGCCAGTCTAACCTGTGCCTGGAAATCGCCCTGCCGACCAAACCGCTGAATGATGTCAACGACGAGAACGGTGAAATCGCGCTGTGTACGTTGTCTGCTTTCAACCTGGGCGCAATTAATAGCCTGGATGAACTGGAAGAGCTGGCGATCCTGGCAGTACGCGCACTCGACGCGCTGCTGGATTATCAGGATTACCCGATCCCGGCCGCCAAACGTGGAGCGATGGGTCGTCGTACGCTGGGTATTGGTGTGATCAACTTCGCTTACTACCTGGCGAAGCACGGTAAACGCTACTCCGACGGCAGCGCCAACAACCTGACGCATAAAACCTTCGAAGCCATTCAGTATTACCTGCTGAAAGCGTCTAATGAGCTGGCAAAAGAGCAAGGCGCGTGCCCGTGGTTTAACGAAACCACTTACGCGAAAGGGATCCTGCCGATCGATACCTATAAGAAAGACCTGGATGCTATCGCTAATGAGCCGCTGCATTACGACTGGGAAGCACTGCGTGAGTCAATCAAAACGCACGGCCTGCGTAACTCCACGCTTTCTGCTCTGATGCCGTCCGAGACCTCTTCGCAGATCTCTAACGCCACTAACGGTATTGAACCGCCGCGCGGTTACGTCAGCATCAAAGCGTCGAAAGACGGTATTCTGCGCCAGGTGGTGCCGGACTATGAGCACCTGCACGACGCCTATGAGCTGCTGTGGGAAATGCCGGGTAACGATGGCTACCTGCAACTGGTGGGTATCATGCAGAAATTTATCGATCAGTCGATCTCTGCTAACACCAACTACGATCCGTCACGCTTCCCGTCAGGAAAAGTGCCGATGCAGCAACTGCTGAAAGACTTGCTCACCGCCTACAAATTCGGGGTCAAAACGCTGTATTATCAGAACACCCGTGACGGTGCTGAAGACGCACAAGACGATCTGGTGCCGTCAATCCAGGACGATGGCTGCGAAAGCGGCGCATGTAAGATCTGATATTGAGATGCCGGATGCGGCGTGAACGCCTTATCCGGCCTACGGCTCGGTTTTGTAGGCCTGATAAGACGCGCCAGCGTCGCATCAGGCACAGGATGCGGCGTAAAATGCCTTATCCGGCATTAAACTCCCAACAGGACACATTCATGGCATATACCACCTTTTCACAGACGAAAAATGATCAGCTCAAAGAACCGATGTTCTTTGGTCAGCCGGTCAACGTGGCTCGCTACGATCAGCAAAAATATGACATCTTCGAAAAGCTGATCGAAAAGCAGCTCTCTTTCTTCTGGCGTCCGGAAGAAGTTGACGTTTCTCGTGACCGTATCGATTACCAGGCACTGCCTGAACACGAAAAACACATCTTTATCAGCAACCTGAAATATCAGACGCTGCTGGACTCCATTCAGGGTCGCAGCCCGAACGTGGCACTGCTGCCGCTGATCTCGATCCCGGAACTGGAAACCTGGGTCGAAACCTGGGCATTCTCAGAAACGATTCATTCCCGTTCCTATACTCATATCATTCGTAATATCGTTAACGATCCGTCGGTTGTGTTTGACGATATCGTCACCAACGAGCAGATCCAGAAACGTGCGGAAGGGATCTCCAGCTATTACGATGAACTGATCGAAATGACCAGCTACTGGCATCTGCTGGGCGAAGGCACCCACACCGTTAACGGTAAAACCGTAACCGTTAGCCTGCGCGAGCTGAAGAAAAAACTGTATCTCTGCCTGATGAGCGTTAACGCGCTGGAAGCGATTCGTTTCTATGTCAGCTTTGCTTGTTCTTTCGCATTTGCGGAACGCGAACTGATGGAAGGCAACGCCAAGATTATTCGCTTGATTGCCCGTGACGAAGCCCTGCACCTGACCGGTACACAGCATATGCTGAATCTGCTGCGCAGCGGCGCGGATGATCCGGAAATGGCAGAAATTGCCGAAGAGTGTAAGCAGGAGTGCTATGACCTGTTTGTCCAGGCGGCACAGCAAGAGAAAGACTGGGCGGATTATCTGTTCCGTGATGGTTCGATGATTGGTCTGAATAAAGACATCCTCTGCCAGTACGTTGAATACATCACCAATATCCGTATGCAGGCGGTCGGTTTGGATCTGCCGTTCCAGACGCGCTCCAACCCGATCCCGTGGATCAACACCTGGTTGGTGTCTGATAACGTACAGGTTGCTCCGCAGGAAGTGGAAGTCAGTTCTTATCTGGTCGGGCAGATTGACTCGGAAGTGGACACCGACGATTTGAGTAACTTCCAGCTCTGATGGCTCGCGTTACCCTGCGCATCACTGGCACACAACTGCTGT
This sequence comes from Escherichia sp. MOD1-EC5189, assembly GCF_002966045.1. NCBI lineage: Bacteria > Pseudomonadati > Pseudomonadota > Gammaproteobacteria > Enterobacterales > Enterobacteriaceae > Escherichia > Escherichia sp. MOD1-EC5189. The sequence goes on along the minus strand of NZ_PTRX01000010.1, from coordinate 35,591 downwards.
GCCAGGATGAACACCCTTCCCTTCTGGCGGCGCTGGAATCCCACAATGTGGCGGTTGAGTATCAGTGCCGCGAAGGTTACTGCGGCTCCTGTCGCACACGCCTTGTTGCAGGCCAGGTGGACTGGATTGCCGAACCGTTGGCCTTTATTCAGCCGGGGGAAATTTTGCCCTGTTGTTGCCGGGCAAAAGGCGATATTGAAATCGAGATGTGATCGGGTACTTGTGCCAGATGCGACGCTTACGCGTCTTATCTGGCCTACGTGATTACATGGCGTAGTAATACGCTTTAACCTGCTCCCAGTCCGCTTTAGGGATCGGCTCCAGATATTTTTCCAGCTGGCGGAAATCATGATTAATCGCTTTATGCCGACGTAAGCGGCGACGACTTTTCTCCAGATCAAGAAAACCAGCTTCTACCATACCTTCTGTTTTCACATAGATGTGGCGAACGTAACAACAGCCATGCTGACGATTAACGCTATGCATTTTCTTAAACGCCATCGCCACAGCTTTCAACATGGCTTGCCGAACATCGTCAGAATAAGGTGTTACTGCATGCTGGGCATACCAGTCAGCAATACTTATGAACCCCGCCATATCTTCCGTCACCAGCAACGCGCGCCATTCACCCTCAATTTTCACCGCTTCACCAAAAACGATTTTCGGCACAATGACACCAGCCCGTTCCAGCTCTTTAATTACCGCAACCTCACGGACAATCGTCGGTCGACCGAACGGATAACGTACGGAATGAAACAGATGATGCGTCATGCGCTTCACATACAGCTTTTTGCCGTTGCGCTCGACGCATTGCACCCCGCTCATCCCATTACGGCGATAGTTAGGCTCTTCAACCCAGTCGCCCTCTGTTGCCCACCAGTGATTAAATTCGTCGTACTTTGCTGAAACTGCCATACCCTATCGCCTGTCATTTTTTATTAACGACAATGACTATAGGTGGTTACCTGCGAAAAATCTTAATGAAACGTGTCGTATTAATGAATTTCTTTTGCCACTACTAGCGCGACACCGCTTTTACCCTTCATTTGCAGCGCATAGACTCCACCAGCCACTACCACTAATAGTGCGCGCAGCAAATAAAATGTGAATTTAATCAGGCGGATACAGCGATGAATTTTATTCGACAGGGATTAGGCATCGCCTTATTACCAGAGTTAACGCTGAAAACCATTGCAGGTGAATTGTGTTCCGTTCCTCTCGAACCAACCTTCTATCGACAGATTTCGTTGCTGGCTAAAGAAAAGCCGGTAGAAGGCAGTCCACTGTTTTTACTACAAACGTGTACGGAACAACTCGTGGTGAGTGGAAAAATTTGATGTGAGACATGAGATTGATGACAAATGTAAGATTGCCTGATTCGCCACACTTAGTTGGCCTGTAGTCTTTACCATGCGTAATAATTCGTTTTCACCTGATTTTGGTCCACTTTGTGAATTAGCGATAAATATTTATCCAGTTTAGGGAAGTGACAATGACTCCAGGTAGAAACCGGTATGAAGCGCCCGACTCACTGTCAAAACCGATTGTTGAGAGTAATGACACTCCGGCGAACAGTACACAGTTTACTCTGGAGCCATTCTCAATCTTCAAGTGGGATACCTAATAACTTGTCAGGGAAGTTATCAATATCTGTTTGTTACTTATTACCGTATTTATTAACAATAATGATACTTTCTAACATGCGTAAAGGTCTTCGTAATAAAATGAGCTAAATTTGATAGTGAATATATTCTGCAAAGATTAAATTGTATCTTGTTAACTCACACTACAAGGAATCATTTATGCCAAATACATCTATTCACTTATCTCGCTGTAATATTTTACAAAATAATAAATTGCAAACAGCAGAAATTTACAAAGAATCACAACAAACCGCGAAACTTGAGATTTTTTGCAATGAGTTTCTAAAAATATCTCAAAGTAGATTCGGGTTATCAACCTCAGCAGACAACATAGCTAATTCATTGGCTTTTTTCACGAAAGCCTCAGATGAAATTGATAGTGTCAAGACCAAAAAAATTGACGTTCACAGTTATGGTTTCGTACCAATAAGACATTTTGTCGAGCATGTCATAACGTATAAAAATGAATTTGCAGAAGATTATGAACCCTATATCCTTACCTTTACCAGAGGTGAAAACAACGAAGGTGTTTTGAGTATCGAAAGCAAAGAAGGGTTTCTTTCACAAAGAACAATAAATTTAAATGAATATGAAACTGCAATTAACATCATCAATGAGCATGTTGCAAAAGAAAATACCCACAACACGGACCAGACACTGACAGAAAAGGACATTTCAAAAACAAACGACTCTGATAAACATTATAAGATCAGCAGTGAGGAAAGTATTAAAAGTCAACTTTACAGCGATCAAAAAAAATATACAGACCTGCTACAACATTCTGAGAAAAATACAGAATGGTACAAATACACATCCTCCGAGGAACGCTATGATGTATTTAAGAATTCTTCTAAAAAAATTGAAAATACCTACAAGCAAATTGTGCAAGCGCAGAAAAAATTGAAGCAAATGAAATACATCAATAAATTAAGTGGTGAGTTTATCGATATCGCCGACAAAAAGTTAGCACCATTAATAAATGATAGTTTCAGCTATACACGAGATTTCTTTGCTTACTCAAAACAGGAAAAAAATATCTTCACATTTGATAATTCTAATTTTGTAGATCCAAAGGAAAAAGAAGGTTTAATGGTACAACACAGCAATGGGCAACTGGTTATTACAGGTAAATATTGCCCTGAAGGTGTGCAAACAGCATTCACCCAAGAACAATATGATAAATTAATAAGATACATTAATATTTTCTTTACCTTTCCGAAATTCGAATAATACTTTACAGTATAAACTGCATTACAATTTATTATTGAGACCTATTCATACTGTTTAAAGAATAACAATGCCCAGTGTTAGCTTTTTTAACGAATGAGTTTTGCGAAAATTATGTTGGCATCTTTTTACAGGATGCACCCGTTAATGAAAAGAATAACCGGTAGTAGCATTATTTCGCTTTAGCAGAGGATGGCGCATGAACGCCATCCTGCAGTAGCATTACTCTTTATTAAGGAATTTTACTGCCTTATCAGGGAAATCAGTAAACAGCCCATTTACACCCGCTTTGTTATACAGAGCATCATATAACTGATTCACATCAGTAGTGTATTCAGGCAGCTTATCTGACCGCACGGTATAAGGATGCACCACCAGCTTATTCTGCTGTGCATCTTTTACCATTCCGGTAAGCTTGATATTACCCGGCTGCGATGTCTCCTCAATCACCATATGGTAATCCGGACCAATGCCATCAGCATATTCCGCTACCTGTTTCATGGCGCCCGGCTTGAACATCCAGTCATAGCTGTAATTAACCCAGCTTCCGTCCGGCTGTTTCTGCTGCGTTTCATTCCAGTCGGTATAGGCAATCAGCTGTACAAGATTGAGGTCCATGCCCATTTTCGGTTCCAGCTCATTTTTAATGCGTTTCAGCTCATCAGCATCAAAACATTGCAAATAAACTTTGTCGTCCTTACCGAGGTAACCATATTTCTTCAGCACTTCCAGCGTTTTTGCCGCAATATCCTTCCCTTCCTGATGGTGGAACCACGGCGCTTTAATTTCTGGATAGATACCAATATTTTTCCCGGTCGAATGGTTTAGCCCCTGAACAAATTCAATCTCTTCTTCAAAGGTGTGCACCCGGAAGTCAGATTTACCCATCGGGAAACGTCCGGGGAAAGTCTGCACTTTTTTACCGTTTTCAATATCGAAGCCTTCCGTAAATTTCAAAGACTTAATTTCATCCAGCGTAAAATCTATCGCGTAGTAACGGCCATCTTTACGCGCCCGATCCGGGAAACGATCGGCGACATCGGTTACCCGGTCAAGATAGTGGTCATGCAGAACGACCAGATGATCATCCTTCGTCATCACCAAATCCTGTTCCAGATAATCCGCTCCCTGCGCATAAGCCATCGCTTTTGCTGGCAGCGTATGCTCCGGTAAATATCCACTGGCACCGCGATGGGCGATGACTATTTTTTCGTTGCTATCCGCCGCCATTGCACTGCTTCCCATGATCATTCCACTCATCATGATCGCCATGCTAAGGTTTTTCAGCGTCAATTTCATGCAATTAGCCTCCATTGCGTTTTTGCAGTAATTCCTGATGGCGACGTTTTTCGCCAATCATCACAACTATCAACAGGATAACCGCCAGAATGCTGCCGCCAATCATTACCATAAAACCGCCATCCCAGCCGAAGAAGTCCACGGTGTAACCAACAATCGCGCTCGCCGCCACCGAACCGCCCAGGTAACCAAACAGACCAGTAAAGCCCGCTGCCGTACCTGCCGCTTTTTTCGGTGCCAGTTCCAGCGCATGCAGACCGATCAACATCACAGGACCGTAGATCAGGAAGCCGATAACAATCATACAAATCATATCTACGGTTGGGTTGCCTGCCGGGTTCATCCAGTAAACGATAGTTGCGATGGTCACCAGTGTCATAAAGAAGACGCCGGTTGCCCCACGGTTACCACGGAAGACTTTGTCCGACATCCAGCCACACAACAGGGTGCCCGGAATGCCCGCATACTCATAGAAGAAGTAGGCCCAGGAGGATTTATCCAGCGCGAAATGCTTAACTTCTTTCAGGTAGGTCGGTGACCAGTCGAGGATGCCGTAACGCAGCAGATAAACGAACACGTTGGCGATGGCGATGTACCACAGCAGTTTGTTCGGCAGCACGTACTGCATGAAAATTTGCTTCGCGGTCAGCTCCTGTTCCGCTTTTTCGTTATAGTCGTCCGGATAATCGTTTTTGTACTCTTCGATCGGCGGCAAGCCACAGGATTGTGGGGTATCGCGCATCATCGCAAAGGCGAATAGTGCCACCAGAATGGCGCAGAAAGCGGGCATATAGAGGGCCGCGTGCCAGTCATTGAACCAGGCCATCCCCAGCAGGAACAGCAGCGGCGGAATACCACCACCGACATTGTGTGCGCAGTTCCACACCGACACAATGCCGCCACGTTCTTTCTGCGACCACCAGTGCACCATAGTACGACCACACGGCGGCCACCCCATACCCTGGAACCAACCGCAGAGGAACAACAGTACAAACATCACCGCAATGCTCGATGTCGCCCATGGCACAAAGCCCATAAACAGCATCACTGCCGCCGCAAGAATCAGACCTGCCGGCAGGAAAACGCGCGGATTCGAGCGGTCCGACACCGAGCCCATGATAAATTTCGAAAATCCGTAGGCAATTGAGATCCCTGAAAGGGCAAAACCTAAATCACCGCGTGAGAATCCCTGCTCCACCAGGTAAGGCATAGCGAGCGCAAAGTTCTTACGAACCAAATAGTAAGCAGCATAGCCAAAGAATATCCCCAGGAAAATTTGCCAGCGCAATCGACGATAAGTCGGATCGATCTCCGCGGCAGGTAAGCGCGCTTTGTGTGGCGCCGGTTTAAAAATACTCAACATTGAAAGCCTCCGTGGCCCGTGGTCTTATTTATGATTAACAGCCTGATTCAGTGGGAGAACCTGCCGTTTCTTGAGTTGCCGCGATGTTAAGAAAACATTCAGAAATTAAATGTGAATTGCCGCACACATTATTAAATAAGATTTACAGAATGTTCAAAATGACGCATGAAATCACGTTTCACTTTCGAATTATGAGCGAATATGCGCGAAATCAAACAATTCATGTTTTTACTATGGCTAAATGGTAAAAAACGAACTTCAGAGGGATAACAATGAAAACTCGCGACTCGCAATCAAGTGACGTGATTATCATTGGCGGCGGCGCAACGGGAGCCGGGATTGCCCGCGACTGTGCCCTGCGCGGGCTGCGCGTGATTTTGGTTGAGCGCCACGACATCGCAACGGGAGCCACCGGGCGTAATCACGGGCTACTGCACAGCGGCGCACGCTATGCGGTAACGGATGCGGAATCGGCCCGCGAATGTATTAGTGAAAACCAGATTTTAAAACGCATTGCGCGTCACTGTGTCGAACCAACCAACGGCCTGTTTATCACCCTGCCGGAAGATGATCTCTCCTTCCAGGCGACTTTTATTCGTGCCTGCCAGGAAGCAGGGATCAGCGCAGAAGCGATTGATCCGCAGCAAGCACGCATTATCGAACCTGCCGTTAACCCGGCACTGATTGGCGCGGTGAAAGTTCCGGATGGCACTGTTGATCCATTTCGTCTGACCGCAGCAAACATGCTGGATGCCAAAGAACACGGTGCGATTATCCTTACCGCTCACGAAGTCACGGGGCTGATTCGTGAAGGCACGACGGTGTGCGGCGTTCGTGTACGTAACCATCTCACCGGCGAAACGCAGGCTCTCCATGCGCCTGTCGTGGTTAATGCCGCCGGGATCTGGGGGCAACATATTGCGGAATATGCCGATCTGCGCATTCGCATGTTCCCGGCGAAAGGGTCGCTTCTGATTATGGATCACCGCATTAATCAGCATGTGATCAACCGCTGCCGTAAACCTTCTGACGCCGATATTCTGGTGCCTGGCGATACCATTTCGCTGATTGGCACCACCTCTTTACGTATTGATTACAACGAGATTGACGATAATCGAGTGACGGCAGAAGAAGTGGATATTCTGCTGCGTGAAGGGGAAAAACTGGCCCCCGTGATGGCGAAAACGCGTATTTTGCGGGCTTACTCTGGCGTGCGTCCGCTGGTTGCCAGCGATGACGACCCGAGCGGACGTAACGTCAGCCGTGGCATCGTGCTGCTCGATCATGCTGAACGCGATGGTCTGGACGGATTTATCACCATCACCGGTGGCAAACTGATGACCTATCGGCTGATGGCGGAATGGGCTACCGACGCGGTATGTCGCAAGCTGGGCAATACGCGCCCCTGTACGACCGCCGAACTGGCACTTCCAGGTTCACAGGAACCCGCTGAAGTTACCTTGCGTAAAGTCATCTCCCTGCCTGCCCCGCTGCGCGGTTCTGCGGTTTATCGTCATGGCGATCGCACGCCTGCCTGGCTGAGCGAAGGCCGTCTGCACCGCAGCCTGGTATGTGAGTGCGAAGCGGTAACTGCGGGTGAAGTGCAGTACGCAGTAGAAAATTTAAACGTTAACAGCCTGTTGGATTTACGTCGTCGCACCCGTGTGGGGATGGGAACCTGCCAGGGCGAGCTCTGCGCCTGCCGCGCTGCCGGACTGCTACAGCGTTTTAACGTCACGACGTCCGCGCAATCTATCGAGCAACTTTCCACCTTCCTTAACGAACGCTGGAAAGGCGTGCAACCCATCGCCTGGGGAGACGCATTGCGCGAAAGCGAGTTTACCCGTTGGGTTTATCAGGGACTTTGTGGTCTGGAGAAGGAGCAGAAAGATGCGCTTTGATACTGTCATTATGGGCGGCGGGCTCGCCGGATTACTCTGCGGCCTGCAACTGCAAAAACACGGACTGCGCTGTGCCATTGTTACGCGTGGTCAAAGCGCGCTGCATTTTTCATCCGGATCGCTGGATTTGCTGAGCAATCTGCCTGACGGTCAGCCGGTGACAGACATTCACAGTGGACTGGAATCTTTGTGTCATCAGGCACCTGCCCATCCATACTCTCTTCTCGGGCCACAACGCGTGCTCGATCTCGCTTGTCAGGCACAGACATTAATCGCTGAAAGCGGTGCGCAATTACAGGGCAGCGTAGAGCTGGCTCACCAGCGAGTTACGCCGCTCGGTACTCTGCGCTCTACCTGGCTAAGTTCGCCAGAAGTCCCCGTCTGGCCGCTGCCCGCGAAGAAAATTTGTGTAGTGGGAATTAGCGGCCTGATGGATTTTCAGGCGCATCTTGCGGCGGCTTCATTGCGCGAACTGGATCTTAATGTTGAAACCGCAGAAATAGAGCTGCCAGAACTGGATATCCTGCGCAATAACGCCACCGAGTTCCGCGCGGTGAATATCGCCCGTTTCCTTGATAACGAAGAAAACTGGCCTCTGTTAATTGATGCGCTTATTCCTGTCGCCAATACCAGTGAAATGATCCTGATGCCCGCCTGCTTCGGCATGGCTGATGACAAACTCTGGCGGTGGCTGAACGAGCAATTGCCCTGTTCATTAATGTTACTGCCGACATTACCACCTTCAGTGCTGGGCATTCGTCTGCAAAACCAGTTACAGCGCCAGTTTGTGCGCCAGGGGGGCGTGTGGATGCCGGGCGATGAAGTGAAAAAAGTGACCTGTAAAAATGGCGTAGTGAATGAAATCTGGACGCGCAATCACGCCGATATCCCGCTGCGCCCACGATTTGCGGTGCTTGCGAGCGGCAGTTTCTTTAGCGGCGGACTGGTGGCAGAACGTGACGGCATTCGCGAGCCGATTCTCGGCCTTGATGTGCTACAAACCGCCACGCGGGGTGAATGGTATAAGGGCGATTTTTTTGCGCCGCAACCGTGGCAGCAGTTCGGTGTAACCACTGATGAGGCGCTACGCCCGTCGCAGGCAGGGCAAACCATTGAAAACCTGTTTGCCATCGGTTCGGTGCTGGGCGGATTTGATCCCATTGCCCAGGGATGCGGCGGCGGTGTTTGTGCTGTCAGTGCTTTACATGCCGCTCAACAAATTGCCCAACGCGCAGGAGGCCAACAATGAACGACACCAGCTTCGAAAACTGCATTAAGTGCACCGTCTGCACCACCGCCTGCCCGGTGAGCCGGGTGAATCCCAGCTATCCGGGGCCAAAACAAGCCGGGCCGGATGGCGAGCGTCTGCGTTTAAAAGATGGTGCACTGTATGACGAGGCACTGAAATATTGTATTAACTGCAAACGTTGCGAAGTCGCCTGCCCGTCCGATGTGAAGATTGGCGATATTATCCAGCGCGCGCGGGCGAAATATGACACCACACGCCCGTCGCTGCGTAATTTTGTGTTGAGTCATACCGACCTGATGGGTAGCGTTTCCACGCCGTTCGCACCAATCGTCAACACCGCTACCTCGCTGAAACCGGTGCGGCAGTTGCTTGATGCGGCGTTAAAAATCGATCATCGCCGCACGCTACCGAAATACTCCTTCGGCACTTTCCGTCGCTGGTATCGCAGCGTGGCGGCTCAGCAAGCGCAATATAAAGACCAGGTGGCTTTCTTTCACGGCTGCTTCGTTAACTACAACCATCCGCAGTTAGGTAAAGATTTAATTAAAGTGCTCAACGCGATGGACACCGGCGTACAACTGCTGAGCAAAGAAAAATGCTGCGGCGTGCCGCTCATCGCCAACGGTTTTACCGATAAAGCACGTAAACAAGCAATCACGAATGTAGAGTCGATCCGCGAAGCTGTGGGGGGAAAAGGCATTCCGGTGATTGCCACCTCCTCAACCTGTACATTTGCCCTGCGCGATGAATACCCGGAAGTGCTGAATGTCGACAACAAAGGCTTGCGCGATCATATCGAACTGGCGACCCGCTGGCTGTGGCGCAAGCTGGACGAAGGAAAAACGTTACCGCTGAAAACGCTGCCACTAAAAGTGGTTTATCACACCCCGTGCCATATGGAAAAAATGGGCTGGACACTCTACACCCTGGAACTGTTGCGTAAAATCCCGGGGCTTGAGTTAACGGTGCTGGATTCCCAGTGCTGCGGTATTGCAGGTACTTACGGTTTCAAAAAAGAGAACTACCCCACCTCACAAGCCATCGGCGCACCACTATTCCGTCAGATAGAAGAGAGCGGCGCGGATCTGGTGGTCACCGACTGCGAAACCTGCAAATGGCAGATTGAGATGTCCACGAGCCTTCGCTGCGAGCACCCGATTACGCTGCTGGCCCAGGCGCTGTCTTAATCTTCCTTGTGATGCCCGGTAAGCGCATTGCTTATCGGGCATTTCTGCGTACGTGATTCCGCATCCAGTGTATGCGTTGCATCGCTTTGAAAATTCTTCTGAAAACGTCTCGCAAAGGCAGAAACTGGCAGATGTCATTGTTCTGAGATCCCCGTAATGTCGCGTCATCATAAATATCAGGTGACGGACAACCATGACCGAATCAACAACCTCCTCCCCGCATGATGCGGTGTTTAAAACCTTTATGTTCTCGCCCGAAACCGCGCGGGATTTTCTCGAAATACATCTACCGGAGCCACTGTGTAAACTTTGCAACCTGCAAACCTTACGCCTGGAACCCACCAGCTTTATTAAAAAAAGTTTACGCGCTTACTACTCGGATGTTTTGTGGTCGGTGGAAACCAGCGATGGTGACGGCTATATCTACTGCGTGATTGAACATCAAAGTTCCGCAGAAAAGAATATGGCTTTTCGGCTAATGCGCTATGCCACCGCCGCCATGCAGCGTCACCTTGACAAAGGCTATGACAGAGTCCCGCTGGTGGTGCCGTTGCTGTTTTATCACGGCGAAACCTCGCCCTACCCATACTCACTTAACTGGCTGGATGAGTTTGATGATCCGCAACTTGCCCGGCAGTTGTACACCGAAGCTTTTCCGTTGGTGGATATCACCATCGTACCTGACGATGAGATCATGCAACATCGGCGTATAGCTCTGCTTGAACTGATTCAAAAGCATATTCGCGACCGCGATTTAATCGGTATGGTCGACAGGATCACCACGCTTTTGGTTAGAGGCTTCACTAATGACAGCCAGCTACAAACGCTGTTTAATTATCTGCTGCAATGCGGCGATACCTCCCGTTTCACCCGCTTTATTGAGGAGATTGCCGAACGTTCACCACTACAAAAGGAGAGATTGATGACTATTGCTGAACGGCTACGGCAGGAAGGGCATCAAATTGGCTGGCAGGAGGGTAAGCTTGAAGGCTGGCAGGAGGGTAAATTAGAAGGTTTGCAGCAAGGCATGCATGAACAAGCCATTAAAATTGCCTTACGCATGCTGGAACAGGGCATCGATCATGACCTGGTGCTCGCAGCCACCCAGCTAAGCGAAGCCGATCTTGCAGCCAATAACCACTAATTAACACTGGCCCACGTGCAATTCCCCGTGGGCCTTTGATATTAATAACTACCTTTTATTTGTGGCCCATTTTTGCCTAATTTAAACATCGCCAGTCGTTGATCCAGGGCATCGCTGTAGAGCATCGTGTCAACGCCAACAGCGACAAAGTTCGCTTCCCACGTCAGGCATTGCTGCGCCATATCAGGAGCCACAGCCAGAAAACCAGCCGCTTTACCCGCAGCGCAGATCCGCCGAATGCTTAGTTCATTAAGCAGCAAATAGGCCGTGCTTTTAGGGATCCCCAATGTGTCAATGATCGTCGCAGCACTACAGGGGCCAATGCGGGCAATCAAATTGAGAATATCAATAGCCCGTGTCAGGGCGGGAACTTTGCTTGATTCCAACATACTGGACTCCAGTCTTAGATACTGGAATCAGTCTCGTTGCTCAGGGGGAGTAAAATTGTGAAGCGCATCAAATCCCGCACCTCGTCCAGCGGACTGGAGAAATTACGCACAAATTTGTGAATCAGCGCACGGATTTTTTCTTATTGAGTACAACAGGTTGGACAAATTTTGCCGGAGGGGGAATGTGCCGGTGCAGTAAACCGGCACGGAGTGGCGGAATCAGACAGATAAAGTCATGGACTCAACAACCTCAATCCAGCCATGCTCACTGGCGATGTCCTGACCGTTTAACCAACGGCGCAGCATATTCAGTGCCATCAGTGCGCACACTTCCTGACGGATAGCCAGGCTGTAGCGCGTAGTGCTGAAACGCACACGCAGAGCGAAAGTGCCGTCTGGCGAGGCTAGCGCAAAGTTGAGATGTTCGTTCTCGAAACCAGAAACAGCCAGTGCCAGCCCGGCAAAATGGTTGGCACGCCGTTCTGTAATCCAGTGCGCAGTTTGCGCCAGGGTTTCTTCCTGTGAAGGAACTACTTCACACGCCAGCAATGGAGCACCTGCGCGAGAAAGTTGCAAAGCCAATAAACCACCGGTGAATTGCTCGCTCAACGTCAGGCTGAACTGGCGGCTCTGCAATTCGCGACTGATCTGCGCGGGCAGTCCTTCGGTGCCTTCGAAAATCACGCTCTGTCCGGCAACACGTTTAACGTCCAGCCACAGTTTTTCCATCGCCTGTTGCTCGCTTGCCGGTCCGGTCAGCTTAAGTTCAATTATCGGCATCGAGGAGCGATAGCCCATTGTTACGCCCGGCGGCAGTTGCAGGGAGTCCAGGCTTTGCGCCAGATCGCTTTCCGAACGACCAAAGGTAGTCAAACGCAGACAAACCGGCGGCTGCGGTAAAGAAAAACGCTCGCGCAGGCGCGGCAGGATTTCGTGCTCGACCATCACCTTAAATTCTGACGGTACGCCGGGGGTAAAGAACATCAGGCAACGATTAAGCTGCACGGCAAAACCACAGGCGGTGCCTACCGGGTTATTGATAAATTCTGCACTGGCAGGTAGCTCCGCTTGTTTACGGTTGCTCGGTGCCATCACCCGTCCACGTTCGCGAAAATAACGTTCCATCTCTTTGAGCCAGGCCTCATGCAGCACCAGGCCTTCTCCTTTTGCAGTCGCAGCGGCGAGTGCGCTTAAATCATCACTGGTCGGCCCCAGCCCGCCGTTCACAATCAGCACATCGGCGTGCTGACTACGTTCACGAAGAATGGTCACTAAGTCATCGAGGTTATCCCCCACCGTATTACGGCGAGATAATGGCAACCCCTGATGAAAGAAAAAATCGGCCAGCCAGGCAGCGTTAGTGTCAACGATTTGCCCGTGTAACACTTCATCCCCGGTGGATAACATTTCCACTGTTAACATGGTTATCTCCTGCTTTTGTTATCGAATCACTATAACGCAAAGGGAGATAAGGCGTAGTAAGAAACTGAATGGCGCGACAGAATGCCGCGCCGGAAGGGATCAGAAACTGGCGTTAACGCCAACATATGGACCGTCAGCGATGGCGTTGTCGCGGTTACCGTCTTTACCAGAAAGGTTCAGGTAGCGATAGCCCGCCTCAATACTGACTGGACGCATAATGGTGTAACGCGCACCCGCATTCGCTTCCTCATAACTTTGAATACCGCTGGAGAGCGAATCTGGAGAGTAGTAATACTCGCCAAACAAACGGAAGCTGTTGCCAATATTCCACTGCAAACCACCTCCTACCGCCGCAGCATAACCTTCATCGCCGTAATTCGGGTTGGTGTAAACGCCTTTTCCGCCAACGGTCGCCATTAACGGCCCGAGAGGCAGATTCAACCCCAGCCCTACGCCCGCGACGTCACCGTCGTCGTCGTTATGTGTCCAGTTACCGCTTAACGCCAGGCCCGTCGATTCCGTTCCAAAACCGACACCAATATTGGTGTATTCTTTACCCGCCTGACCGCTGATACTCATTGCATTGACCGATGCAGAAACCAACAGCATTCCGGCCAGACCTGCTAGCGCAATTTTTTTCATTTTCCCCTCTCCCACAAGCAATAAATCAAAATTCCCAAAGCTGCGGGATTGTACTGTCTGGCACAGAGGATTCAATGAGCGAAAAAAGGGATCTAGTCACTTATTGTAACTAAATACTTCTCAAATAATTAAACGCTGAAAAAATAAACACACTGTATCGATACACACAAAAATAATAATCAGTGCGGTTATCATCGCAAAAGAGATTACTGTCACTTTCACATATTTCTGAGTTGCCGTATTCTCATGGTTTCTTTTTATTTATAAGGAATACTCCTGTGCGACAACGGACTATTGTATGCCCTTTGATTGAAAATGATGGTGCTTATTTGCTGTGTAAAATGGCCGACGATCGCGGCGTTTTCCCCGGTCAATGGGCGCTTTCGGGTGGCGGCGTGGAGCCTGGTGAACGAATTGAAGAGGCACTACGCCGCGAAATTCGTGAAGAACTGGGAGAACAGCTGATTTTGACAGAAATCACGCCGTGGACCTTCAGCGATGATATTCGTACCAAGATGTATGCAGATGGTCGCAAGGAAGAAATTTATATGATTTACCTGATCTTTGACTGTGTATCAGCCAACCGAGAAGTGAAAATAAACGAAGAGTTTCAGGACTACGCGTGGGTAAAACCTGAAGATCTGGTGCATTATGATTTGAATGTCGCCACCCGAAAAACGTTACGTTTGAAAGGTCTTCTGTAACAATGATGACAGCCATTACTGGCTGTCAGATTGAAAATTTAGTGGTTAACGAATTCCCCATCCAGATAAACTTTGCCTTTTTCTACATGCATGACTAAACCATCCAGATAATCAGGTTTAAATGTCGCATCACGCTTATCTTTAGCAATATATGTCAGGCAATGATTATGGGTAAAAATAACGATATTTTTATCAGGTGCTTTGCTTTGTAAGTCATTAATTGCACTATAAATCTCATTACCGCATTGAAGAAGTCGTTTATCTACCGTCAGCTTTTTCCCCGCTGAAAACCAGGTCGCCGACTGAATGGTCCGGACGGTATTACTGGAATAAAGATCGAAATCAGGGATATCAGCACTAAAAGCGTTGCCCAGTTCACGGGCATCCTGGGTACCTTTGACCGTAATACCTGTTTTATCTGACAAGCATTGATTGGTTGAACGATCGCAACGTTCAGCATGGCGAAACAAAACGACAACCGGATGCTGCTGTGCCAGTCTGGCCAGCGTTTTATTGTCGATACGTGGCAAACCATTGCTACTCCAGGCGGCATGAGTACCCAGTCCGGCAATGGCAGCGAGCGCCAGTAAAATGATGAAATATTTTTTTGACTTCAACGAAGAGCGGCAAAAAGCTAACACGTAAACTCCACCTATAGACAAGCGCAACCAGACAATTACCGTGAAATTGAGCGACATTTCTGGCGATAATTAGCAGTTGGTGTAATATTAAAAATCCTACGATGCCGGCAAAATGCCTCAAAATTTTGCCAAATGCAAAGCCTAAATAAGAAAAAATATAAAAATTTCAATATTTACGTCTAATATTAATTTCTTAAGGTTAAGTTAATATTCTATCCTTAGAATTTCGCTCCAAATGGCAAAATATACACAACACTCTTTATAGCAAATATAAGTGGACAGGTATTCAATGGCGGAAGGAAAAGCAATGTCAGAATTTTTGCCTTTTTCGCGACCAGCAATGGGCGTGGAGGAACTCGCAGCAGTTAAAGAGGTTCTCGAATCCGGTTGGATCACTACAGGTCCGAAGAATCAAGCGCTTGAACAAGCCTTTTGCCAATTGACGGGAAATCAGCATGCCATCGCGGTCAGTTCAGCCACCGCAGGAATGCATATCACGCTGATGGCGTTGGGAATTGGCAAGGGCGATGAAGTGATTACGCCTTCCCTGACCTGGGTTTCAACGCTCAATATGATCTCCTTGTTGGGTGCAACGCCGGTAATGGTGGATGTTAACCGCGATACGCTGATGGTCACGCCAGAATTGATAGAAGCAGCCATTACGTCACGCACTAAAGCCATCATTCCGGTGCATTATGCCGGTGCGCCAGCAGATATTGACGCTATTCGCGCCATTGGCGAACGTTACGGCATCGCGGTTATCGAAGATGCGGCCCATGCCGTCGGTACATATTACAAAGGCCGACATATTGGCGCGAAAGGTACCGCTATTTTTTCGTTTCACGCCATCAAAAATATTACCTGTGCGGAAGGTGGGTTGATTGTTACCGATGATGAAAACCTCGCCTGCCAGCTACGGATGCTGAAATTTCACGGTCTGGGTGTCGATGCATATGACAGACAAACCTGGGGCCGTGCACCGCAAGCTGAAGTCTTAACGCCGGGCTATAAGTATAATCTGACCGATATTAACGCCGCGATTGCCCTGACCCAGTTAGCCAAATTAGAGCACCTCAACACCCGTCGGCGCGAAATTGCTCTGCAATATCAGCAAGCACTGGCAGCTCTCCCCTTTGAGCCATTAAGCCTTCCCGCCTGGCCGCACGTTCACGCCTGGCATCTGTTTATTATTCGTGTCGATGAACAACGTTGTGGTATCAGTCGCGATGCGTTGATGGAAGCGTTAAAAGAAAGAGGCATTGGTACCGGGTTACATTTCCGCGCCGCTCACACACAAAAATATTATCGCGAGCGTTTTCCCACGCTGTCGTTACCGAATACCGAATGGAATAGCGAACGCATCTGTTCGTTGCCGCTGTTCCCGGATATGACCACCGCCGATGCCGACCGCGTCATCACAACCCTTCAGCAACTCGCAGGACAATAAGCCATGTTTGAAATCCACCCTGTTAAGAAAGTCTCGGTGGTTATTCCCGTTTATAACGAGCAGGAAAGCTTACCGGAATTAATCAGGCGCACCACCACAGCCTGTGAATCACTGGGGAAAGAGTATGAGATCCTGCTGATTGATGACGGCAGTAGCGATAATTCCGCGCATATGCTGGTCGAAGCCTCACAAGCGGAGAACAGCCATATTGTGTCTATTTTGCTTAACCGCAATTACGGGCAACATTCAGCGATTATGGCGGGATTCAGTCACGTTACTGGCGACTTAATTATTACCCTTGATGCCGATCTCCAGAATCCGCCAGAGGAGATCCCCCGCCTGGTGGCAAAAGCCGATGAAGGCTACGACGTGGTAGGAACTGTGCGTCAGAACCGCCAGGACAGCTGGTTTCGTAAAACGGCCTCGAAGATGATCAACCGACTTATTCAGCGCACCACCGGCAAAGCGATGGGTGACTACGGTTGTATGCTGCGCGCCTATCGCCGTCATATTGTCGATGCGATGTTGCACTGCCATGAACGCAGCACCTTTATCCCGATTCTGGCGAATATCTTCGCCCGCCGTGCCATTGAAATTCCAGTGCATCATGCCGAGCGTGAGTTTGGTGAATCCAAATACAGCTTTATGCGCCTGATTAATTTGATGTACGACCTGGTGACCTGCCTTACCACTACGCCGCTACGTATGCTGAGTCTGCTTGGCAGCATTATTGCGATTGGAGGTTTTAGCATTGCGGTGCTGCTGGTGATTTTACGCCTGACCTTCGGCCCCCAATGGGCGGCAGAAGGCGTCTTTATGCTATTTGCCGTGCTGTTTACTTTTATTGGCGCTCAGTTTATCGGCATGGGACTACTCGGTGAATATATCGGCAGGATCTACACCGATGTCCGCGCCCGCCCCCGCTATTTTGTTCAGCAAGTTATCCGTCCATCCAGCAAGGAAAATGAATAATGAAAACTGTCGTTTTTGCTTACCACGATATGGGATGCCTCGGTATTGAAGCCCTGCTGGCTGCCGGTTACGAAATTAGCGCTATTTTTACTCATAGTGATAATCCCGGTGAAAAAGCCTTTTATGGTTCGGTAGCTCGTCTGGCGGCGGAAAGAGGCATTCCGGTTTATGCGCCAGATAACGTTAATCATCCGCTGTGGGTGGAACGCATTGCCCAACTTTCACCTGATGTGATTTTTTCTTTTTATTATCGCCATCTTATTTGCGACGAAATTTTGCAGCTCGCCCCCGCAGGTGCATTTAATCTGCATGGTTCGCTGTTACCCAAATATCGTGGTCGCGCGCCGCTGAACTGGGTGCTGGTGAACGGTGAAACGGAAACTGGCGTGACATTGCACCGAATGGTGAAACGTGCCGATGCTGGGGCCATTGTGGCCCAATTGCGCATTGCCATTGCGCCAGACGATATCGCCATTACGCTGCATCATAAATTGTGCCATGCCGCGCGCCAGCTACTGGAGCAGACATTACCCGCCATTAAACACGGTAATATTCTGGAAATCGCCCAGCGCGAAAACGAAGCCACCTGTTTTGGTCGCAGAACGCCAGAAGACAGCTTCCTCGAGTGGCATAAACCGGCAGCAGTATTGCATAACATGGTGCGTGCCGTCGCCGATCCGTGGCCGGGTGCCTTCAGCTATGTTGGTAATCAAAAATTTACCGTCTGGTCGTCACGCGTGCATTCTCATGCGCCCGCAGCACAACCGGGGAGCGTGATTTCTGTTGCGCCACTGCTGATTGCCTGTGGCGATGGCGCGCTGGAAATCGTCACCGGACAGGCGGGAGACGGCATTACTATGCAAGGCTCGCAGTTAGCGCAGTCGCTGGGTCTGGTGCAAGGTTCACGCTTGAATAGCCAGCCTGCCTGCACCGCCCGACGCCGTACTCGGGTACTCATCCTCGGGGTGAATGGCTTTATTGGCAACCATCTGACAGAACGCCTGCTGCGCGAAGATCATTATGAAGTTTACGGTCTGGATATCGGCAGCGATGCGATAAGCCGTTTTCTGAATCATCCGCATTTTCACTTTGTCGAAGGCGATATCAGTATCCATTCCGAATGGATTGAATATCACGTCAAAAAATGTGATGTCGTCTTGCCGCTGGTGGCAATAGCCACGCCGATTGAATATACCCGCAACCCGCTGCGCGTCTTTGAACTCGATTTTGAAGAGAATCTACGCATTATCCGTTACTGCGTGAAGTACCGTAAGCGAATCATCTTCCCGTCGACTTCAGAAGTTTATGGGATGTGTAGCGATAAATACTTCGATGAAGACCATTCTAATTTAATCGTCGGCCCGGTGAATAAACCACGCTGGATTTATTCGGTGTCTAAACAATTACTTGATCGAGTGATCTGGGCCTATGGCGAAAAAGAGGGTTTACAGTTTACCCTCTTCCGCCCGTTTAACTGGATGGGACCACGACTGGATAACCTTAATGCAGCGCGAATTGGCAGCTCCCGCGCTATTACGCAACTCATTCTCAATCTGGTAGAAGGTTCACCGATTAAGCTGATTGATGGCGGAAAACAAAAACGCTGCTTTACTGATATTCGCGATGGTATCGAGGCGTTATACCGCATCATCGAAAATGCAGGCAATCGCTGCGACGGCGAAATTATCAATATTGGCAATCCTGATAACGAAGCGAGCATTGAGGAACTGGGCGAAATGCTGCTGGCGAGCTTCGAAAAACATCCGCTGCGCCATCACTTCCCACCATTTGCAGGCTTTCGTGTGGTCGAAAGTAGCAGTTACTACGGTAAAGGATATCAGGACGTAGAGCATCGTAAACCGAGCATCCGCAATGCCCGCCGTTGCCTGGACTGGGAACCGAAAATTGATATGCAGGAAACCATCGACGAAACGCTGGATTTTTTCCTGCGCACCGTCGATCTTACGGATAAACCATCATGACCAAAGTAGGCTTACGCATTGATGTCGATACCTTTCGTGGCACCCGTGAAGGCGTGCCACGTCTGCTGGAAATCTTGAGTAAGCATAATATTCAGGCCAGCATTTTTTTCAGCGTCGGCCCGGACAATATGGGCCGCCATCTCTGGCGACTGGTGAAGCCACAGTTTTTGTGGAAGATGCTGCGCTCAAACGCAGCATCGCTTTATGGCTGGGATATTTTGCTGGCGGGTACGGCATGGCCAGGAAAAGAGATTGGTCATGCCAATGCCGATATCATTCGAGAAGCGGCTAAACACCACGAAGTCGGCCTACACGCCTGGGATCATCACGCCTGGCAAGCCCATAGCGGTAACTGGGATCGGCAAACGATGACCGACGATATTGCACGCGGCCTTCGCACCCTGGAAGAAATTATCGGCCAACCGGTAACCTGCTCCGCAGCCGCTGGCTGGCGTGCCGACCAGCAGGTGATCGAAGCAAAAGAAGCGTTCCATTTGCGCTACAACAGCGATTGTCGTGGGGCGATGCCGTTTCGTCCATTGCTCGAATCAGGAAAACCCGGTACTGCGCAAATTCCGGTGACCTTACCCACCTGGGATGAAGTGATTGGTCGGGATGTGAAAGCAGAAGATTTTAACGGTTGGCTACTCAACCGCATCCTGCGAGATAAAGGCACGCCGGTTTATACCATTCATGCAGAAGTTGAAGGCTGCGCTTATCAGCATAATTTTGTGGATCTCCTGAAACGCGCAACCCAGGAAGGCGTGACATTTTGCCCTTTAAGCGAACTGTTATCAGGGACGTTGCCGCTCGGACAAGTTGTTCGCGGAAATATTGCCGGACGTGAAGGCTGGCTGGGTTGCCAACAAATTGCGGGTAGTCGCTGATGAAATCGGTACGTTACCTTATCGGCCTCTTCGCGTTTATTGCCTGCTATTACCTGTTACCGATCAGCACGCGTCTGCTCTGGCAACCAGATGAAACGCGTTATGCGGAAATCAGTCGGGAAATGCTGGCATCCGGCGACTGGATTGTGCCCCATATGTTAGGGCTACGTTATTTCGAAAAACCCATTGCCGGATACTGGATTAACAGTATTGGGCAATGGCTATTTGGCGCAAATAACTTTGGTGTGCGGGCAGGCGTTATCTTTGCGACCCTGTTAACTGCCGCGCTGGTGACCTGGTTTACCCTGCGCTTATGGCGCGATAAACGTCTGGCTCTACTCGCCGCAGTGATTTATCTCTCACTGTTTATTGTCTATGCCATTGGCACTTATGCCGTGCTCGATCCGTTTATTGCATTCTGGCTGGTGGCGGGAATGTGCAGCTTCTGGCTGGCAATGCAGGCACAGACGTGGAAAGGCAAAAGCGCGGGATTTTTACTGCTGGGAATCACCTGCGGCATGGGGGTGATGACCAAAGGTTTTCTCGCCCTTGCCGTGCCGGTATTAAGCGTGCTGCCATGGGTTGCAACGCAAAAACGCTGGAAAGATCTCTTTATTTACGGCTGGCTGGCGGTTATCAGTTGCGTACTGACGGTTCTCCCCTGGGGACTGGCGATAGCGCAGCGGGAGCCTGACTTCTGGCACTATTTTTTCTGGGTTGAGCATATTCAACGCTTTGCACTGGATGATGCCCAGCATAGAGCTCCGTTCTGGTACTACTTGCCGGTCATCATTGCCGGTAGCCTGCCGTGGCTGGGATTACTCCCCGGAGCACTGTACACAGGCTGGAAAAACCGCAAGCATTCCGCAACCGTCTATTTATTGAGCTGGGCGGTAATGCCGCTGCTGTTTTTCTCCGTTGCCAAAGGCAAATTGCCCACCTATATTCTTTCCTGCTTTGCACCTCTGGCAATGCTGATGGCGCATTACGCTTTGCTGGCAGCAAAAAATAATCCTCTGGCGTTGCGGATTAATGGCTGGATTAACATCGCTTTTGGCGTCACTGGCATTATTGCTACGTTTGTGGTCTCCCCCTGGGGACCTATGAGCACGCCGGTGTGGCAAACCTTCGAGAGCTATAAAGTCTTCTGTGCATGGTCGATTTTTTCGCTATGGGCATTTTTCGGCTGGTACACCTTAACAAACGTCGAAAAGACCTGGTCTTTTGCCGCACTTTGCCCGCTTGGGCTGGCGTTGCTGGTAGGATTTTCAATTCCTGACAGAGTCATGGAAGGAAAACATCCGCAATTTTTTGTCGAGACGACACAAGAATCACTGCAGCCAAGCCGCTATATTCTTACCGATAGCGTCGGCGTTGCTGCTGGTCTGGCATGGAGCCTGAGACGTGATGACATCATCATGTATCGCCAGACAGGGGAATTGAAATACGGCCTAAATTATCCGGATGCGAAAGGGAGATTTGTCAGCGGTGATGAGTTCGCAAACTGGCTTAATCAACATCGTCAGGAGGGGGTTATTACACTCGTGCTTTCGGTTGACCGCGATGAAGATATCAACAGTCTCGCCATTCCGCCCGCAGATGCCATCGATCGTCAGGAGCGTCTGGTGCTGATTCAGTATCGGCCCAAATGATCTGGCTAACATTAGTCTTTGCCAGCTTGCTTAGCGTTGCCGGGCAGTTGTGTCAGAAACAAGCAACCTGCTTTGTGGCGATAAACAAACGGCGCAAACATATCGTGCTGTGGCTGGGACTGGCGCTGGCTTGTCTTGGCCTTGCCATGGTGCTCTGGCTGCTGGTCTTGCAGAACGTACCGGTAGGCATTGCCTACCCGATGTTAAGTCTGAATTTTGTCTGGGTGACGCTGGCTGCAGTAAAACTGTGGCACGAGCCGGTATCACTGCGTCACTGGTGTGGGGTGGCGTTCATTATTGGCGGCATTGTGATCCTCGGGAGTACGGTGTAATGGGCCTGATGTGGGGATTATTCAGCGTCATTATTGCCTCAGCTGCGCAATTAAGCCTGGGTTATGCAGCGAGTCATCTACCGCCGATGACGCACTTATGGGATTTTATCGCGGCGCTGTTAGCTTTTGGCCTGGAGGCACGGATACTGTTGCTTGGGCTGCTGGGTTATCTGCTTTCCGTTTTTTGTTGGTACAAAACGCTACATAAACTTGCGTTAAGCAAAGCCTATGCCTTGCTCAGTATGAGCTATGTGCTGGTATGGATTGCATCAATGATACTTCCCGGCTGGGAAGGAACTTTTTCGCTGAAGGCACTACTGGGAGTTGCTTGTATTATGAGCGGGTTGATGTTGATTTTCCTGCCCACGACAAAACAACGTTACTGAGTGTTCCCTGCCGCTTTACACTGCCGTTCCCACTCATCGGGGCTGTAACTGCTTGCCGAGAGGACCTTCACCGTGTGCAGCTTTTCACGATTAATACAGTAAAGCGCATTCTGCAAAGGTGAGAGTAAATCCCCTACGTTCACGGCGAAGTCACTCTTCACTTCGGCGATCATTTTTATCGCGCCGCCAGCATCGCAGAGCATAAGTACATGTCTGTTATCTTGTTTATCGCAGCACGATTTTTTGACCAGCCATTCCATTGCATTATCCTGTTTGCTAAGAGTTTTCACATCAATTTACAGATTAACAGATAAACTCTTTATCAACGGCAATGGAATGGCAGAAATGAGAAGTGCAACGGATGGTTAATTATTGCTGGCGTTGCACCCACTCTTTTAGCGCCTGACGTGAAATCTTAATACCACCGTTTTTCAGTTCAGGTGGAAGCGTCAGCCAACGCACCGGTTGCTGAAAACGGGCCAGCTTATCTTTCACCCATTCGCCAAGATCAACGGTTTGCTGGTCATACTCCACCACCGCTACCGGTCGATGACCAAACTCCTTGTCCGCGACGGGGACGATAAACACCTGCAAAACCGCAGGATGTGCAGCAATAACACGCTCCACCTCTTCCGGCTGAATACCCTCGCCACCACTGAAGAATAGATTATCTAAGCGCCCGACAATGGTCAGTTTACCGTTATGCATCTCGCCGCGATCGCGCGTAGCGTACCAGCCTTCGTCATTGAGCAGCGGCACCAGTTGTCCGTTACGCCAGTAACCTTCTGCCATGCTGGCAGCCCGCAGCCACACTTCATCGTTAACGATTTTCACTTCCCGACCGGGCAGCGGCGAACCGACGTCCGCCAGACCGTCGGCTTCTTTCGCACACACCGTGGAAGCAAACTCGGTCAGACCATAGCCACAAAAGCAACGAATACCCTGCTCGCGCGCCTGTTCCGTCAACTCGACCGGGATCGCCGCGCCGCCAAGCAACACTGCTTTCAGGGAAACGGAACTGCGGTTAACCAGCAAACGCCAGAGCTGCGTCGGCACCAGCGATGCGTGAGTACAGCCTGCCAGCATGTGATCCAACGGCTGTTTATCACGTACCGTCATCCGCGCACCAGCGTATAACCAGCGCCACATAATTCCCTGACCGGAGACGTGAAACAGCGGTAAAGAGAGCAACCAGTCATCGTGCTCGCCAAACGGTATCAGCGATAACACACCTTGCGCACTGGCAAGATGGGCCTGATAAGTATGAACAGCGGCTTTCGGCAAACCGGTAGAGCCGGAGGTCAACGTCATTGAGCACAGACGCGTCGGCTGCCACGCAGCGGCATGTACGCCTTCAACCTGCTGAATATGCAGCGACGTTAACGCCGAAAATGTGTTTTCCCCTTCCGGCACAAGTGCAAATTGCAGCGTCAGATTGGGCAACAATTCCTCAAGCAACGGTTGCGGCAACTGTGGATTCACGGGCAGCACCCGCGCTCCGCATTGCAGTAGCGCCAGCCAGGAGAGCAGCGTTTGCGGCGTATTCCACGCCCGCAACATCACGCCGCTGCCCTCAACCACGCCCTGCGCCGCAAAGCCTGAGGCTAATTCATCGACATGAACACAAAGCTCGCGCCAGTTGAGTTGCTCATCATTGAGACGTAAGGCGATGGCTTCTCCCCGCACTTGCCGCCAATGACGCCACGGCCAGTCAGAGAAGATCATAACAACCGCTCCAGTGCATCAACGTCGACAAAAGGCAGCGTGCTACCCGGCCAGCGACGAACCTGCTGCGCCTGCATCAGATCCAGCGTGTCCAGCCCCGGAATGGTGTCTGGTGTTAACCAGGCAGCAATCCGCGCCAGTTGCGTTAAGCCTAAGCTCGACTCAATAGATGAACTGATCACCGCCGTCAGCCCCAGCGCGTGCGCCGCCTGCACCTGCTCACGTACTTTCTCCAGGCTGCCCGTGAGCGTGGGTTTGATAACTACCGCGCGCACGCCCTGTTCAGCGACAAAGGCAAAATCCGGCTCGCGCAAGCTTTCATCCCAGGCAATGGCAATGCCGGTTTCACGGGCAAACGCTCGCGAATCATCGCGGGTTTTGCACGGCTCTTCGAGAAACGCGATGCGGTGGCGATAATCCGGGTTAACGTATTTGGCAAACTGCTGGCCTTTCAGCGGTGTCCAGGCGCGATTCGCGTCAAGACGCAAATGCAGATCCGGAATTGCCTCCAGCAACAGATTGACCACCATGCCGTCGCGCACGGCTTCGTACAATCCCACTTTGACCTTCGCCACTTTCTCACCTGGCATATCGGCAAGTTTGAGGATCAGATCGTCAGGATCGCCATTACACAGCGGCGCAGCACGATAATTGGCTGCCTGCGGGAGCGTGTCTGCCAGCTCCGCCAATGCACAGCTTACGCCAAAGGCGACGGAAGGCATTTGCGGTAGCTCGCTATCACCTGCCAGCCAGTTATTTACCCAGGCAAGCAGCACGCTTTGTGCCTCTTCCCATGTTTCCTGGCTGAAGCCCGGTAGTGGGGAGATCTCCCCCCACCCTTCGCGCTCGCCCTCACGCAGGCAAACATACAGCCCGTCGCGGGTTTTTAACCGCCTGTCGCGCAGAACCACCCCCGCGTCCATGGGGATCTGCCAGCGGTATACCTGCGCGCTACGCATTACGGATTCCGTTTAAATTTGCTGAAGTCAGGCTGACGTTTCTGGTTGAAGGCGTTGCGACCTTCCTGACCTTCTTCCGTCATGTAGAACAGCATGGTGGCGTTGCCCGCCAGTTCCTGCAGACCCGCCTGACCGTCACAGTCAGCGTTCAGCGCAGCTTTCAGGCAACGCAGCGCCATCGGGCTGTTTTGCAGCATTTCGCGGCACCAACGCACGGTTTCTTTTTCCAGATCTGCCAGCGGCACAACGGTGTTCACAAGGCCCATATCCAGCGCTTGTTTCGCGTCGTACTGACGGCACAGGAACCAGATTTCACGCGCTTTTTTCTGCCCAACAATGCGCGCCATATAGGAAGCGCCCCAGCCGCCATCGAAGGAACCGACTTTCGGGCCAGTCTGACCGAAGATGGCGTTTTCCGCCGCGATGGTCAGGTCGCACATCATGTGCAGAACGTGACCGCCGCCGATGGAGTAACCTGCTACCATCGCGACAACCGGTTTCGGACAGGTACGGATCTGACGCTGGAAGTCCAGCACATTCAGATGATGTACGCCGGAATCATCTTTATAGCCGCCGTAATCGCCACGCACTTTCTGGTCGCCACCAGAGCAGAACGCTTTATCGCCTGCACCAGTCAGAATGATCACGCCGATGTTGTCGTCATAACGCGCATCTGCCAGTGCCTGGATCATCTCTTTGACCGTCAGTGGACGGAAGGCATTGCGCACCTGCGGACGATTAATGGTGATTTTTGCGATACCGTCGGTGGATTTTTCATAACGAATGTCCTCGAAACCTTCGGAGCAGTCGTGCCATTCAACCGGTGCGTAAAGCATTGCTTCATCAGGATAAATCATATTGTGTCCTTTAGTCAGAAACGCAAGATCTGCGCCAGACTTGCGATTACGCCAGCGGGATTTTCCCGGTGCGCGTTATGTCCGGCGCGAGGAATGACATGGCAATTGGCAGCCAGTTCCGCCGCCAGAGCGCGGAATTTGCTGTCACGTTCACCACATAAATAATAAAACGCAAATGTGCGGGCGCTAAGGTTAGCACGTAAATCAGGCTGGACGGCGAGAGAAGTGGCCTCCAGCATAGTAGCAAGCGTTACACCGTTATTGTGGCTACGCAGCGCCACCAGCTCCCGGCGTTGATCGTCATTGAGCGAGGCAAAGACAGGCTGTTGATACCAGTCGGCAAATACCGCCGTTAATGGTTCTGTGCGAAAACGCTGCGCCCATTGGCGATCGGAAAGCAGACGTTCCGTGCGTTGTTCAGCACTTTGCAATCCCGGATGCCCGCCTTCGACCACAACCCCACTCAGCCCCGGCATCCCCTGACAAGCCGCTATCATCGCCACCCGTCCGCCAAGCGAGTACCCCACCAGCCAGAAGTTAAGGATGTTGTAACTAATCAGAGTTTTACGCAGTAAGCCGGTGACATCATCAAATCCATCGACGCTAATTGCTGCCGAACCACCGTGACCTGGGAGATCAACATACAACCGCGAGTAGTCGGCAAACGCCTCGCCCACTTCTTGCCATTCATGGCAATCGCCGGAAAAACCGTGCAAAAACACCAGCCAGGGTAAACCTGGTTTGCCGTGTTTTGCCTGCGCGTGCAGGATCATAAATGGCTTACCTGCGCCAGCAGTTGCTGGAGGGTTTGCGCACCATCGGTGTCGTTAACCACCATTTCAATTACCGTGGTGGTCGGCGTGCGCCAGGCGTCGGCAAGTGCCTTTTCAAGCTCCTGCCAGTTTTGCGGACGATGATATTTCAGCTCAAACATCGCGGCGGCGTGCTCAAAATGGACGTTTTGCGGCATCAGATAGAAACGCTCGCGCTCGCTTTTCGGCGTTGGCAACAGCGAAAAAATTTGCCCGCCGTTGTTGTTCACCACAATTAATACCAGCGGCGCGGAAACCTGGCGCAATAATGCCAGCGCGTTGAGATCGTAAAGTGCGGAGAGATCGCCTACTATCGCCAGCGTCGGTTTGCCGCTTGCCCGCTGTACGCCTGCGGCGGTCGAAAGCAGTCCGTCGATACCGCTGGCCCCACGATTGCTGTACACCGGGTAACCTGCCGGAAGTTGCGAAAGCGCATCAATCAGACGTACCACCAGGCTGTTGCCAACAAACAGTTGCCCCTGTTCCGGCAAATAGTCGCTGATGCGATGCGCCAGTTGCGCTTCGCCAAACGCATCGCGACGGGCAATAACCGCCTGCATTGCCTGTTCCGCCAGGCGCGGGATTTCAACGCACCAGGGCTGGCGTTTTTCTGCCGGATGCAGCTCCAGCCAGTCGGCAATATTGGCAATTAAGCGGCGTCCGCGATGGTGTGCCGGATCAAGTCGCCCTTCAATGTCATCAACAATCCAGTACTCTTCTGGTTCACAGCTTGCCTGCCATTGCAGGAGCCGTTTGCCCGTCAGGCTGCTGCCCAGTTGCACCACAATCTGCGCCTGTTGCAGTTCGCTTGTCGCTTTGGCATTGCCTAACCAGAGATCGGCACACGGCAGCGGCTGTCCGGTTTGCGACAGGACGTCGCCAATCAGCGGCCAGCCAAGAGTTTGCGCCCACAGAGCAACTTTTTTGCCCTCTTCCGCACTCATGCGACCAGCAACTACCACGCCGCGCTTTTGTCGCCAGAAGAACCAGTCACGCTGTTTTTCACTTTCCAGACGAGGCGCTTCACGCAGCCACGGTTTATCGTCCTGCCACCAGTCGCCAAGACGCTGTTGCCAACTAAGCCCGAAGTCGTCCATCTCGCCATATAGCGGTTCAGCAAACGGGCAGTTGATATGGACTCCTCCAGCATGAAGCGTACCAAGGGCGTGGTCGATAGTAGAGACCAGCCAACGGGCAGAAATATCCTGCGTCGGGCGCGGCAGTGAAATGCTATGCGTAGGATGAGAGGCGAACATTCCCGGCTGACGAATCGCCTGATTCGCGCCGCAGTCAATGAGCTCCGGCGGGCGATCGGCGGTTAACAGGATCAGTTTTTCTCCGGTTAACCCAGCTTCTATTAGTGCCGGATAGAGATTTGCTACCGCCGTGCCGGAGGTCACAATCACCGCCACCGGCTGCTTGCTGACTTTCGCCAGCCCCAGCGCCAGATGCCCCAGTCCACGCTCATCAAAATGGGTGTGGTGAATAAAGGCGGAATTCTCCGCCGCTGCTAACGTTAACGGTGTAGAACGCGAGCCAGGGGCGATACAAATGTGTCTGACGCCGTGACGCGTTAATGCTTCCAGAATGACCGCCGCCCAGCGTCGGTTAAATGCGCTTACTGACATGAGTTTGTCCGGTATCAATATTGCGGCTAAGTATAAGGAGCTACAAAAATAGATTATTGATATGAATCGGTAATGATGCGACTCATTACTCTTCCATTTTTAATAAAGTACGCAGCCCTGCCGCTTTGTTGTCGATTTCCTGCCACTCTTGCTCGGGGTCGGAGCCACGGACAATGCCCGCGCCAGCATATAACCGCACGACATTGCCGCTAATTTTTGCTGAGCGCAGGGAAACGCAGAATTCGCTTTGTTGTAACGAAAGATAGCCCGCGGAACCGGCATACCATTCACGGGTGAACGGTTCGTGACGGGCGATAAACTGCCGCGCCAGGTCACGCGGTAAGCCCGCAACCGCGGCCGTTGGCTGCAACTGATGTAAACAGATCACATCATCCGCTTTGTTGAGTGAAGTCCAGATACAGCGGCGCAGATGCTGCACTTTACGCAGACGCAGTACCTGCGGCGGTAAAACATCCAGCGTCTGGGTATCGGCCTGCAATCGTTGGCAAATATCTTCCACCACCAGCATGTTCTCGCGCTGGTTTTTATCATCCGCCATCAGCCACTCGCCCAACTGCTGCGCCTGCTTATCATCAGGATGATTTGCTACCGTTCCCGCCAGCGCTTCAGTACGCAGCGCTTTGGCACGCCGCCGCCATAGCCGCTCAGGAGACGACCCCAGAAACGCGGTCTCGCCATCAAAGGCCATAAAGAAATGATAGCAGTTCAGATTGAGCCGACGGCTGGCTGCCATCATCGCCGCTGCGTTAACCGGGCTTGCAAAATGCAGGTCGGTCGCCCGTGCAAGAACGACTTTGTCGAGTTCACCTTCGGTGATGGTTTGCGTTGCCAGTTCGATTAATTGCGTCCAGCCCGTTTTGTCCGGCCAGTGTTGTTCTCGCGTGGTGGTTAAATGTAACCCTGGCAGGGACTTGATACTCACCAGTGTGGCGATAAATTCTTTTGCCTTTATCGCATCGTGCTGAAGGGAGCTTTCGCTGAATAGCGTCAGCCGCAGCGTGGCTTTACCGCCACAGCGTCGCCATTCCAGTCGTGGTAAAAGTAAATTGCCCTGCGACGGGTCAAACGCATTCAGCCCCCAGATGCGTAAGTCGGCATGTTCCGGGTGCTGGCGAAGAAAACGTTGTGCCTGGTCCAACGACGTAAAACAGGTAATCGCGCCCAGGACGGCAGCTTCTTCATCACCATTACGTTGTTGCCAGTAGAATTGCGGATACGTTTGCTGACTGGCCAGCCAGCTCAAGGCATCAAAAGCATCTTTGAGAGGGAAAGGAGTATCAATAACCCGAATGCCGGGTGTCGCTGGAATCTCTTGCGACAAAAGGCGCAGTAGATTTTCCAGCGCCGTAGTGAGTGATTGCACGCGGACCTCTCCCTGTTAAAAGCCTCACATTATACGGGGTACTACAAAAAAAATGCAGTACCCCGGTGTAGGGAGGTTTTAACGGCGTGCCAGCAACAGTCCTAATACCAGCCCAACGGCCGCGCCCACCCCAATTCCTTGCCAGGGTTTTTCGTGGACGTAGTCATCAGCACGATAAACAGCCTGCTTCGCCCGATAGTAATAACTGTCTGAAGCCTGGCTAACCCGTTTTTTCACATCATCCAGCGCTTTTTCTGCACGCGCTTTCAGCTCAACATATTTCTGATCGGCGGGATCGCCAGAGGAGCGGAGCACCTCTTCCAGTGTTTCACTAAGCAGCGTCAGGTCGTCATCGATACGTGTATCACCAAACTGATTAGACATTCTCGTTCTCCATTTGCGTAAAACCTGTCACTAACTATAGACAATGGTTATTGATTACGCCTGAATTACCTCGCGTGCCATCCCAATGTGTGGGATACCATCTTCTTCATAGACTTCCGTCACAGGGATAAAGCCAAAACTTTGGTAGAAATTTTGCAGATGCGCCTGCGCCCCGAGGTAAACAGGCTTATCAGGCCAGTAATGCGCGCATGTTTCGAGTGTTTTACTCATCAGCTGCTGCCCCACTTTTTCGCCACGCAACGCTTTACTGACAATCACCCGACCTATAACGACCGGCTCAAGATCATCATCACTTTTCAGAATCCTCGCATACGCCACCAGTTCATCATTTTTCCAACCGAGAATATGGCGATTATCCCCCGTCAAATCATCACCATCGATATCCTGATAAGGGCAATTCTGCTCGACAACAAACACCGCGCAACGCAGTTGTAATAAGGCATAAAGCTGGGAAACCGATAATTCAGAGTGATGCAGATCTTGCCATTCAATCATAATGCTCTCCTTTTAGATGTATGCCTTATACTAGCCGGAATATTTTTTGAAACGTGATGAACTCATGGAATTAATTTTTTTAGGTACTTCAGCCGGTGTGCCAACCCGTACGCGCAATGTCACGGCAATATTGCTTAACCTGCAACATCCGACCCGGAGCGGTCTTTGGTTGTTTGACTGCGGTGAAGGCACCCAGCATCAGCTACTGCATACCGCCTTTAACCCTGGAAAACTGGACAAGATTTTTATCAGTCACCTTCATGGCGATCATCTCTTTGGTTTACCCGGCTTGCTGTGCAGTCGTTCTATGTCTGGTATTGTCCAACCCTTAACGATTTATGGTCCGCAAGGTCTCCGTGAATTTGTGGAGACTGCGCTGCGGATTAGCGGCTCATGGACCGATTATCCGCTGGAAATTGTCGAAATTGGCGCTGGCGAAATTTTCGATGATGGCCTGCGCAAAGTAACCGCTTATCCGCTGGAACACCCACTGGAATGTTATGGCTATCGTATTGAAGAACATGATAAACCGGGTGCATTAAATGCCCAGGCATTAAAAGCTGCTGGCGTGCCGCCTGGCCCACTGTTTCAGGCATTAAAAGCGGGCAAAACAATCACGCTGGAAGATGGAAGGCAGATTAACGGCGCAGATTACTTAGCTGCTCCAGTGCCAGGTAAAGCGCTCGCTATTTTCGGCGATACCGGCCCCTGCGATGCCGCACTTGACCTGGCTAAAGGTGTCGATGTCATGGTGCACGAAGCGACGCTGGATATAACCATGGAAGCCAAAGCCAATAGTCGCGGTCATAGCTCTACACGCCAGGCTGCGACACTGGCCCGTGAGGCTGGAGTCGGTAAGCTAATCATTACCCACGTCAGCTCGCGCTATGATGACAAAGGTTGTCAGCACCTGTTACGTGAATGCAGGTCAATTTTCCCGGCGACTGAACTGGCGAATGATTTCACTGTGTTTAACGTTTAACTCTGCCTATTATTAAAAACAGGGCGAAACTTGCCCTGTTATCGTAACCCGCGCTACATATATCCACCCACACGGGCATATTGAGCGATTTTTGATATTTATTCATCTCCTTACGCACTATATTCAGAGCAATAAGTTGCCTCTTTTTATCTTCATTCAACACAACCTTTGCAACTAAAAGGAGCCTATGATGGTTACAGTTGTCAGCAATTATTGTCAATTATCTCAAACCCAACTCAGTCAGACATTTGCAGAAAAATTTACTGTGACCGATGAATTACTGCAGTCTTTAAAAAAAACAGCGTTATCCGGAGATGAAGAAAGTATTGAGTTACTGCATAACATTGCGTTAGGTTATGATGAATTTGGAAAAAAAGCTGAAGATATTCTTTACCATATTGTTAGAAACCCAACAAATGAAACCCTATCGATTATCCGACTTATCAAAAATGCCTGTTTAAAATTATATAATTTGGCACATACCGCAACCAACTCCCCCCTTAAACCAGCTGGTCCGGATAATTCAGATGATCTCCTGTTCAAAAAGCTATTCTCCCCGTCAAAATTAATGACAATTATCGGTGATGATATTCCTCTTATATCTGAAAAACAGTCGCTTTCAAAGGTACTTTTAAATGATAAGAATAATGAACTGAGCGATGGTACAAACTTCTGGGATAAAAACCGTCAATTAACCACAGATGAAATAGATTGCTATCTTCAGAAGATCGCCGCTAATGCAAAAAATACTCAAGTCAATTATCCTACTGGTCTCTACCTTCCCGATTCCAACAGCACTTACCTGGAAATCGCTCTCAATGATAATATTAAGAGCGATCCATCATGGCCGAAAGAAGTCCAGTTATTCCCCATAAATACTGGCGGACACTGGATATTAGTTTCGCTACAAAAAATAGTTAATGAAAAAAATAACACACAACAAATAAAATGCGTCATATTCAACTCATTACGTGCACTAGGCCATGATAAAGAAAATTCACTTAAGCGTGTCATTAATAGTTTCAATTCTAAATTCATGGGAGAAATGCCGAATAATAAGAATATAACAGATCATTTAACTGAACAAGAGATAACATTTTTACATGCCGATCTTCAGCAATACTTAAGCCAAAGTTGCGGTGCATTTGTGTGCATGGCAGCCAAAGAAGTAATTGAACAAAGGGAAAGCAATTCTGACAGCGCTCCCTATACGTTATTAAAAAACTATGCTGACAGATTTAAAAAATATTCAGCAGAAGAGCAGTACGAAATTGATTTTCAACATCGACTGGTCAACAGAAATTTTTATTTGGATAAATATAGCGATGCAAATATCAATGATTATTATAGAGACTTAGAAATAAAACACTCACAACCCCAAAATAGAGCATCAGGCAAAAGAGTAAGTTAACATCATTGTTAGTCAATTCGACCAGTCAGCAAATATGCTGACTGATCGAACATAGTTTGCTAAAAAGTCATCACGGACCGATGTCAGTCACACCATCCGCCAGTTCAATCTACGGGTATTTCCAGCGTATCGCGGCACGCGATTGCTGGTCTGTTGATGTAGTGGATTGTAGTTGCTGACTTTTCTTACCCTCAGATTTCTGCCCCCTGTCAATTCAATCTACCAATAAATAACATAATTATTTTTTATTTCTCATATGAATTCCTTTTTAAAATAGCGAACCCACTGAAAAAATACTTTTTGTATATTACTACCAACCGTAATAAAATAAACGCTCATAACTCATTAAAATAATAATGAAATAACGCCCTTTATTGATAATTTACATATGAAAAAAATAACACCTCTTTGTTTTATATCATTACTACTATCACTTCCTTTTATTATTTTTTATCAACCCTGGGTCAATGCATTACCGCCAACGCCCCGACACGCAAGTCCTGAGCAATTAGAAAAAACAGTTCGCTATCTTACACAAACTGTGCATCCACGTAGTGCCGACAATATTGATAATCTGAAAAGGTCCGCAGAGTATATAAAAGAGGTCTTTATCAGTAGCGGTGCCAGAGTTACCACGCAGGACGTCCCCATTACGGATGGCCCCTACAAAAATATTGTAGCTGATTATGGTCCTGCCAATGGACCGCTGATTATTATTGGTGCGCACTATGACTCTGCCAGCAGTTTTGAAAACGATCAATTAACCTATACGCCTGGCGCGGATGATAACGCCAGCGGCGTAGCAGGATTACTTGAACTGGCACGTTTATTACAGCAGCAAGCGCCGAAAACAGGCGTGCAGCTGGTCTCCTATGCGTCGGAAGAACCGCCCTTCTTTCGTAGCGATGAAATGGGGAGCGCGATACATGCAGCTTCGCTTGAGCGTCCAGTGAAATTAATGATAGCGCTGGAGATGATTGGCTATTACGACTCTGCGCCTGGAAGCCAGGATTATCCTTACCCGGCAATGTCCTGGCTTTATCCCGATCGGGGAGATTTTATTGCCGTGGTCGGCAGAATGCAGGATATCAACGCCGTTCGTCAGCTAAAAGCGGCATTGTTGTCATCTCAGGATTTATCTGTTTATTCTATGAATGCCCCAGGGTTTATTCCCGGTATTGATTTCTCTGATCACCTTAATTATTAGCAACACGATATTCCCGCCGTAATGATTACCGACACCGCTTTTTATCGTAATAAACAATACCACTTGCCCGGTGATACCGCAGACAGATTGAATTATCAGAAAATGGCTCAGGTAGTGGATGGGGTTATAACTTTGTTATACAACAGTAAATAATAAAAATTTCTCGAGGCGGGTCCAGAAAAAGCGACATGTACATTTTATTTTCCCTCGTCTGTTTTAAGATGCGAAACATGAAATTCAACGGAGGAAAATAAAATGGGAATGATTGGCTATTTTGCAGAAATTGACTCAGAAAAGATTAACCAACTTCTTGAGTCTACTCAAAAACCTTTGATGGATAATATACATGACACGCTTTCAGGATTACGCCGACTGGATATTGATAAACGCTGGGATTTTTTACACTTTGGGCTGACAGGCACCTCTGCTTTTGATCCCGCGAAGAATGATCCGCTGAGTCGTGCCGTGCTTGGTGAACACAGCCTCGAAGATGGCATAGATGGATTCCTAGGATTGACCTGGAATCAGGAGTTAGCCGCGACAATCGATCGCCTGGAATCACTGGATCGAAGTGAGCTGCGTAAACAGTTTTCCATTAAACGACTCAATGAAATGGAGATTTACCCTGGTGTGACTTTTTCAGAAGAGTTAGAGGGGCAACTCTTTGCTTCGATCATGCTGGATATGGAAAAGCTGATTAGTGCGTATCGACGTATGCTGCGACAGGGGAATCATGCGCTGACGGTTATTGTTGGGTGATGGGGTCAGGGCACCAAAAAAAACCGCCGAACATGTCGGCGGCTTTCTGACTTACGAACTGACAGCTTACATCAGCGGCATGGCTAACCGCACAATGCTAATCAGCGGTTGTGGCCATACACCCAGCACCAGTACCAACAGTGCAGAGATCAGCACCACGATACCGCCCGCGCTGTACTGCCAGTTTGATGGTGCATCGCGACCCGGTTGTTCCGGGGCGTGCAGGTATAAGCTCACCGCTACGCGCAGGTAGTAGTAGAGGCCGATTGCCGAACCGACAACCACCGCACCCACCAGCCACCACAAGTGTGCCTGGACACCGACCGCCAGCACATAGAACTTACCGATAAAGCCCAGCGTCATTGGGATACCCGCCAGTGACAGCATCATCACCGTCATCACTGCCGCGAGGATCGGACGATGCCAGAACAGACCGCGGTAAGAGAACAGGGAATCAGCATCCGGGCCACGGTACGGGCTGGACATCAGGCTGACTAC
>NZ_PTRX01000109.1:0-595 GCF_002966045.1 Escherichia sp. MOD1-EC5189 | reverse complement strand
CCTTTAGTCTGTGCCCTGAAGGGGCGACACAGTCGGGGAGAGAAGCCCATCTCCTTGCCGAACTGCCACAGCGAAGGATGGAACCGGTGCTGACCGGTCTGATATGCGTCACGTTGCAGAACCACAGTTTTCATATTGTCATACAACACTTCGCGCGGCACACCACCAAAGAAGCGGAACGCATTACGATGGCAGGTTTCCAGCGTGTCATAACGCATATTGTCAGTGAATTCGATGTACAACATTCGGCTGTATCCGAGAACAGCAACGAACACGTGAAGCGGTGAGCGGCCATTACGCATAGTGCCCCAGTCAACCTGCATCTGTCGTCCGGGTTCAGTTTCGAACCGAACGGCAGGCTCCTGCTCCTGAGGAACCGAGAGAGAACGAATGAATCCCCTGAGAATGGTCATTCCGCCACGATATCCCTGGTCTCTGATCTCGCGAGCGATTACCGTTGCCGGGATTTTGTAAGGATGAGCATCGGCGATGCGTTGACGAATATAATCCCGGTATTCATCTAGGAGTGAAGCAACAGCAGGTCGCGGCGTATATTTTGGCGGCTCAGATTTTGCCTGCAAATAACGTTTAACGG
>NZ_PTRX01000108.1:0-600 GCF_002966045.1 Escherichia sp. MOD1-EC5189 | reverse complement strand
AAGAGGCCATCGTGGATAACGGGGCGCACTTTGACGGCGACCAGAGCGGCACGGTGAATGGTGTCACGCCGCCAGCGGTGCAGCACCTGACTGCCGAAGTCACCGCAGACAGCGGGGAATATCAGGTGCTGGCGCGCTGGGACACGCCGAAGGTGGTGAAGGGGGTGAGCTTTATGCTTCGCCTGACCGTGGCAGCGGATGACGGCAGTGAGCGGCTGGTCAGCACGGCCCGGACGACGGAAACCACATACCGCTTCACGCAACTGGCGCTGGGACGGTACACGCTGACAGTCCGGGCGGTAAATGCGTGGGGACAGCAGGGCGATCCGGCGTCGGTATCGTTCAGGATTGCCGCACCGGTAGCACCGTCGCGGATTGAGCTGACGCCGGGCTATTTTCAGATAACTGCCACGCCGCATCTTGCGGTTTATGATCCGACGGTACAGTTTGAGTTCTGGTTCTCGGAAACGCGGATTACCGATATCAGGCAGGTTGAAACCACAGCCCGCTACCTTGGCGCGGGGCTGTACTGGATAGCCGCCAGTATCAATATCAAACCGGGCCATGATTATTACTTTTATATCCGCAGTGTGAACACCG
>NZ_PTRX01000107.1:0-604 GCF_002966045.1 Escherichia sp. MOD1-EC5189 | reverse complement strand
GTCACTGCCAGCATCAGCAACAGCACTCTGAACCAGAACGTGACGTTTATTGCTGATGTCAGCACGGCGAAGATCGCGGATCTGGTGGTCATTAAGGACGGCTCAGTGGCAGATGGTGCGATGGCGAACACGCTGCGGGTGAAAGTCACCGACGCGTTCGGCAATGCGCTGGCCGGGCAGACGGTCAGCGTTTCAGCGGACAACGGGGCAGCGGTTGCCGCGACGGTTATCACCGGGCCGGACGGCACCGTGGAAATCTCCGTCACCAGCCAGACGGCGGGCATCAGTACGGTCACTGCCAGCATCAACAACAGCATTCTGAACCAGAACGTGACATTTATCCCGGATGTCAGCACCGCGAAGATCGCGGATCTGGTGGTCATTAAGGACGGCTCAGTGGCAGACGGTTCGACGGCGAACACGCTGCGGGTGAAAGTCACCGACGCGTTCGGCAATGCGCTGGCCGGACAGACGGTCAGCGTTTCAGCGGGCAACGGGGCAGCGGTTGCCGCGACGGTTATCACCGGGCCGGACGGCGCGGCGATAATCTCCGTCACCAGCCAGACCGCCGGAGCCAGTACGGTCACTGCCAGCATCAGCAACA
>NZ_PTRX01000106.1:0-634 GCF_002966045.1 Escherichia sp. MOD1-EC5189 | reverse complement strand
ATCAGACAATCTGTGTGAGCACTGCAAAGTACAGTTCTTTAAGGTAAGGAGGTGATCCAACCGCAGGTTCCCCTACGGTTACCTTGTTACGACTTCACCCCAGTCATGAATCACAAAGTGGTAAGCGCCCTCCCGAAGGTTAAGCTACCTACTTCTTTTGCAACCCACTCCCATGGTGTGACGGGCGGTGTGTACAAGGCCCGGGAACGTATTCACCGTGGCATTCTGATCCACGATTACTAGCGATTCCGACTTCATGGAGTCGAGTTGCAGACTCCAATCCGGACTACGACGCACTTTATGAGGTCCGCTTGCTCTCGCGAGGTCGCTTCTCTTTGTATGCGCCATTGTAGCACGTGTGTAGCCCTGGTCGTAAGGGCCATGATGACTTGACGTCATCCCCACCTTCCTCCAGTTTATCACTGGCAGTCTCCTTTGAGTTCCCGGCCGGACCGCTGGCAACAAAGGATAAGGGTTGCGCTCGTTGCGGGACTTAACCCAACATTTCACAACACGAGCTGACGACAGCCATGCAGCACCTGTCTCACGGTTCCCGAAGGCACATTCTCATCTCTGAAAACTTCCGTGGATGTCAAGACCAGGTAAGGTTCTTCGCGTTGCATCGAATTAAACC
>NZ_PTRX01000105.1:0-644 GCF_002966045.1 Escherichia sp. MOD1-EC5189 | reverse complement strand
TGTTTAGACTGTCTGTAGATGCTGGTTCTGACAAAGGGAGATAAACCATTTTCGCCATCCTCCAGAATGGCTGGCAGCTCACGTGTTAAATGGCTTTGTCCGGCCGCAATCGTAATACCAAACTCAGCAAGTGTGGCTCTTAAACTATTGGCACAGGCAATCCGCTCACGGATAAGTATTCCCCGTTCAGTGTGTAACGCTAAAACGGCCTGCTGCTCTTCGGTTTTTATCTGAACAAAACGCATATTCGGGCGGGTTACCGCTTCGCAGATTGCTTCAGCATCTGCTGCATCCGTCTTGTTCGTTTTCACATAAGGCTTCACATACTGCGGAGGTATGAGTTTTACCTCATGACCATAGCGGGTGAATAATCGCGCAAAATAATGACTGGATGAGCAGGCTTCCATGCCAATCAGACAAGGTTCCAGTTGAATCACAAACTGAACAAACTTAGCCCGGGTGAGCTTTTTACGCAAAATAGTATGGCCTTCATGATCGACACCATGAAGCTGAAAAACGTTCTTTGCCAGGTCGATACCAAGAGTTGATACTTTCATGTGGACGCTCCTAATTTTTCAGGACGTATTGCAACGATCCAGTCTGGTACTTTGATACCGTAAAATCTGGAGCGTCCATCTCATTAT
>NZ_PTRX01000104.1:0-660 GCF_002966045.1 Escherichia sp. MOD1-EC5189 | reverse complement strand
GGCGATATCCAGGTCATGTTGCTGACGCTGAGCGCGCTCTTCTTCAGCCAGTTGACTGGTCAGCTGAATTGTTTTTTTCTTCAGATCGTTGAGTGCCGTCTGTTTCTGAAGCTCCTGCTGTTTTACATCCAGCAGCGTCAGTGCCTGAATCAGTTCATCTTTACGGGCCAGCACACTCTTTTCATCTGCCGTCAGTTTTTTCCCGTCCAGGTCGCTGATGCGCTGCTGCAGAGCCAGAAGCTGTTTATGCGCTTCTGTCATCCTGTCAGTGGCAATGCCTGCTGACTGTCTGGCAGCAGCAATCTGCCCTTCCACCTGTGCCTGTTGCTGGCTGTACTGCAGCAATAACCGGGTGGCCTCATCATTACGGGTTTCGCGTGTTTTTTTCTTACCGGATGCCAGGGCTTTCTCGTAACGTTCATTTTCACGTTGTATCGCCGCATCCCTGACAGCCTGATCGGCGTACTGCATGGCATTAATACGCGCAATTTCACGCTGATGTCGTGCTGCTTCCGTTTCATTCATCCGGTTCAGTGCAGCATTTTCAGCATTACGGCGTTTCTGTTGCTCCTGATAATTCCGCTCTGCCTGCTCTTTTGCATCCTGCAAATCCTTCTGGCGTTTTTTCTCCTGAAGCTCGTTAAGACGCTGCTGATCGTA
>NZ_PTRX01000103.1:0-688 GCF_002966045.1 Escherichia sp. MOD1-EC5189 | reverse complement strand
AGTTGTTCGTGAGTCTCTCAAATTTTCGCAACACGATGATGAATCGAAAGAAACATCTTCGGGTTGTGAGGTTAAGCGACTAAGCGTACACGGTGGATGCCCTGGCAGTCAGAGGCGATGAAGGACGTGCTAATCTGCGATAAGCGTCGGTAAGGTGATATGAACCGTTATAACCGGCGATTTCCGAATGGGGAAACCCAGTGTGATTCGTCACACTATCATTAACTGAATCCATAGGTTAATGAGGCGAACCGGGGGAACTGAAACATCTAAGTACCCCGAGGAAAAGAAATCAACCGAGATTCCCCCAGTAGCGGCGAGCGAACGGGGAGGAGCCCAGAGCCTGAATCAGTGTGTGTGTTAGTGGAAGCGTCTGGAAAGGCGCGCGATACAGGGTGACAGCCCCGTACACAAAAATGCACATATTGTGAGCTCGATGAGTAGGGCGGGACACGTGGTATCCTGTCTGAATATGGGGGGACCATCCTCCAAGGCTAAATACTCCTGACTGACCGATAGTGAACCAGTACCGTGAGGGAAAGGCGAAAAGAACCCCGGCGAGGGGAGTGAAAAAGAACCTGAAACCGTGTACGTACAAGCAGTGGGAGCCTCTTTATGGGGTGACTGCGTACCTTTTGTATAATGGGTCAGCGACTTATATTCTGTAGCAAGGTTAACCGAATAGGGG
>NZ_PTRX01000102.1:0-690 GCF_002966045.1 Escherichia sp. MOD1-EC5189 | reverse complement strand
AAATGGAAGGCGCTGAACATCCACACAAGGAGAACACTGGCGGCAATCAGCATCACGATAGCGATAATGAAACTGGCGAGACGGCAGATCACTCAATTAAGGTGAACGGTCATCAAGAAATCACATCCACCAGCAGGACGTGTGACCATCTAATGATCGACCTTGAAACCATGGGAAAAAATCCTGATGCCCCGATCATCTCAATAGGTGCAATATTTTTCGATCCGCAAACCGGAGATATGGGACCGGAATTTAGTAAGACTATCGATCTGGAAACTGCTGGCGGAGTCATTGATCGGGACACCATTAAATGGTGGCTTAAGCAATCACGCGAAGCGCAATCTGCCATTATGACCGATGAAATCCCGTTAGATGATGCACTGTTACAATTGCGGGAATTTATCGACGAAAACTCCGGTGAATTTTTTGTTCAGGTCTGGGGAAATGGAGCCAACTTCGACAACACGATTTTGCGCCGTTCATACGAACGGCAGGGGATCCCCTGCCCGTGGCGTTACTACAACGATCGCGATGTACGCACAATCGTTGAGCTGGGGAAAGCCATAGACTTCGATGCCAGAACGGCTATTCCATTCGAAGGTGAGCGCCATAATGCACTTGATGACGCCCGTTACCAGGCAAAATACGTTTCAGTTATCTGGCAAAAACTGATCCCGAGTCAGGCTGATT
>NZ_PTRX01000101.1:0-712 GCF_002966045.1 Escherichia sp. MOD1-EC5189 | reverse complement strand
CTGCGTCGTGGTGCTGACGGTAAGCTGGGGGTTGTGGCGGATATTGGTGGTTCAGGTATGGCGATGTTTGCCCCGCAGTACAACATCGAGATCAATAACGATGGCACGAACGGGCAGATAGGTCCGGCTGCCCTGAAGGTGGTTTATGACCTCGGGAAAAAAGCGGCAGCGGACTTTATGCAACAGCAGGCCCGTGATGGTGGTCGGTTAAGTGGAGCATATCGGTAATGGAGACGTTTCACTGGAAAGTGCGCCCGGATATGAATGTGGTATCAGAGCCGAAAGTGGTGACAGTGAAGCTGGGCGATGGTTATGAACAGCGTCGTGCGGCGGGACTGAATAACCAGTTGTCGACTTACAGCGTGACGATACGTGTTCGTAAATGTGAACACCCATCTTTGAAAGCCTTTCTGGAACGGCACGGTGGCGTCCGCGCATTTCAGTGGACGCCACCTTATGACTGGAAGCCGATCAGGGTGGTTTGTCGTAAATGGTCGGCAAGCGTGGGGGCGCTGTGGGTAACCATAACGGCAGATTTTGAACAGGTCGTGGCATAGGAGGCCCTGATGCAGGATATTCCACAGGAAACACATCATGAGACGACACGCCTTACTCAGTCAGCCCAGGTGGTGCTCTGGGAAATCGATCTGACAGAGGTCGGTGGTGAACGTTATTTTTTCTGTAATGAGCAGAACGAAAAAGGTGAGCCGGT
>NZ_PTRX01000100.1:0-749 GCF_002966045.1 Escherichia sp. MOD1-EC5189 | reverse complement strand
AACGGGAATGAAACGCCGATGTTTGTGGCGCAGGGCAACCAGATATTCATGAACGACGTGTTCCTGAAGCGCCTGACAGCCCCCACCATTACCAGCGGTGGCAGTCCTCCGGTATTTTCCCTGACATCAGACGGAAAGCTGACCGCTAAAAATGCGGATATCAGTGGCAGTGTGAATGCGAACTCAGGAACGCTCAACAATGTCACGATTAACCAGAACTGTACGATTAAGGGCATGCTGGAGGCGACCCAGGTCAGAGGGGATTTCGTTAAAGCTGTATCAAAAGCCTTCCCGAAAAAAGTCGGTACGTGGGGTAACACGGAAACACCAAACGGTACGGTTACAGTCACCATCAGCGATGATCATAACTTTGACCGCCAGATTATTATTCCGCCCATTATTTTTAACGGTATAGCGTATGACGATCCGGGGAGCGGAAATAACCCGGGAGGCACGCGATACACGGGTTATGGTTTTGAAGTTCGCAAAAACGGCGTATTAATCGCATCCAGAGAAACTAAAGGGGCCATTCCCGGTAGTTACAGTGCAGTTATTGATATGCCTAGTGGTGGTGGTAGCGTCACTCTGGAGTTTAAGATTTTCCAGAAAGGCAATCAGGGGGCAGGCAATATCACCGACTGTACGGTGATTGTGACCAAAAAAGCGGCTTCCGGCATCAGTATTCGTTGAAATATTTATAACCCCAATAAATGGCGTCAGGAATGACGCCTTTTTTATTGCAGAAAAGC